>JBGQLA010000353.1:0-5267 GCA_041499865.1 Deltaproteobacteria bacterium
CGGTGTGCGCAAGAACCTCTTCGACATCCGCCGCGCCAGCTCGGTGCTGAACCTCGAAACGGTCCACAGGCAATTAACCGCAACCGTGCAGACACAGAAGGCCGCGTGATGAATGGACCTTCAAACCGTTCGGTGTTCTAGGCGCTGCAGTTCGCGCCGCTGCTGGTCTGGTCGCTCTGGCCTCGACGCTGGAGCGCCAGGCGCCGGAGGCGCGAGTCTCGGCCGCAACTGGATCAGGCGGCGGATCGCGACGAGCTGAATTGATTCGGGCAGACCTCGGATTCTGGGTGACGTTCAGCTGCTTCGATGCGGCGTTGCCGTTCTGGACGAATTCGGGTGGCCCTCCACCCATTTGGGGGTTCGCTCGCTCGGGTGCGCGTCTGGGTGCGGGGCTTGGGCTGGGGCTGCGGCTTCGGGAGTTGGGACCTCAAGACGCCACGGGCGCCACCCTCAACGAGAGTGGCGCCCCGGTTCGTGAACAGGGTTTCTTGGTTCTCGCTAGCGGACCACCAGCACTGGCTTCGGGCAGATCTGCACCAGCCGATCCGCCACGCTGCCCAGGAGGGCCCGCATTACGGCGCTGCGGCCCCGGTGGCCGACCACCACCAGGTCGACGTCGGGCTCCTTTGCCAGCTCGGCCAGCGCCTCGGCTGGACGGGCCGACTCGACCAGGGTGCTGCGCGCCTCGGTGTCGGGGCGGTCCACGCGGTCGCGGACTTCCTTCAGCAGCTTGGTGCCCTCTTCGGCGATGCCCTTGCGCCAGATCGCCAGCTCGGCGGAGAAAGCCTCCGGCGGCATGGGGATCGCGTCGGGCAGCACGTGCGCGAGCTCGATCGACCGGTGCGTCTGGTGCGCCAGGTTCGCCGCGAGAAGCGCTGCCTCGAGCGATTCCTTCGAACCATCCACTCCCACCAGGATCCGTTTCATGACTTTGCTCCTCGTTGTGAAAAGATCGCTGCGCGCGCCGCCGCCAGCCGCGCGACCGGAAGCCGCGACGGCGAGCAGGACACGTAGTCCAGCCCCAGCTCGTGGCAGAGCGCGATGGAGGCCGGGTCTCCGCCGTGCTCGCCGCAGATGCCCACTTCCAGCGACGGCCGGACCGCGCGGCCGCGCTCGATGCCGATCTCCACCAGCTGGCCGACGCCCTCCGGGTCCAGGGAGACGAACGGGTCCTGCGGGTAGATGCCGAGCTGGAGGTACTTCGCCAGCACGGGCCCGACGTCGTCGCGCGAGAGGCCGTAGACGGTCTGGGTGAGATCGTTGGTCCCGAAGGAGACGAACTCGGAGACCTTGGCGATCTCGCCGGCGAGCAGCGCCGCGCGGGGCACCTCGATCATTGCCCCGAACTTCCAGTCCACCTGGCGCCCGCGCCGGGAGAACACGCGCTCCGCGGCTGCGCGCACCACCTTCGCCTGGTGCTCCAGCTCCGCCCGCGAGCCGGCCAGCGGGATCATCACCTGGGGCTTGACCACCACGCCTTCCTCCGCCACGTCGCACGCGGCCTCGAAGATGGCCACCGCCTGCATCTCGGTGATCTCCGGATACGAGATCCCCAGCCGGCAGCCGCGCAGCCCCAGCATGGGGTTGGACTCCGCCAGCTCGTCGACGCGCGCAGCCACTTCCGCCGGCGTGCGGCCCGTCGCCTTCGCCACCTCGGCGATCCCTGCCTCGTCGTGCGGGAGGAACTCGTGCAGCGGCGGGTCCAGGGTGCGGATGGTGACGTGGCGCCCGTCCATCGCGCGGAAGATCGCCGCGAAGTCGGCGCGCTGCAGCGGCAGCAGCTTCTCCAGCGCCGTCCGGCGCTCCGGCTCGCTGCGCGCGAGGATCATCTCGCGCATCGGCTCGATCTTCCCCGGACCGAAGAACATGTGCTCGGTGCGGCAGAGCCCGATCCCCTGCGCGCCCAACGCTGCCGCCATCGCAGCCTGGTCGCCCTGATCGGCGTTTGCGCGCACGCCCAGCCGACGCAGCTCGTCCGCCCAGGAGAGCAGCCGCACCACGGGCGAGGAGGAATCCTTCGCCAGAAGCCCTCGCAAGGCTTCCGACTCGCGCGTGGGCAGCTTGCCGGAGATCACCTCGCCGGCGCTGCCGTCGAGCGAGATCCAGTCGCCGGGTCGGATGCGCCGGGTCCCGAACAGGGCGCCCTCGGCGTCGATCTTCATCGACTCCACCCCCACCACCGCCACCTTGCCCATCTGCCGCGCGACCAAGGCCGCGTGCGAGGTCATCCCGCCGAACTGCGTCAACAGGCCCTCGGCGGCCGCCATCCCGCGGATGTCCTCGGGACTGGTCTGCTCGCGAACCAGGATCACCCTCTCGCCCCGGCCGACCGACCCCTCCGCCTCCGCTGCGCTGAAGACCGCGCGGCCCGATGCGGCGCCCGGTCCGGCAGGCAGGCCGTTCGCGAGCAGCTCCGCCTTGGCGCGCGCGTCGCCGTCGAACACCGGCCGGAGCAATTGCTCCAGCGCGGGCGGCTCCACCCGCGAGACCGCGGTCCGGCGATCGATCAGACCCTCGTCCACCATCTCCACCGCCAGCCGGACGGCGGCGGTCCCGGTGCGCTTGCCCGAGCGGCACTGCAGAACCCAGAGCCGCCCGTGCTCCACCGTGAACTCGACGTCCTGCAGGTCGCGGAAGTGCGCTTCCAGGTTGCGCACCGTCTCCACCAGGCCGCGGTACGCCTCGGGGAACTTCCGCTCCATCTCGGCGATGTGCAGCGGCGTCCGGATGCCCGCCACCACGTCCTCGCCTTGCGCGCCCTGAAGGAACTCGCCATAGAGCACGTTCTCGCCGGTGGCCGGGTCGCGGGAGAACACCACTCCTGTCCCCGAGTCGTCGCCGAGGTTGCCGAAGACCATCGCCTGCACGGTGACGGCGGTGCCCCACTCGCCCGGGATCCGGTGCAGCGCGCGGTAGGCCACGGCGCGCGGGTTCTCCCAGGAGTGGAACACCGCTTCGATGGCGCGAAGGAGCTGCTCGCGCGGCTGGTCGGGCACCGGATGTCCAGTGCGCGCCTGGATGAACGCCTTCGCCTTCCGCACCACCTCGGCGAGATCCGCGGCGCCGAGGTCGGAGTCGGTCGCGGCGTGCCGCGCGTGCTTGACCCCGTCGAAGATCTGGTCGAACGGCTCGTCTCCCAGCCCGAGCACGACGCCGCCGTACATGGAGATGAACCGCCGGTAGCAGTCCCAGGCGAACCGCTCGCCGCTGCGCGCCGCTAGCCCGCGCACGGTGGCGTCGTTGAGCCCGAGATCCAGCACGGTGTCCATCATCCCCGGCATCGAGACCCGGGCGCCGGAGCGAACCGAGAGCAAGAGCGGCGCCTCGGGATCTCCGAAGCGCAGCCCGGTGATCGTTTCCACGTGTGCGATGGCCGCCGGGATCTGCGAGGAGACCTCCGCGGGAATGGCGTGCGCCTGCTGGAATGCGGCGCACACCTCGGTGGTGATGGTGAACCCGGGCGGCGCCGCCACCCCGAGCCGCGCCATCTCCGCGAGGCCCGCCCCCTTGCCTCCGAGGAGCTCCTTCAGCTCCGCCCGCCCGTCCGCCGATCCGCCGCCGAACAGATAAATGGCCTTGTCGCCCATCACACGGCCCTCGAGAAAAGCCTTCCGCCATGCCCCAGATACGCATCGAAGACGCAGGCTACGTTCCGCACGAAGATCCGGCCCAGCGGCGTCAGCTCGATCTCGCTGCCGCGCACGGAGACCAGCCCTTCGCCTTCCAGCTTCCCGAGACGAGTTAGCTCCGACTCCCAGCCGCGCGTCGAGCCGAGATCCACCCAGAAGTTGCACATCAGGCTGTTGATGATCCCGCGGCGGCGCCGGTCGTCGTCGCTGCAGCGGAAGCCGCGATCGGTGGCCAGCCGGCCTTCGCCGATGGCGGCGTAGTACTGGGGCAGACCGCGCGCGTTCTGGGCGTACAACCCGCTCACGTCGCTGATCGCCGAGGCGCCGATGGCCACCACGTCGCCCGCCGCTTTGACCGTGTATCCCTGGAAGTTCCGGGTGAGGGTACGCCGCTCCTGCGCCTTGGCAAGCTCGTCCTCGGGCAGCGCGAAATGGTCCATGCCGATGGGCCGATAGCCCGCAGCGGTGAACGCCTCCCAGGCGGTGCGGAACAGGCCGAGCTTCTCGGCGCCGCGGGGGATGCCGGCAACCGGAAGCCGCTTCTGGTTCGTGCGCTGCTGGGGAACGTAGGCGAACCCGTACACCGCGGCGCGGTCGGGCCGCATGGCGATGATCTTCTGCAGCGTGGCCGCCCAGCTCTCCTGCGTCTGGTACGGCAGCCCGTAGATCAGGTCGACGTTGATCCCGCCGTACCCGAGGCTGCGCGCGTACTCCAGCACCGAGCGCGTCTCCTCCTCGGTCTGGATGCGGTCGATCGCCTTCTGCACCTTCGGGTCGAGGTCCTGCACGCCCAGGGAGATGCGGTTGAACCCGAACGACCGGAGCAGGGCGATCTGGCCGCGGGTGGTCACCACCGGGTCGACCTCCACCGCCACCTCGGCGTCGTGGGCGATGGAGAAGCGCCGGGTGATGCTCTGCCAGAGCGCGGTGAGCTGCTTCTCGTCGAGGAAGGTGGGAGTGCCGCCCCCGAAATGAACCTGCGAGAGCGTGCGCCGCTCGCCCAGCGGCTGCGCCACGCTGTCCATCTCGCGGGCGAGCATCGCGATGTAGCGGTCCGCGGTATGCTGGTTGCGCGCGATCACCACGTTGCAGCCGCAGAACGTGCAGCGCTCCTTGCAGAACGGGATGTGCACGTAGAGCGAGAGCGGCGCCTGGGCGCCCTGCGCGCCGGCCGCCTGCAGGGCGTTGGCGAGGTCGGCGGGGCCGATCTGCTCCGACCACTCCGGCGCGGTGGGATAGCTCGTATACCGGGGCGCCGGGACGTCGTAGCGGCGGACCAGCTCTTCAGTCACGGGGGGGAACGCGGACATGATGCATACATCTTCACGATCCGTGCCGTAGAATGACCGTTGCTTCAGTCCGTTTTCAGTCGGCGGCGCGACCCGTTGAACGCAGAAAATGCGCCCCGCTTTCGGGTGCGCAAGAATTGCAGAGGAGGTGGCATGCGGATCGCGGTCATCGGGGGTGGAATCGCGGGTCTTTCCGCGGCGCACGAGTTGGTCCGGCGCGGGGCCGAGCCCCGGGTGTTCGAGTCGGATGTGCGCGCGGGTGGCAAGGTGGGCACGCGATCCGAGCAGGGATACCTGACCGAGGACGGTCCCAACTTCCTGGCGCGGCATCTCGACACGCTGCTCGACG
>JBGQLA010000354.1:0-5255 GCA_041499865.1 Deltaproteobacteria bacterium
ACCAGACTAGCGCTGCCGCCCTCTGGGGCCCCGAAGCCGCTCAAGGCTTGCACCCCGCCGGCACCTCCACCTTCAGCACCAGGTGGATCTCGACGCCATTCAGCGCGCCGCCGATCTGTCCGTGCAGCTTGTCGAAGAAGACCACTCCGGTCAGGCGGAGGTGCTGGACGTGTCGGCGCATGGCAGCGGTGAAGCGGCGCCGCGCAAGCTCCATCTGCTTCGCGTACGGCGATCCGGTCGTGCACCAGGACGCAGGGAACTCGGCGACCATCAGGTGCCCACGGCCGCCCCGGATGATGGCGTGGATGTCGTCGTCGCTCTCGCTCTTGTACGCCAGCACCTCGACGTCAACCACGACGACGAGCCTCTCAACGCGGTGGCGTGGCGCGTAGCTCGACCAACCCGCGTGGTCGGGCGTCCTCAGACTGACACGGTGCTGACACGGAGGTCACTAACGCGGCGCGACATGTCTTCTCGGATCTAGATAAATCATGAATAACATCAGCAACTTACTTGGTGGGCGCTGGGGGATTCGAACCCTCGACCCCTGCCGTGTGAAGGCAGTGCTCTACCGCTGAGCTAAGCGCCCCGGACGGGGCGGTTCAATTCGCATGCCGCAGCGCGGGCGTCAAGGCTTGTCTGGACGACTCGCGAATGTCTGCGGAATCAAGTCCGGGCGCACCTCGGTGCTCGGGCTGGCCAGGTCCGCGCGCGGCGCGCCGGCGTCCGTGCCCCCATCCGCGGCACCTCCGTCTTCGGCATCCGGCAGACTCGCCGGCCCCGCCGCATTCTCCGGTGGCACCCCGAGCGGCGCCGGAGCCGGCTGCGTGTGCGTGCAGGCGACCGCGAGGAGCAACCCCGTCCAGCGCATGCCCACCTCCGCTACTTCTTCTGGTCCGCGATCAGCCGATCCAGCTCGTCCCCGAGCTCGCGCATCTTCCGCTTCAGCGCCGAAAGCCGCTTGCCCGCGTCCTTGAAATCCTCGCGCGTCACCAGCCCCGCCGCCCGCAGCGTCTTCTCCTGCACGTCGTCCAGCGCCTGCTTGGCGCGCTGCAGCCCGCCGATCGCCGCCGCGATCGCCTCGGCGCGTCTGGGATCCTCGAAGAGCTTGCCCATCGCCTTCATCCCCAGCTCGGTGGCGCGCTCGCGCAGCGTCTTGGAGGCCATGGGCCGTCTGTTTACACGAATTCGCTGGGGACCGCGCGCAGGGCGTCGAGTCCCGCTCCCCGGTGCCTGCCGGCGTGCTTCACCAGGCGCTGCAGATCGCCGTGCAGGCGCACCTTCCGCTCGAGGATGGCCCGCAGCGGATCCGGCCGCTCTCCCGCGAACGCCCGCTCCAGCAAGCCGCGGCAGACCGCGTAGGACGCCCAGGCGATGTAGTCGGGTTCGTACTCTTCCAGCTCGTCCTCGTCCTCCGGATACGTGAGCCCTGCGGGCCGGCCCGGCTCGATGTGCGCGAGCACGCAGAAATCGCTGCGCAGGCCGGCGCCCCGCTCGATGACGACGCCGGCGACCACCGGGCCGAAGTCGGCGATGGCGGCGATCGTTTCCGGATCTCTCAGCATCGTGGCCGCGGCCGCCTCGCACCACTCCCGCGAGGGGAACTTCATTGCCCGCCGAAGACCTTGCGGATCGACGCGAACAGGCCGCGCGACTGATCCCCGGCGGTGTCGTTCTGCCGCTCGGCTGCCAGCCGGCGCCGCTCGGCGTCCTCCTGCCACGCGGCCTTCAAAGCGGCCGGCGTGTCGCGCGTCGCCAGCATCAGCTCGCGCGTCTCGCCGTTCGCCGCCTCGATGGTGACGTGCAGCAGGCACTCTTCATCCAACAAGAAGTTCACCCGCTGTCCAGCCACCTCCGCGGGGAAGCGGAGAGTCCCGAGGTACTCGTTGTCGATGATCTTGTCGCTGTCACCCTGGAAGATGTCCAGCTCCAGCCCCTTGCCGTCGCGCGCCGGCGGCAGGCGGAAGCTGCTCTTCGAGGGAATCTGCGTGTTCTTCTCGATCACCTTGCGGAACCGGCCGCCCGGCGTTGCGAATCCGATGGGCATGCTCAGCGCGTCGACCAGGGTGACCGAGTCGATCTCCTGCATCGACTCCGCGAGCAGCGCGGCGCCCAGCGCCACCGACTCGTCCGGGTGCACCCCCTTGCGCGGCGGCTTGCCGAAGAACTGGTGCGCCTTCCCCTGCACCAGCGGCATGCGGGTCTGGCCGCCCACCAGCAGCACTTCCTGGATGTCGGCGCGGGGCAGGTTCTTCTCCCCGAGCACCTTCTCCACCAGCTGGAAGGTCTTGTCGACCAGATCCATGGTGAGCGTATTCACCCGCTCGCGCGAGAGCGGGATGCGCAGGTCCACCGGCTTGCCCTTGCGGTCGGCGATGTAGGGCAGCTCGATCACCACGTTGCTGAGCAGCGAGAGGTCGATCTTCGCCGCCTCCGCCGCGTTCTTGATCCGCTGCATGGCGATGGGCGACTGCGTGAGGTCGATCTTCGTCTGGTTGCGGAACTCCTCCAGCACCCAGTCGATGATCCGGTTGTCGAAGTCCACGCCGCCGAGGAAGGTGTCGCCGCCGGTGGCCAGCACCTCCATCACGTTCCCGTGGAGCTGCAGGACGGAGACGTCGAAGGTGCCGCCGCCCAGGTCGAAGACCAGGACCTTGTGGTCGAACCCGCGGTTCAGGCCGTAGGCCAGCGCCGCCGCGGTGGGCTCGTTGACGATGCGCTTGACGTTGAAGCCGGCGAGCTTTCCCGCCTCCTTCACCGCGTTGCGCTGGTTGTCGTTGTAGTACGCGGGCACCGAGATGATCGCCTCGTTGATCTCCTGCCCCAGCGTGGCCTCGGCGACGCGCTTGCAGTGCTGCAGCACGAAGGCGCTGATCTGCGGGAGCGAGTACACCTTCCCGCCCATCACCACCGCCGCCTCGCCGCTGGGCCCCTCCACGATCTCGTAGGAGAAGTAGTGCTTGATGTCCTGGACGATCTTGGAGTTGTACTGCCGCCCGATCAGGCGCTTCGCGCCGTAGATGGTGTTGCGCGGGTTCACCACCATCTGGTCCTTGGCGACGTTCCCGACCAGCAGATCGCCCTTGTCGCCGATCGCCACCACGCTGGGCAGGATCAGCGAACCTTTGTCGCTTGGCACTACCCGGGCCACCTTGTTGCGCACGTACGCGACGCAAGTGTTGGTGGTCCCCAGATCGATGCCGAGCAGGATGGGCTTGTCGGCGGGCATACCCCTTAGATGTACGGCGCAGCCCCTCCGGAACGCAACAAATCCCCCCTATTTCCACCGAACGTCGTATCGCACGATTACACCCGCGGGAGTGGATTCGAGCACCCCTGGCGTCCCGACCTCTCCCACCGTTCCCGACAGCTCGTAGACGAAGAGCAGGGTGCCGCGCAGGACGTGGAACGCCGCCTCCGGCGTACCCTCCCCGGCGAACGTGGCCGTCACCGCGCCGCCCTTCCCCTGCTGTGCCCAGGAGAAGGTGATCCCCCGCGTCACCATCGAGAAAAAGCGGTCGAGGTTCGAGAAGATCGGCTCCGGCGACTGCCCGAACATCATGAAAGCCATCCGGATCACCGGCTGGAGCAGGCTCCACCCGAGCGGCCGGGCGCAGGCGATCCCGCACTCCGCCAGCGCCTCGTCGCCGATCAGCTTCTGCAACGCCGACTCGACCTCGTCGATGGGCGTCGAAGGAATGAAGCTGAGCGCCCGCGGCGGGGTGTCGATCACTGCCCGGGTCTGCTCCGAGACCAGGCCCCGGACCTGGTCTCGCAGCCCACGCTCGTCGACGAAGTCCATCAGCGCCCGGAAGAACGTCCCAAGGCCCTGTCGCGGCGCGTCCGCCATCCCTTGGAATCGCATCTTACAACACCACCCGGCAATGATCGCGTTCAAGCGTAGCCGCAGTGCCGCCTTCGGCGGCAGCGGCTATTCTGCGAGGAGTTTCGCCTCCGGCGCCACTTCGATGCTCCACTTCTCATAGGGAGGCGGCTGGACCGGCAGCTCGTCGACGAAGCGGCTCGGCCGGAGCAAAAGCCGCGCCCGGTCCCGCTCCTCCTGCATCATCGGATAGGTGAGATACAGCTCGTCCTGAGCCCGCGTCACCGCGACATAGAAGAGGCGCCGCTCCTCCTCCTCGCCATCCGGCGCCCGCAGCGCGGGAGCGCTGGGGAACCGGCCGTCAGCCAGCCAGATGAGGAACACCGCCCGCCACTCCAGGCCCTTCGCCTGGTGCACGCTGGAGAGGGTCAGCTTCTCGTCGGGCTCGGCGCCCTCCACCACGTCCTCGGCCTCCAGCGAGTCGAGCAGCGTCAAGTCGGTGAGGAGTTGCTCCAGCGACTCGGCCTGCAGGGCGTAGTCGGCGAGCTGCAGCACGTCGTCGGCGCGCGCCTCGGCGTTGGCGTACCGCTGCTTCAGCGCCTCGCCGTACCCGCCCTCGTGGAGGATGCAGCGGATCATCTCGCTCGGCTGCGAGCGCATCGCCACCAGCGTCTGAAGGGCGGCGCCCAGCGTGCGCAGCCCGGAGCGCGCCTTCGGGGGCACCAGCTGGGTCAGCGAGTCCACCTGCGTGCGCGCCTCGCGCCCCTGCCGCAGCCATTGCTCGACCTGCGCCCAGAGCGCATCGGCGCTGGCCGCCCCGATCCCCGGCACCAGCTTGACGATACGCTTGAACGACAGCTCGTCGTGCGGGTTCTGGATGAACTTGAGGTGCGCGAGCACGTCCTTGATGTGCGCCTGCTCGAAGAAGCGCACCCCGGCGCGGACCAGGAAGGGAATCCCCCGCCGCGCCAGCTCCATCTGCAGCTCCATGGAGTGGGTGTGCGCCCGGTAGAGCACCGCCATCTCCCGCAGCGGGATCCCCTCCTCGCGCAGCTCGAGGATGCGCTGGGCGACGAACTCCGCCTGCTGGTGCACGTCGCGCAACGGCACCAGCGCGGGGAGCACGCCCCCTTCGCGGTGCGGTCGCAGCTCCTTCTGGAACTGCTTGCGGTTGCAGGCGATGGAGGCGTTCGCCAGCGCCAGGATGGGCGGCGTGCTCCGGTAGTTGGTCAAGAGCCGGAACTGCTGGCACTGCGGGTAGCGCTCGGGGAACTTGAGGATGTTCTCGAAGTGCGCGCCGCGGAAGCCGTAGATGCTCTGCGCGTCGTCTCCGACCACCAGCGCGTTCCCGTGGGGAGCGGCCATCGCGTCGACGATCTCGCCCTGCAGCCGGTTGGTGTCCTGGTACTCGTCGACCAGCACCGCCGAGAAG
>JBGQLA010000355.1:0-5252 GCA_041499865.1 Deltaproteobacteria bacterium
CCGCCCCACAGATCGACGACCTTCTCGCCGCGCCGGTGCGCAGCGACGGCCGCGCCGATCTCGCCACGTTCGGCGAAGTTGCGCTGGAACTCGGCGCGGACCTCTTCGAAGCCTGGGGCGACCATCCCATCGATCGCAGCGCCGCGCATGAGAGCCTCAGTTGGCACGTTCACGATGCAAGATGAGCACCTGAGTGACGAGCGAGGAGCGAAACCGGGCTCCACAAGACTCAGCCCAGCGCCTGCGCGCGCAGCGTCGCATCGGCGCCGCGATTGCGTGCGGCCGGCCGCACGGTCAGCCGAGGACGGGATTGCCACCGGGCAGCCGACGCCGTGGCTCGGGATCACGGAGCGCATCAACATCGGCGTGTTCCTGCTCTGGGTGGCGGTGCTCGCCGTCTCGCTCCTGCGCGCCGAGGGACGGCGGGGCGCGACACCAGGAAGTTGCCCGGGAACGGTCGAACCTCGCTGGAACCCGCCGGGAGGGTGAGCTAAGGTCCCGCGCTCTCGAGAGGGACGCGATGATTCTTCGTGACTGTGGAGCGGCTGCGGCGCTTGGATGCGTTCTCGTCACCTTGGCCGGCTGCGCGACGCAGAAGCGCCGCGACGATGCGATGGCGACCCGAACCGAAGCGACGAATCCGCTGCTCGCCCCCTGGCCCGGACCGTACGGCGGCGTCCCGCCCTTCGGGCGTTTCCAGACGAAAGACCTCGGACCCGCGCTCGATGCCGCGATGGCGGAGAACCTGGCCGAGATCGACCGCATCGCCGCCAATCCAGATCCGCCCACCTTCGACAACACCATCGCCGCGATGGAGCGAGCCGGGAAGACCCTGCAGCGCGTGACGGCGATCTACGCCATCTACACCTCGACGATGAACGACGCCGAGGTGCAAGCGATCGAGAGCGAGATGGCGCCGAAGCTCTCCGCCTTCAACGACCGCATCGTCCAGAACAGCCGCCTGTTCGCCCGCATCGACGCGCTCTACGCCGGCCACCGTCTGCCGCTGACGGCCGAGCAGCAGCGGCTTCTCTGGCTCGACGACACCAGTTTCGTGCGCCGAGGCGCGAAGCTCGACGATCCGTCGAAGCGGCGTCTCTCCGAGCTGAACCAGCAGTTGGCGAAGCTGTTCACCCGGTTCAGCCAGAACCTGCTCGCGGAGGAAGGCGCGCAGATGGTGGTGCTCGAGCAGGAGGCCGATCTGGCGGGGCTGCCGACGGCCATCCGCGAGGGCGCCGCCGCCGCGGCTGTGGGCCACGGCCGGCCGGGCAAATGGGCCGTCCTCAACACGCGCTCCAGCGTCGAGCCGTTCCTCACCTTCTCCACCCGTCGCGACCTGCGCGAAAGGGTCTGGCGGATGTTCGTCCAGCGCGGCGACAACGGCGGCGAGCACGACAACAACGCGATCATCGCCGAAGTGCTCGAGCTGCGCGCCGAGCGGGCGAAGCTGCTCGGCTATCTGACCCACGCGCACTGGCGCCTCGAGAACACGATGGCGAAGACGCCAGAGCGCGCGGTGGCGCTGATGGAAGCCGTGTGGAAGCCGGCCGTGGCACGCGTGCGCGAGGAAGTCGCCGACATGCAGGCGCTCGCCGATCGCGAAGGCGCGGGGATCCGCATCGCGCCCTGGGACTACCGCTTCTACGCGGAGAAGGTGCGCAAGGCGAAGTACGACCTCGACGAGAACGACGTGAAGCCGTACCTCCAGCTGGAGAAGCTGCGGGAGGGAATGTTCTGGGTTGCCGGCGAGCTGTTCGGGTTCCGCTTCAACGAGGTCGCCGACGGATCGGTGCCGGTCTACCACCCGGACGTGCGCGTCTGGCGCGTCAGCGACGCGCAGGGCAAGCACGTGGGCCTCTGGTACTTCGATCCGTACGCCCGGAAAGGGAAGCGCTCGGGCGCGTGGATGAACGAGTACCGCCGCCAGTCGCGGCTGGACAGCGACGTCCCGGTGATCGTCTCCAACAACGCCAACTTCGTGAAGGGCAAGCCGGGCGAGCCCGTGCTGATCAGCTGGGAAGACGGGCGGACGCTCTTCCATGAATTCGGGCACGCGCTGCACGGCCTCAATTCCAGCGTCATCTATCCTTCGCTCGCCGGCACCTCGGTCCCCCGCGACTACGTCGAGTTCCCCTCGCAGCTGCTCGAGCACTGGATCTCCACCCACCAGGTCCTCGACAAGTACGCGCTGCACTTCCGCACCGGCGAGCCGATTCCCGCAGCGCTGGTGGAAAAGATCGAGCGCGCCCAGACCTTCAACCAGGGCTTTGCCACGGTGGAGTACCTGGCGAGCGCCCTGGTCGACATGAAGCTGCACCTCGCGGGCGACACGCCCATCGACCCGCGGCAGTTCGAGCGGCAGACGCTCGCGGAGCTGGGCATGCCGCAGGAGATCGTCATGCGGCACCGCACGCCGCAGTTCGCCCACGTCTTCTCCAGCGACGGATATTCGGCCGGGTACTACAGCTATCTCTGGTCGGACACCATCTCGGCGGACGCCTGGGAAGCATTCATCGAGGCCGGAGGAGCGTACGACAAGACGGTGGCGAAGCGGCTCCGCGAGCACGTGTTCAGCGTCGGGAACACGATCGATCCCGAGGTGGGGTACCGCGCGTTCCGCGGGCGCGATCCCGGAATCGGCGCGCTGATGCGCAAGCGCGGGTTCCCGGCCGCGACCTCGGCACCGGCTCCGGACCGCAAGGCCAGTCCCTGAGCTCAGGTTCCCTCGCGCGACATCTTTCGCAGCTTCTCCACCAGCGTGGTCCGTGATGAAGCTGATGAGCGACGCGGCAGCCCAGCTCCGCGCTCCTGGGAGCGGTGACCTCCTGGTCACGGTCCTTTACTGATCGCTACCTCGTACAGCGCGGCGGCGCGGCCGACCAGGCCGGCGATCACCCCTGCGTAGAACCGGGCCATCGCGTTTTCGACGCCAGCAACGCTTTTCGCTGCGCTCGCCGCATCGCTTCCGACGAAACGCTGGAGAAACCCGGAGTCGAGTAGCGGTTTGACCCAGGAGTACGTCTCCTCGGTGACCTCCACCAAGAGGACACCCTTCACCTTGCCGTCGGGCGCCAGCGCGACCGCCGCCCGGACCGGGCCATGGATGGTGAAGTCGGTCAGCAGCACGGCGGAAGCGATGGTGGCGCCGTCGGTGCCCCGCCCGACGTAGAAGCGGTAGTAGTCGGCGTCGGCGCTCCACCCGGTCCGCTTCCGGATCGCGTCCTTCCCGGCGGGCGAGAGCCGCACCTCCCGGACGAAGTAGCGGCTGGAGCCGGAGAGCAGGCGCGTCACCGCGTCGCGCTCGGAGGCGAGCGCGACCGGCGGCGTCATGTGCGCCCGCGCCGGCGCGGCGATGGCGACCGCAAGCGCCGCGGCGGCCGAAACGAAGCGGAGCGGCCTCTTCATGCGAGCGTCTCCTTGCGGAACCAGAGCTCGTGGACGGACAAGAGCGAGATCAGCACGTACCCCAGCGCGAACAAGGACCCTCCGGCGATCACCAGCAGGCTCAGCGAGGGGGAAAGAAAGCGCGTTCCCCACATGCCCCCGATGTCGAGCAGCGTCCCGGCGAACGGCAGCGCGCCGATCACGCACTTGATGGACTCGCGCAATCCGCTGAAGGCGAAGATGAGCGCGAGCAGCCCGGCGATCAGCGTCTGCCCGAACAGGTGCGTATGGCTGGTCTGGATCAGGAGCGGGGTGCGCATCCACACCCGGTCCGACGCCGAAGGGATCTGGCCGAGCTCGATCTCCTTCTCGGCGGTCATCTGTCCATGGGCCAGCGCGGTCATTGGCATCTCCGGCGCAAGGCTCGCCTTCACCGCGGACGGGGAAATTCCCACCGCGGTGGAAGCCTGGGCGAAGGCGGCGAGCGAGCCGCATCCGATCCCTGCCAGGAACAGCGTGCAGAACACCTTGGCGCTCAGCGGCAGCCCTGAGAGATGCACTCCGCGCATGAGGTCCGTCCTCCTAGTAGTTGGCGACGAGCTGCAGCGTCACCTGGTGGGAGGCGCCGCTGGCGGTGGGAATGGGAATTCCGGGCTCCAGGTCGGAGAACACCGGCTGGTCGGAATGCGCGAGCCGGTACTCGAGGCGCAGATCGACCCAGTCGAGCGGATGGCGGGTCCGCGCGTAGGTCACGCCGATGGGCTGCAGCCCGGCCACCAGCCGCGAGAGATGAAGAATGGGCGCGATGGTCAACGATTGCAGCAGCTGCCCCACGCCGGTGCGCGCACCGTCGAAGTCCTTGAAGAGCCCGTACCGGAGCGAGAGCCCGAGCCAGCCGGCGAGATCGCAATGGGCGAGCGCGTACAGGCCCATCCAGCTCACCTGCGCATCCTCGACCGCGCCCGCGGCAAAGGGCTGGCCGCGCCGGCGGAAGGAGACGCCCGATTCCTGCCCGTAGACGAACTCGGCGGCGAGGAGCAGCGGCGCCGAAGGCGACCAGGTGAGATCCGCGTCGACGATCCAGCGGGCGTGATGGTTGTCGTCCGGCTGCTCCGGACCCCAGAATCCGCCGATCCCCAGGTTGAGCAGCGTCGAGCCCTGGAGCGGGGTGAAGCCGATGCGCGCGCCGACGCTCTTCGCCCGGTTGTCGTCCTCCGGCGGATCCTCGGTGGTCTCGTTCTCCCAGCGGTTGACGGCGAACGCCGTCACGTCGAGCCACGGCGTCACCGCATAGGCGAGCTGCAGGCCGGTCATGCTCTGCGGACGTCCGAACCGCTGCAGCTCGGAGGTGGTGGCGGTCAGGTTCAGCGAGGCGTCGTGGCGCTCGTATCCGAACGGAGTGTCGAACCGGCCAAAGGAGATGGACAGGCCGTTTCCCAAGGGCGCGACTGCGGTGACGTTGAACCGGTGCAGGCTCACCTCGGTCTCGATCGCCTCCGCGCCGAACTGCTCGACGCACGCCCCCGTTCCGGGGCAGCCGAACTCCGGGTCGAAGCCATGGCTGTGGCGATGCCCGTGCCGCTCGATCTCGATGCTGGCGCCCGCGGAGAGCCAGGAGCCGAAGGTGCGGAAAGCGCCGATGCTGAACTGGTCGAAGCGGAAGTCGACGTGGCCGGGCTCCGAGGAGACCGGCGCGGTGCCGGCGAACTCCGGCACCATCTGGATCCGCGAGTTGTAGTTGGCGGAGCCGACGAAGAAGCCCGAGAGCCGCACGCCGCCGGTTTCGGGCAGCAGGATCTCGCGCTCCTCGCCGGCCGGCGCCGGCTGCGCGCCGGCGGAGCGCACGCCGGAGACGGCAATGACAAGAA
>JBGQLA010000356.1:0-5248 GCA_041499865.1 Deltaproteobacteria bacterium
CGAGGAACCTGAGATTTTCCTCGCTGGCCTGGATCCCGCCGCGCACGCCGAGGACGAAGTCGAAGTGCGCGGGCAGGTCGATCACGCCCTCCTGCGCCAGCCGCAGGCAAGCTTCGACGTGGCCCACGTCGTAGCACTCCAACTCGTAGGCCACGCCCTTCTCGCGCATGCGCCGGGCGAACTCCCGCACCATCGGGAACGGATTGAGGAACACGTCGTCGCCGAAGTTGAGCGAGCCGGCGTTCAGGGTGGCCATCTCCGGCGGCGGGGTGCACTCCAGCGGCTGCGCTCGCTCGTCGGCGCTCATCCCCACCGCTCCTCCGGTGCTGGTCTGCACGATCACCTCGGTGCGGCCGCGGATCGCGTCCAGCGCCTTCTGGAACAGCGCCCGGTCCTGCGACGGGGTCCCGTCGTCCTCGCGCACGTGCAGGTGGATGACCGAAGCGCCCGCATCCCGGCAGCGCGCTGCCTCCTCCGCGAGCTCCTTGGCGGTGATGGGCAGGTGCGGGGTCATCTCGCGCGTGACCTCCGCGCCGCAGATCGCGGCGGTGATGATCGCCGGACTGGTCATTTGCGCCTCTGCTTTCCCGCGGGCGTCACGCAGGTGCCCACCGCGCGGCAGACGATCACCGGCTTGTCCAGCAGATCCGCCGCCGAGTCGCCGACGTCCGGCCGCGGCGAGACGTACTTGCGGGCCTCGAACTTCATCTTCCGGCTGGTCTTGCCCTCTTCGAGAATCTCGCCTTCCACCTCGACGAAGTCGCCGGCGTGCAGCGGGGCGAGGAACTCCACCGACTCGTAGGCGCGGAAGAGGCCCTCGTCGCCGTCGCGCCGGATGAGCAGCTCGGTGGCCACGTCGCCGAAGAGGCCGAGGACGCGCGCGCCGTCCACCAGGCCGCCGCCGTAGTGCGCGTCGTGCGCGGAGAGCCGCAGCCGCAGGGTGACTTTCACAGCGTCTCTCCCAGCTTCTCGCCGGTGGCGGGCACCGTCGCGTCGGGCGTGCCGTGCGCCGTCTTCTGCGGCGGCGGCGCGCGGCCCATTCTCTCCAGTAGACGATAATAAATGTAATTAGCGACGTCGCTCGGCCGGGTCCCCGGCCCGAAGCCGGCGTCGAAGCCGAGCTCCAGCGCGGTCTTGTGATCGACGCGCGGCCCCCCGAAGAGGAAGATCGTCTTCTCGAAGATTCCCTGCTCCTTCGCGCTTTCGATCAGGGCCCGCGCGTCCTCCTTGTGCACGTCGCGCTGGGTGACGACCTTGGAGACCAGGATCGCGTCGGCGCCCTCCGCCTTCGCCCGCGCCACCAGGCTGGAAGGCTCCACCTGCGAGCCGAGATTGACGGCGCGGAACATCGGGTAGCGCTCCAGCCCGTAGTCCCCCGCGAACCCTTTCATGTTCATGATCGCGTCGATGCCCGTGGTGTGCGAATCGGTGCCGATGCAGGCGCCCACCACCACGATGCGGCGGCCGAGGTCGCGGCGCACCGCCTCGTTCAGCTCGTCGAAGCCGTGCTTGCGGTGCAGCACCTCCGGCACCTCGATGGCGTTGTAGTCGAGCTGCATGTGCGTACGCCCGTAGACCACGAAGAAGCTGTAGTTCTCGCCGGCCTGCTCCATGGCCGAGACCAGCACGTGCGAGAGGCCCAGCTTCTTCGCCACCGTGGCCGCGGCCTCCTTCGCCTGCTCGCTGCAGGCCACCGGGAGCACGAAGGAGAGCTGGATGACGCCGTCGTCCATCCGGTCGCCGTAGGGCCGGATCAGGTGCTTCTCCTTCTCCGCGCTCATCTCCCCTCCTCGAGGATCTCGAGGAACGGGTTGAAGTAGCCGGGCGCTTTCTCCACCACGCCCTCCAGCCCCTTGCCGCCCTCCGCCATCCGCGCCGTGTCGCCGAAGCGGGCCTTGCCGATGGCCTTCATCATCCCGTCCTTGGCCACCTCCTCGAGGAGGGCCAGCGCCTGATCGAAGATCTCGCGCTGCCTGTGCGCGACGATGCCGTCGGGCGCGAAGCGGATCTCGCCGCCCAGGTGCCGCGCCGCCCGGTAGACGTACGCCGCCGACTTCAGGGCCACGTACCGATCCATCAGGAAGGGATTGTGCATCGCCTCGGTCATCATGCCCAGCAGCTGGATGCCCTGCCCGGTGGTGATCGCCACCAGGTCGGCCATCACGTCGTAGGCATGGCTGAAGAAGATGTCGCCTTCCTTGTGCTTGGTCGGCGGCATGTACTTGATCGGGCTCTTGGGAAACAGCTCGCGGACCATCATCGCCATCGCGAACTCGCGCAAGAGCGTGTCCTCGCGGGCGGGATCGATCTCGAACGAATGCCCGAAGCCGATCAGCTCGTCGCCCATCCCGGCGTTTTGCGCGAAGGTCTGGTTGATCAGCTGCGAGGCGATCACCGTGTGCGCCGCCTCGTCGGCGTCGGCGGTGGTGATGTAGTTGTCCTCGCCGGTGTTGATGATGATCTCCGCGAACGCGCAGATCCGCCGGGAGAAGTACTGGTCGCAGAAGGTGCGCTGCATGTTGATGTCGCGGAAGAGGATCCCATACATGGCGTCGTTGAGCAGCATGTCCAGGCGCTCGTGCGCGGCCATGAAGGCGATCTCCGGCATGCACAGGCCGGAGCTGTAGTTGGTGAGGTGGAGGTAGCGGCCGAGCTTCCGCGATTCCTCGTCCAGCGCCTCGCGCATGATGCGGAAGTTCTCCTGGGTGGCGTAGGTGCCGCCGAATCCCTCGGTGGTGGCCCCGTGCGGGACGTAATCGAGCAGCGACTGCGCGGTGCTGCGGATCACCGCGATCACGTCGGCGCCCTGCTGCGCCGCCGCCCGCGCCTGCTCCACGTCGTCATGGATGTTGCCGGTGGCGACGATCACGTACTTCCAGGGCGCGCCTTCGAACGAGCCGACCCGCAGCGAGGCCTTGAGCTGCTTGCGCTGATCGATGCGCGCGCGCAGCTCGCGCACGGCGGCGCGCGCCTCGGCGCGCATCTCCTCCCGCAGCTGCTCCTCCTCGGCGGCGCCGAGCGCCGGCAGCTTCGCCGGATGCGCCGAGATGCGCTCGATCGCCTGCAGCGGGTCCTTCCCCGGCGCCGCGCGCAGCGCCCGGCCCAGCCAGTACGCGGCGCCGTCCTTCAGGACTCCGGCGTCGCGCAGGCGATCGACCATCAGATTCGCCAGCGGCGCGCCGCGGCTGCCGGCGCCGGCAATGCCCAGCAGGCGCAGCACGGTGCGCTCGATGGAGACGGTGGTGTGCCGATCGATGAAGGCCTGGACGCCCATCGCCGCGGCGCGCGCCAGCTCGCGCGCACGGACGATCCGGTCGGGTTCCACGAAGAGCTGCGCCATGGCGGAGGGCTGCGTCTATCCCAAGGCAGCGCGTCCCGCAAGGAGACCCGGTCAGTCCGGAACGTTCAGCGTGCCGTTCGCAAACGTGATCTGGTCCGCCGCCGCCGGGGTGGCGGCGATCGGCGGAACGTCGCTCGATCGGAGCATGTCGCTGGTCCGGTTGCGGGGGTTGGTCCGGACCACCTGGCTGGGCGGGATCGCCGCGCCCGTCTTCAGATGAGCGTACATCAGATCGAGCCCCTGGATCACGTACCGGTGCAAGGGAATGAAGCGCGTCTGGTAGCCGGCGAAGGCGGTGATGAACGCGTCGAAGTGCTGCGCGTTCGTCACCTCGTAGTAGACCACGGGACTCCCCGCGCCCTCCGCGAGCTTGTTCGCGCCGAGGTATGCGCGGGAGGCGCTGTTGACCGGAACCAGCGCGTCGCTGCGGCCCTGGACGAGGATGGTGGGAATGCCGCGGACGCGTCCGGTGCGCAAGACCTGTTGGACCCCCGCCTTCAGCGCATTCGACTGCGCCAGCAGGGAGCCCGTCAGCGGGGCGCCGCTGCCGTTGACGGTGCCGGTCCACAAGCCCCGCAGGCACGCCGCGCCGTCGACGTTGAGGTCGGCGACGGTCGTCGACGCCGAGGTGGACACCTGGTCGCGCTTCGGTCCGCCCACCGAGGCGTTGTTGATGATCTCGAGCGGCGAGGTGGGAGGAACGCCGTTGCCGTTGGCGAAGATCTCCGCCAGGGCGTTGGCGTTCGCCGCGCTCGCTCCGACCGCCACGGGCACGCCGGTCGTCGGTGCGTCGACGGCGGCGAAGCTGTAGCCGCAGAGGTTGTCCTTGACGCTCGCGCGCGCGTAGGCGTTGGCGTAGGTGAGCGCGACGGCCGGCGTCGCGTAGGTGCCGAAATGGGTGGCGTGCAGCTCGTCCGAGTCGCTCTCGTATCCTGCGTCGTGGAGCCGCTGGAGCGCTTCGTTCGATTGGGCAGGCTGGTTGTTCGCGGCCGCCGCGAGCAGACCCTTTGCCGTCAGGCCGTTGCAGCGGTTGTTGATCTGCGCCGCGGTGAGGACGGGATCCCTCATGTTCGCGCCGACGCCGCTCGCACCGGCGGCGCAACCCTGGTACAGCGCGGCCACCGTCATGTAATCGTAGAGCGGCTTCGCCCTGGCCGCCACTGGCGCGCCGGCGCGCTGGATGGCGGAAGTCGAGCCGACCTGCACCTGCGGCTCGCCGGCGACCACTCCGCTGATCCAGTGCTGCGGGTCCTGCTCCACGGCGGCGAGCGAAGCGCCCGCGCCGTTCGAGACGCTGGCGGCGATGGTGAGAATCTGGCCCGGGTGGTATTTGCGCGCGACCGGAGCGGCGCCCCCGTCGCCCTGCGCACCGAACTTCTGGTTCAGGACGTAGTAGGCGAACTCCACCGCGTGCAGCGTATACTTGCCCCAGTCCTGCTCGGGGTTGAGCTGGGAGTGCGCGTGCTTGACCGCGAACCGGTTGGGAAAAGCGGCGTTGTACGTGGCGCGGTCCGCGTCGCTCAGGTTCGCCGTGAAGTTCGACGCCGTCCCCGCATCGGCGGAACCGGCCCGCGTGCCGTCGATCCGATCGACGGTGTCGTTCTGCAGGTCGTGCACGCCCATCCCGCTGCCCTTGTCCGTGTAGGCGACGGCGCAGCCGTGCTTGAGGCCCCACTCGCCCGCGGTCGCGATCGCGCCGTAGACTCCGCGCGAGCCGGACGAGGCCGCGGTGACGATGCAGGGCTGGCTGGGGTCGAAGCTGGACGGCACCTGAACCATCATCGTCGCGTTGACGCGGCCGGCGCCGTCGTCGTCATACGCGAGCCACTCCTCGCCGGCGATCTTTCCTTCGCCGGGGGTCGGGTTCCCGTTCACCGTGACGTTCGGACCGTAGAGGGTGCCGTATCC
>JBGQLA010000357.1:0-5228 GCA_041499865.1 Deltaproteobacteria bacterium
GGACAAGCTGCTCGGCCCGAAGAAGCGCGAGCTGTCCGTCGGCCAGTTCCGCCGCGCCTGCCGCAAGTACGCCGAGGAGCAGATCGACCTGCAGCGGAAGGACTTCAAGCGGCTGGGCATCTTCGCCCGCTGGGACCACCCGTACGAGACGATGGATTTCCGCTACGAGGCGGACATCGTGCGCCAGCTGGCCAGGCTGGCGCGCCGGGGCGCGCTCTACCGGCGCAAGCGCCCGGTGCACTGGTGCTTCCACGACGTGACCGCGCTCGCAGAGGCGGAGGTCGAGTACGCGGACAAGACCAGCCCCTCGATCTACGTCCGCTTCCCGGTCACCTCCGGCGGACCCTCTGGATGGGGGCTCGCCATCTGGACCACCACACCGTGGACGATTCCGGCGAACCTGGCGATCACGGCGAATCCCGATCTGGAGTACGTCGCCTACGAACTCCCGCGGCACGGCGTCACGGTGGTGGCGAAGGATCTGCTGCACGCGTTCCTCAAGGACTGCGCGCCGGAAGAATTGAGCGACCCGGGGCAGGCGCGCGGCGACGACCTGGTCTCCGCGGCCCGCGCGACGGGCGCGACGCTGCGGCACCCCCCGCGGATCAAGAGGACGCTGCAGGGCAGCGATCTCGCAGGCTGGAAGTACCGCCATCCTTTGGTCGATCGCGAAAGCCCGGTGATCCTCGGGGCGCATGCGACGGCGGAGGCCGGCACCGGGCTCGTCCACACCGCGCCCGGCCACGGCGAGGACGACTTCAACATGGGCGTGCAGTACGGGCTGCCCATCTGGGCGCCGGTGGACAACCACGGCCGCTTCACCGACGACGTGGGCATCGCCGGCCTTGCCGGCCTGAAGGTCTTCGACGCCAACCCCAAGGTGATCGAGATGCTCGCCTCCGCCGGGGTCCTGCTCAATGCGGGGGGCAAGGCGGGGCAGATCCGCCACAGCTACCCGCACTGCTGGCGGTGCAAGAACCCGGTGATCTTCCGCGCCACCGATCAGTGGTGGATCGGGCTCGACCTGGAGGTGGAGCTTCCCGGCCGGGGGCGGACCACCATCCGCAAGGCGGCGCTCGCCGCCATCGACGAGATCGCCTCGCACGGCGGCTTCGTTCCCTCCTGGGGCCGCGATCGCATCTACAGCATGGTGGAGGGCCGTCCCGACTGGTGCGTCTCCCGCCAGCGTGCCTGGGGCGTGCCGATCCCCGTCTTCTACTGCGGAAAGGATCGCGAGCCGCTGGTCTCCGCCGAGGCGATGGAGCACGTCGCCGGCATCTTCGACGAGGAAGGCGCCGACGCCTGGTGGGATCGGCCGGCGGCCGACCTGCTCGCGCCGGGCGCGCGCTGCCCGAAGTGCGGAGGGACCGCGTTCGACAAGGAGAACGACATCCTCGACGTCTGGTTCGACTCCGGATCCTCCTTCGCCGCGGTGCTCGAGAGCGGCGAGTGGCCGGATCTCGCGTTTCCGGCGGACCTCTACCTGGAAGGCTCCGACCAGCACCGCGGCTGGTTCATGTCCTCGCTGATGATCGGCATCGGGACCGGCGGCCAGGCGCCGTACCGGGGAGTGCTCACCCACGGGTTCCTCGTCGACGGCGAGGGCCGGAAGATGTCGAAGTCGCTGGGCAACGCGCCCGATCCGCAAGGGTTGCTGAAGAAGTACGGCGCCGAGCTCATCCGGCTGTGGGTCGCCGGATCCGACTATCGCGACGACATCGGGTTCTCGAACTCGATCATCGAGACGCTTTCGGAAAGCTACCGCAAGATCCGCAACACCCTGCGCTACTGCCTGTCGCAGCTCTACGACTTCGATCCGCAGCAGGACGCCACCGCGGATCTGCAGGCCGTCGATCGCTGGGCGCTGAGCCGGTTCGAGCGATACCGCGGCGCGGCGATCGAGGCGTACGATCGGTACGAGTACCACAAGGTCTACCGGGCGACGGTCGAGCTGTGCGCGCTCGATCTCTCCGCCTTCTACTTCGACGTCCTCAAGGATCGGACCTACTGCTCGGGCAAGCGCTGGCCCGCTCGCCGGTCCGCGCAGACCGTGCTCTACCGCATCGCGCGGGACCTCTGCCGCCTGCTCGCTCCCATCCTCTCTTTCACTGCCGAGGAGGCCTGGGGGTTCGTGCCGCGCCATGACCCCGCGAGCGTGTTCCTCGCCGGCTTTCCCGCGCCGGAACCCGGGCAGATGTCGGACTCGCTGGAAGAGGAATTCCGCCACCTCCAGGGCCTCCGGGAAGTGGTGAACCTCGCCCTGGAGCAGAAGCGGGCCGCCAAGGTGATCGGCAAGGCCACCGAGGCGGACGTCGAGCTCACGGTGCCGCCGGGGATGGCAAGGGAGGTCGCCGAACGTTACGAGAGGGATCTGGCGGATCTCTTCCTCGTCGCGAGCGTCACGCTTCGCCCGGGGGAGACCGCGGCGGCGGAGGTGCGCAAGAGCCCGCACCGGGCGTGCGAGCGGTGCTGGCGTGCGCTCCCCGACGTAGGCGAAAAGGGTCTCTGCGCGCGATGCCAGCGCGCGGTCAGCGAGGGTTGATGGAGAACGGCGTCTCGAAATGGAAGCTGCTGGCGCTGATCGCGGGCCTCTGGTTCGTCGGCGATCAGGTGACGAAGTACCTGGCGGTCGAGCAACTCACCACGGCGTTCGCCGTGGCGCACGCGCGCACGCTGCCGGAGAAGGTCCGCGCCTTCGTCTCCCAGAAGGACCTGCTCGAGCGGGGGATGGCGAAGTCGACGCCGGTGACCGTGACCTCGTTCTGGCAGAACCGGTACACCCAGAACCGCGGCGCCGCCTGGGGCGTGCTCGCCGGCGCGGGCGAGAAGTTCCGGGTGCCGTTCTTCTATCTGGTCTCCCTCGCGGCAGTGATCTTCATCTTCTCCTACTACCGGAAGCTGCGGCCGGATCAGCGCTTCCTGCAGATCGCGCTGGCGCTGGTGCTGGGCGGCGCGATCGGGAACGCGGTCGACCGGATCCTGCGCGGGTACGTGATCGACTTCATCGACTGGCACTGGTTCGATCCGAACTGGATGCGGCCGTCGTTGCACTGGCCCACCTTCAACCTGGCGGACAGCGGCATCACCGTCGGCCTGGTGATGTTGTTCCTGGAGATGCTGTTCGCGAAGAAGGCGGCCAGACAGCCGGTCGAGCCCGCGGCGAGGAAGGCCTGATGCTGCCCGTCCTGTTCACGCTGACGATTCCGCCCTCGCTGGGCATCGCGGTCTGGCTCGCCGTCTCCGCGCTCTCCGGCGCCTGGCAGGTGCGCTCGGCATCCGTCGCCGGAGAGAAGAATCTCCTGAAGACGTTCGTCACCTGGACGGTCGGCACCGCCGCAGTGCTGTTCGTGGCCGTGCGCGCGCTCGGTGGACAGAACATCCTGCACCTCGAGCGGCCGCTGCCGATCCCGGTGCACACGTACGGCATCCTGGTCGCCGCGGGCTTCCTCGTCGCCATGTCGCTGGCGGCCCGCAACGCGGAGCGGACGGGGCTCAACCGCGACAAGGTGCTCGACCTCTCCTTCGGCATCCTGATCGCCGCGATGGTGGGTTCGCGGATCCTCTTCATCATCGTCAACTGGGACGACTACGCGCACGACCTGACGGGGATCTTCGAGTTCTGGAAGGGCGGCCTGGTCTTCTACGGCGGGTTCATCGGCGCGGTTCTCTTCTCGATCTGGTACATGCGCCGGCACGAGATGTCCTTCCTGCCCTACGCCGACGTGATGGCGCCCACCGTCGCCATCGGGCAGGCGCTGGGCCGGCTCGGCTGCTTCTCCGCGGGCTGCTGCTGGGGCGCGGCCTGCGACTCCCACTACTTCCTTGCCGCGCGCTTTCCGCCCGAATCGCTCGCGTACCAGTCGCAGATGAGCACGCACCTGATCTCCGCCGGCGCCCCGTCCACCATCCCCATCCACCCGACCCAGCTCTACGAGTCGCTCGGGTGCGCGCTCATCTTCCTTTTCCTCACCTACTGGCGCAGCCGCAAGCGCTTCAACGGCGAGATGCTCGCGCTCTACCTGATGCTCTACGCGCCGCTTCGCGCCCTGGTCGAAGGGTTCCGCGGCGACGAGGAGCGCGGCCGGGTGTTCAACTTCCTCGGCGGGTGGGCGCGGCACGCATGGTGGAACCTCTCCACCAGCGAGTTGATCAGCATCGGGATTTTCGCCGCCGGCGTCGCCATCTGGGTGACGCAGAGCCGGAGGTCCGTGGCGGCGTCGGTGCCCGTGGCTGCGTGATAGAATCCGGCCCGTGGCCGCGCCCAACGGGACCCAGCAGCTGCCGCAGGAGAAGTATGCGGACGAGCTGACCGAGCTGGATGAGTCCATCCAAAATCTAATGGTCCTGTACGAGAAGTACTTCATCGGCATCGACCGCAAGCCGCCCGATCAAGAGCGCAAGCGCGTCTCGGAGAAGGCGCGGGAGCTGCGCACCACCACCATCCGGAACACCGCGCTCAAGTTCAAGATCAACACCCTGTTCGCCAAGCTGATCTCCTTCGAGCGGATGTGGGATCGCACGCTGCGCGAGATGGAAGAGGGCACGTACAAGCGCGACGTGTACAAGGCCAAGCTGCACCAGAAGGAGCGCGAGCCGCAGGCCCAGGCGCCGGCGCGCAGGGGCCCTTCGGCGCCGGCGATCTCGGACGCGAATCTCCGCCGCCTTTACGACACTTACCTGGTGGCGCGCCAGCGCTGCGGCGAGCCCATCACCGGCCTCTCCTACGACTCGATGGCCACCCGGATCCGGGCCCAGGTGCCGGAGCTGATGCAGAAGCACAAGGCCAAGAACATCGAGTTCAAGGTGGTCATCAAGGGCGGCAAGGCGATCCTCAAGGCCGTCCCGCACACCTGAAAGCGCCGGAAGTTCCCAGTTCCGCGGCCCCTTCTGCAGACTTTTTGACGCTCCCGGGGCCCGGCGGAGTTGCCGCCCGCCCGATCGGTACCCACCCTTCTGCACCGGCAGGGGAGGAGGGTGGCGTGATGGGGAGAACCGGGTTGCTGGTGATCGCGGTGGCGTTCGTGGCCTGCGCTCGCGGCGTGCCCGCGCCGCGTCAGTCCGAGGCGATGGAGCGCTCCGCGCGGATCCTGCGGCAGCTTGACCGCCTCGAGGCGGACCTGCACCAAGGGCACGCGGAGACCGCCACCTACGCAGAGCTGGTCGACCGGCACACGCGCGCCGAGCAGATGGCGTGCAAGGTGACCGACGAGCACGTAGACGAGATCCAC
>JBGQLA010000358.1:0-5221 GCA_041499865.1 Deltaproteobacteria bacterium
ACCGAGAGCTGCTACGCCAGCGCCGCGGTCCTCTTGGTGGAGCGGGCGCGCTACTACGTGGCCAACGACCCTTCCGGCGTGCCCAGCCTGTGGCGCGACCGCGGGCGCGGCGCCGAGCTGCTCTTCAGAGGGATCGAGGACCTGCAGCTCAGCTACGAGATCGGGACGCCCCCGGCGGGCTCGGCGTACGCCGCTGGCGGGACCTCGCCCGCGGCTGCTCCGGGCTGCCTCGATGGCGGAGTCGCCACCTGGGCCTTCGGCGCCTGCGCAGGCTCGACTGGCACGCCCAGCCACACCTTGCCCGCGCCGGATTGGCGGAATGAGATCTACGACGCGGCCGACCGCTACACCGCCCATCCGGCGAACATCCGCAGGGTGAGCATCGCAGTGGTCGCCCGGGCCACGAGCGCTTCGCCCGACGGCAGCGGAGACGGCGTGCCCGCGCTCTTCAACCGGCCGGCGCGCGTGCGCGACCGCTTCCACCGCTCGGTGGTCACGCTCTCGGAGAAGCCGCTCAATCTCCTCGCCCGGGCGTACATGCTTCCCCCGATCTCCCCGAACTCCAACAACGTCGGAGGCGGATGATGCGCTCGCACCGCGGAAGCGCGCTGCTGGCAGCGCTGATCGTCATCGGCGTGCTCTCGCTGGTCACCGTCGCCACCCTGCGCCTGGCCAGCATCAGCAAGACCCAGTCGGTGCGCGACGCGCGGCTCCTCAGCCAGGCGTCCTGCGTGGACGCCGCGCGCCAGTACCTGCTCAGCCGGCTGAGCCTCTACGTCAGCCCGACGGAGCTGACCTTCGACAAGGCCGTCCAGCTCGATACCGGGGAGCGGCACGTCTATACCGGCCATGTCCGTCCCAAGGGCCCCGACGGCCGGCCCACGGGCGCCGTGGCGGCGATCAAGACGGTCCGCGCAGTGCCCGCGCAGCAGGTCAGCGCCGCGCGAGGAAACAACATGGACCTGACCAATGCCATCCGTACGGGCTCGTCCAGCAACAACAACAGCTACCACGTGATCGTGGCGTGCGCCGATCCGGTCGCCGGCGACATGGAGCTGGAATTCACCTTCCGGTACGGACTGTGAGGAGAGCGATGCGAGTGCGCCTGCTGCGCCTGCCGGCGCTGGTGCTCGCGCTGGGGATGCTCGACGCAGCGATCGATGCTCCACGCCCGGCGCAGGCGGACGATGACCACCACTCCTGCAGCCCCGGCGACTGCCTGGCGAACAGCGCGGTCAACAACCGGGTCCAGCCCACCACCGTCAGCACCGACGACAAGGGCGACGTCACCTTCTTCGCCTCGCAGTCCGGCCAGCTCCCGAACGTGGTGCTGGTGCTCGACAACTCGACCTCGATGTACGAGCTGCCCTACGACACCGCGAGCTTTCCCAACTCCGCGTGGGTGAACACGGGGAAGACGCCAAATGGCTGCGGCAACGTGAACAACGGAACGACGGACAACTGTACCGGGGTGAGCTTTGCCCAGACCCTCGCCAGCTGCGGGAACAACACGTTCTTCAAGAGCCTGAAGGACGCAGCCGGCAATCCGTACAACAAGAACACCACCTACCCGTACCCCGACCCCTTCTACGACGGCACGCACGGGACGGGGAAGTTCTTCAAGCCGGACGACGTCTACAGCTTCTTCGAATGGGCGAACCCGCAGAACGTCGCCACCACCGTTGCCGGCGGCAGCACCAACGTGGGGTTTGGAATCACGGGCCCCCCGGTCAGCGGTACCGTCAACGCGTATTGCAGCGACAGCGTGCTCAGCGGCGCGGCGGGAAGCGGCGGGAAGGGCGGAAGCGGCGCGGGCGCCTGGAGCATGACCCAGCGGCAGCGCTGCCAGCAGTGCATCGACGAGGTCGGTTACTACATCGCCCCCAACGCCACGGCGAACGACAACGACAGCGGGCACGTCCTCTTCAGGGGCAACTTCCTCGACTTCTACCCGCCCAAGTTCCTCATCGCCCGCAAGGCCCTTACCGACTTCATCGCCCGCCAGTCGACCACCCCGACGCCGGTGCGCCTGGGCGTCGTCTCTTACGATCCGGCCAACGGCAACAGCACCGACGTGCCGGCCACCTCGGTCGGCATGGCCGGACGCCACGACGGCGGCGCTTTCATCTCCAACGGGATGATCCCGGACTGCAGCGTCACCACCTGGACCGGCTCCGCCACCCAGACCCAGCAGACCGCGCTGATCTCCGCCGTTCGCGCCATCTCCTTCGGCGATGCCCAGAACGGAGTCGCCACGCCGCTGGCGGAGACCATGTTCAACGTCGGCCAGTTCCTCAGCGGCGACAACAAGCTGTACCAGACGTTGTTCACCGGCACCTCCAGCGACATCTGGCTCAAGCCCGGGTTCACCGCGCCCGCCGGCGCCAACAAGCCGCTCTGCGTCGCCTGCCAGGTCAGCGCCATCGTGCTGATCACGGACGGCGTGCCCTTCGGCGACAACAACCTTCCGCAGAGATTCCGCGACAATACCGTCCAGTGCCCGAGGACTCCGGCCACCGATCCGGATCCCTGTGGCGTCGACCAGAACAACGGCACTGCCAACCTGCTCGACGACGTCACCAACTTTCTCGCCACCACCGACCTCAACGACAGCCTGCCCGGGACGCAGAACGCCATCACCTACGTGCTCGGCATGGGCCTCAAGGTGCCGCTGCTGGACAACGCCGCCAGGTACGGAAAGACGAACGCGGCGGTGCGCGTGAACAACGGGCAGGATCTCCAGGAGCAGCTTTCGTCGGCGGTGGTGAACATCGCCTCGCGGTCCACCGCCTTCTCCTCCGCCGCCGTCCAGACCCTGCAGGTGGGCACCGGATCGACGGCGTTCGTCCCCCGCTTCACCCCCGGATCTCCGTCGGATCCGATCTGGGAGGGGCACCTCTTCCGGTTCGACATCTTCAACGAGTTCGTCGCGGGCACGGATCTGAACGGCGACGGGAAGAAGGACGGGATCTTCATGGTGGACAAGGACGGCGACGTCGTCATCGAGGACGACAAGGGCGCCTTCCTCAAGCAGAAGAACAGCCAGCCGGCGGTGCCGGTGTGGGATGCAGGGGCGCAACTCGCGGCAATGCCGGCGGCCAGTCGCACCCTCTACACGGCGGTCTGGGACTCGGCGAGCAGCGCCTGGACGACGCTCGCGCTTCCCAGCTGGAACGGGAGCGGGACGCCGCCGGCCGACTTCACCACCGTGGGCAACCTGCTCGGGATCGACGGGACCACCGCCTGCGCGATGATCCAGGCGGCGATGGCCACGCCGATCCCCGCCGCGTATCTGTCCAGCGGCGGGACCTTCGATCGCGACCACTGCATCAAGGCGATCCTCGACTACGTCCGCGGGTTCAACATCCGCAACGAGGTCCTGGGGACCACCTCGGTGACCGTCAACCGGCCGAGGGTGCTGGGCGACATCTTCCATTCCTCGCCCGTGCTGGTGGACCCGCCCGTCGATCAGTTCTTCTGCGACCTCGGGCTGCACTCGCAGTGCATCTCCACGCTCTACCAGTACGATCAGACCCGCCTGGTGCCCAGGCTGCCCAATCCACTGCCGAGCGACGAATACACGGTCGCCGACGGAACGATCACCGCCTACGAGAAGTACTGGCGCGATCACGAGACCCGCAAGCGCATCGTGCTGGTGGGCGCCAACGACGGGATGATCCATGCGTTCGACGCCGGCTCGCCGACCAGCTCGCCGCCTTCGCTCAACTCCAGCGTCGGCTTCCGGCAGGTGCTCTACGGCAGCGGCACCGGGAACGAGGTCTGGGGGTTCATTCCGCCCGACCAGCTTCCCCGCCTCTGGCTGATGCTGCGCGGGCACCAGACGTTCATCGACGGCGACATCATGGTGCGGGACGTCTGGGTGGACGGAGTGCAGAACGACAAGGGCGCCCCCGGGTTCGTCAACAAGCCGCTGATCAAGCAGGACGTCGAGTACCACACGGTGGCGGTGGCCGGGGAGCGGCAGGGAGGCAACCACTTCTTCGCGCTCGACATCACCGATACCAACACCCCGAGGATGCTCTGGGTCTACCCGCCTCCCTGCAGCGACGAGGAAGCGATGTGGGGCCAGACCTGGGCGCAGTTCTCGCCGCGGCCGCCTCCCATCGGGCCGGTGCTGCTGGAGACGAACAACGCGGCGGGCCCCGCCAACTACGGGGCAACTCACACCGAGGAGCGCTACGCGGTCTTCCTCAACGGCGGGCACAGCCCGTACCAGAACCGCGGGCGGATCGCCTCGCTCCTCGATGTCTGGACCGGCGCGCCGCTGTTCGTCGCCTCCTACAATCCCGCTGGGGCGGATACCGATCCGGCAAGGGCGATGCGATTCGGCTTCCCCGCGGCCGCCGCTCTGGTGGATTACGGAACGGAGAACCGGTACGAGCCCGACGGCGTCTTCGACACCGGCGTTCTCGGCGACGAAGGGGGTCAGCTCTGGACCTTCCGCATGTCGAAGCCCGGCCACTTCAACTCCAGCACGGGCCTGATCGACAACTGGAGCTTCGGGCGTGCCTACGAGCCCAATCCGGGCAGCCCGGACGATCCCCGCTACCGGCAGCCCATCTACAGCCTCGCTTCCACCACCGTGCAGGAAGATACGGCCTGGCTGCGCGCCTACGTCGGCACCGGTGACCGCGCCCACGTGCGCTCGCAGAAGGGCGGGGATTGCCGGCCCGACGATCCGATCAGCTGCGTCACAGCCGGGTGCACGGTGAGCACCAGCCTGCAGATGGACAGCGCGTCGCGCCGGTACTCGAGCACCTTCGCCAGCGCGAGCGGAAGCAGCGCCGCGTCTCCCGCGATCTCCTCGCCCTCCCAGGCGTTCGCGACGCTCTCCGGAGCGGCGTGCAACGAGGCCTCGGTGAGCGAGACCGTACAGGTCTCCTCCTGCCCGGCGTCGGGGATGAGCTTCACCGAGAACACGCTCAACTTCTCCTGCTCGGGCTCGCCGCTGACCTGCACCGACGGGGCGTTCCCGCAGCCGACCCCGAACGTGAATCGCAACTACACCACCACGCCGCCGGACGTGCCGAACACCTTCGTCAGCGTCGCGGTGCTGACCAACGGCGGCCTCACCCGCAGCCTGGGTTTGCCGGCCGACGCCACCGCGTACGACCAGGGGCGGCTCAGCCTCTCGAGCCTCGTCGACGTCACCAACACCACGGCGGACTCCAACGGCGTCATCACCTCCATCGCCACCGCG
>JBGQLA010000359.1:0-5218 GCA_041499865.1 Deltaproteobacteria bacterium
ATTGCGAAAGTCGGGTTCGGACGACAACCAGTTCCCGTGCGCCGCGTCCCTCCGCTCGCCGATCGGGTCCGGCCAGATGTCCATGCGGTTCCAGAAAGCAGCCTGGGCTGGCGGGTCATTGGCAATGTTCGCGGCGGTGCTCGACGAGCTCGAGTACAGCTCCGTGCGCACCGCGGCGGCGTAATAATCGCCCAGCGTCTCGCCGAACCGGAAACGCGTCGTTCGAACCATGCCGCCGAACCAGACGTCGAAGAAGGTCTGTCCATCCTTGTCCACGTGGGGCCAGGTGTCGATCGCGATGCCGTAGTAATCGCCGGTGATGAACCAGCCATGCGTGTCGTTGATGGCCGGGTGCGTGTGCTCGATGTTTCCGGAGCAACCGGGCTGGCCGTTGCAGCCCGGGCTTCCGGTGTAACCGGCGAGACCTACCGCGAAGCCGTGGTTGGCGCCGAACCAGACGTAGTTCGTCCCGCGCTGCCAGAGGATGCGAAAGACCGAGCAGAGCTTCTCGCGCCCGGCGGGCTCGTTTCCGACCACGCCGGGGCCGCTGAAGATGTCGTAGTGCGCAACGTTGATTCCCCCGCCATTGAGCACGACACGGTCGGCGTCTCCGCTCTTGTAGACGGACGGATCCGCGGCGCCATGGTTGTCGCCGTACCGGTCCCACTCGTCCTCGCAGCCCGCCTTCCCGCCGTAGCCGACATAGGCGCTCGAGCCCGGGCCCCCAGAGATGCTGATCGCCGGCGTCTCGCCGAGACTGGGGCTTCGATCGGCTGGCGCACCGCCAGGGAGGTATCCGTAGGGATGCAGGCCGTCGGCGATGGTGAATTGCTGGAAGCGGCCAGTGCCGGAGCGCTGGACGAAGACTCCCGCGCCGCCGCCGGCTACCCAGAGATTGCCGGTGTCGTCAGCCGATGCCCCCATCACGCTGCCCGACGGGAGTCCGTCCGAGTTGAATCGCCAGCCGTCGCCGTTCGGCACGGTGATCCGATCGCCCGCATGCCACGGTCCGGCATCCATGCCGGCGTCCGTCCCGGCATCCACGCCGGCGTCCGTCCCTGCGTCGGTTCCGCCGTCGACGCCTGCATCCTGCCCGCCGGCATCCACACCCGCATCGCTGCCGGCGTCGGCGCCTGCGTCAAGGACCGGCGGCACGACTTTATCCGAGCCGCCGTTGCTGTTGGTTCCACACGCGAGCGCCGCCGCGATCGCCAGGATGCTGACCGACCACCCGCTCGAGCGCATGGCTTTCCTTCCCCCGTCCCGACTTCCAGAGCAGGGGCCGTGCCAGCGTTGCTACGGGTGCCGGAAACGAATCTCGAGAAGGTCCGTCCACACTCTTGCCGCATCGCTTGAGTGCTTGGCTCCTCCGCAAGACGGGGAGCGCAAGTTCGTTGACTACACGACCTGCCGACGCCACGTTCTTCTTGGCCGCCGAACATCATTCCCCCCCTCGGTGCCGCCAAAGGGTGGGCCATGCGCATTGCGTATTTGAATTTTGGCAGCCAAAGCGGCGTGACACCGAACATCACGACGTCCCTGGCGGCCCTTGGCCACGATCTCATCAGCGTGGATCCGACGGATGTCCTCGCGCTGCGCGATCCCGAGACGCGCCTGCCGCGCCCGACGCCGCGTGTCGCTCTCGCATTGGCGGTGAGCGCGATCCGGCACGGGCGCAATCTCCTTCAATATCGCTGGAACACCGCGTACGCGTTCGACCAGCACTCCAGGCGGGCCGGAGAGATGCTGCGCTCCATCGTACCGCAGCCTGACGCGGTGTTGCAGAACGGTGCGCTGTTCGCCCCGGGTGCTCCGCCGCGGCATCGCTATGTCCTCCTGCTCGACAATACTTCACTGCTTGCACAGCGGCAGGCAACTGTCCCGCACCTGCATGCGCAAGCAAAGCCCCGTTTCGGCGCCGACTGGCTGCAGCGCGAGCGAGACACGTACGTTCACGCGGCGGCGATTGCGACCTTTTCGGAGGTCGCTCGCCGATCCCTGATCGATGACTACGGAGTGAACCCCCGGAAGATCGTCGTCGTGGGCGCGGGAGCGAATATCGTCCCGACGACCGATCCCGTCCGCCATGACGATGGGCGCACCTTGCTGTTCGTGGGAAAAGAATGGGAGCGCAAGGGCGGCCCGGTGTTGCTCCGCGCGTTCGAAATCCTGCGGCGGTGCCGCCCCGATCTGCGGCTCATCCTGGCCGGGACGCCATCGGCGCTCGTCGTGCCTGCGGGCGTCACCAACTACGGCGTGGTTCCATTGCATACGGTGCAGAGGCTGCTGTCGGAAGCGACGGTCTTCGTGCTGCCGACGTGCCAGGAGCCGTTCGGGATCGCCTTCCTCGACGCGATGCTCTGCAAGGTCCCTTGCGTCGGAACCCACGTCGGCGCGGTGCCGGAGATCGTCGGCGACACCGCGATCTGCGTACCGCCAGGGGATTCGACCGCGCTCGCTCGCGCCATCGAACGGCTGCTCGATTCGCCGGCGCTCCGCCTCGCTTTGGGGGAGGCCGGCCGGATACGGGTTCTTGCCAAGGGTTATCTGTGGCCCGAGGTGGGAAAGCGATTGTCCCCCCTGCTCGGACAGGCGGCTTTTCAGCATTTGGCGGCTTAGCGGAATCTCAAGGTATCTGAAATACATGTCGCGGCGCGGGGGAGGGACCATGGCAATCGAAACGACGGGTGCAATCGAAGCGGGCGACGTTTGGACGCAAGACGACGACACTGCGGCGGGGTGGGTTCCGGGCGGAGGCATTGCCGGCGAGGCGCGGATCCTCCAGGAGAACCAGGTCGAAGACTTCAATGTCGAATACGTCTGCGAGCGGGAATGGAAGCTGATTGAACCCGTCTTCGATTCCCGTTTCGCCGGCAGGGCCTTTTCCTTCGTCGACGTAGGAGGAGGAAACGGGAACTTCGCAGATCGGCTGCTCCAACGGTACCCCGATGCCACCGGGACCGTTCTCGATTGCGCTCGCGGCCTGCTCGCCCAGAACGTCAGTCATCCGCGCAAGAAGCTCATCCTGAGCTCGGCGGAGCACCTGACCCAGACGTTCCAGAAGAAGACCTTCGACTTGATCATCTTCAACTGGGCGCTTCACCACTTCGTCACCTCGACCTACTCGGGAACGCGGCGCCTGCAACGCCAGGTCCTCCGTCAGGCTCGCGGGCTGCTTTCCGCCAACGGGGTGATCTCGGTGTTCGAGAACATGTACAACGGTCTCGTTCTCGATGGCCTTCCCGGGCGCTTGATCTTTCACGCGACGGCGAGCCGCGCGTTCGCACCCGTCGCCCGACGGTTGGGTGCAAACACCGCAGGGTGCGGAGTGTGTTTCCTCTCCAGGCGGCAGTGGGAAGAGGAAGCGGAGCGCGCAGGCCTCCGCGTCGCCAGCTACGTGGATGGCTTTCCCAAGGAGCTGACCTGGGCGAAGAAGGCCGCGCTCAATGTGGGCTCCGTGCACCACGGGCATTTCTTCATGGAGCGGGCAAACCAAGGCGCCCACCCTTGAAATGCGCAGCGGTGGAACCGCGCGGCCTCCCCGCGGACGGGCGGTACCCTGAAGTACCGCCTGCGCCGCGGATCTGAAGTCGCTCGCACGCAGTTCGCCCGCGGCGCGGACCGAGGCACAATGCGCTCCAACGCACGGGGGGGCGCCCTTCGCGTTAGCGCCTTCAGTCGCGGGCCGGACGATCCACTGAGCGCCCGTCCACTCGCCTGAGCATCCAGGTCGCCGGCACTGGCCCTGTCGATCAGCCGCATCTGCCCCACGCCTTTGCTGCGGGGCGATCTGGCGGCTCTTTCGCTGTCGAAGCGACCCGGGTGTGGTCAGGTAGGTCGACGTCCGACCAAATCCTCGTTCACCCGATAAGCGCCCTGCTTTGGGCACGGCGCAGCACACCGAACGTGCAATAAGCGGCAAGCCTCCTCAGTTGGCCAACCGGAACGGGCAGCACCCGCCGTCCCGGGAAGCAACCAACCAAGGAGGCCCAGCTGTGAAGATGCTCCCCCTGTTCGTCGCTCTGCTCGCCGCCGGTTCCGCGTCCGCCGCCCAGGTCTGGATCGCGCCGGCGGCAGAGAAGATCCGCCCGACCGTTCAGCCCCCGACGGGCGCAAGCGCGGCCGCGAAGATCGCCGCCGCGAAGAATGAGTTCGAATCTTTCCAGGTGGTGATCACCGGTCAGGCTTCCGGCGTCTCGATGGCGCTGGACGGCCTCAATGACGGCGCGGGCCACGCCATCTCCGGCCGCGACGTCGTCCTCTACCGCGAGGCGTTGATCAACGTGCCGTATCCGTCCGGTGGCGACGGCGCTGCCGGTGTCTGGCCAGATGCGCTGGTGCCGGACGTCGATCCGATCGCAGGCGAGAAGCGCAACGCGTTCCCCTTCGACGTCCCGGCGAACGAGAGCCGCGCGGTGCTGGTGGACATCCACGCTCCGCAGGGCACGCCGGCGGGCAAGTACACCGGCACGCTGCACGTGAGCGGCGGCGTCGTCCAGGACGTTGCCGTCGAGCTGACGGTTTGGGACTTCGAAGTGCCGTCCACTTCCACGCTGCGGACTGCGTTCGGCATGACGTGGAACGGCCCCTGCATGGGCCACGGTGACGGGAGCTGCAGCAACCTCGACAGCGAGATGAAGCTGCGCGCGCGCTACGTGCAGGCTGCGCTCGACAACCACGTCAGCATCCACCAGCCATTCTACACCTCGACGGTGGACCCCTCGGGCAACGAGAACTGGGGCAGCTTCGATCAGTACGCCGGCCCATTCCTCGACGGCACCGCCAACACCCGGCTCAAGGACGCGAAGCTGACCTCGGTGAGCGTCTACGGCGCGACCAAGGCGGCGGTGGTCGCGGCCTGGTCGAAGCACTTCAAGGCCAAGGGATGGAACGCCACTACGCTCTTCGACTACGTCTGCGACGAGCCGCCCCTCACCTGCCAATGGTCGGACATCCCGGGCCGCATCGCCGAGGTGCGCGCGGGGGACCCGAACATGCCCACGCTCGTGACCACCAGCACCTGGGAGGCGCAGAAATTCGGCGTGACGGGTATCGATCTCTTCGTCCCGGTGATCAACTTCGTCGAAGGGAAGCCAGGGACGCCGGAGGCCGGCAACCAGCGCTCGAAGTTCGGCGCGAACACCTGGTGGTACCAGAGCTGCATGTCCCACGGCTGCAGCGGCGTCGGCGGCGGCCTCGACGGAACCGGCGAGACCGG
>JBGQLA010000360.1:0-5213 GCA_041499865.1 Deltaproteobacteria bacterium
CGCAGAAGCTCCAGCTCGCGGGCGCGCTCGACACCTTCAGCCACAAGCAGATGCGCGCCGCCCACACCGACATCCGCGGGGCGATGATGCTGGGCGCGGAGTACCTCCGGGAAACCAACGCCGGCCGCCGCACCATGGTCATCTTCAGCGACATGGAAGAGGACCTCCCGCGCGGCGTGAAGCGCGAGATGGCCAAGGACGAGCTGAAGGGAGTCCGCGTCCTGGCCATGAACGTCAAGCGCCTCGGCCACGACAACGCAAACCCGACCGCCTACCGGGCCCGCCTCGCCGGTTGGGAGAAGCAACTCACCTCCCACGGCGCCCGCGAGTTCAAGGTCGTCCTCGAGCCCGACAAGCTCGCCGACCTCCTCGACGAAGGCTAGAGGAAACCGGATCTCCTAGCGCGTCTTCCGGGGCGCCTCGAGCAGCGGGCCCGGCTGGCTGCTCTCCTGGGTGGCGGGCCCTTCGAACAGCTCCGCGCGGCCGGGCGCGGAGGCGCTCAGCTTCGCGCGCAGATCCGCGTCCAGGGCCAGGATCACCGATTCCAGCCGCTGCACCCGCGCCTCGAGCGCCTCGCCGGTCGACTTCCGCATCTCCGCCTCGAGGTGCAGCTCTTTCTCCTTCAACTTGAACCACTTGAACGTGAACACCAAGGCGACCGGGAAGCCGAAAACGGTGAGGATCGCGATGATGGGCACGAGCATCTGCAGCATTTCGGCGCTCATGGCCCGTAACGTAGGCATGGCCGGCGAGACCTTTTCAAGTCCCGCGGCGTATCCGCGGCTGAAAGGAGCCTCGCATGCTGATTTTGGCGCTGATCGCCGCCGCCTCGCTGAAAGTCGACGCGAACGCCGGCAACAGCAAGTTCGACGCAACCTTCGACGCGCCGCTGGGGGAGAAGATCATGGCCACCAGCTCCGCCGTCGGTTGCGATCTCACCCTCGACGACGGGAGCGCGGCGGGCGCGTGCTCCGTGCCGCTCACCTCGGTGACGGTGGACAGCGAGCCGACCAAGACCGAGCACTTCCAGCAGTGGGCCACCAACAAGAAGGTGGATGCGAAGAAGTGCGCGCTGGAGGCGAGGTTCGACGGCCTGAAGCTCGACGGTCCGATCTCCGCGACCCCGGTGAAATTCAGCGGCGAGGCCGCGTTCAAGGTGTGCGGCAAGGCGCGGACCGACGGCGGAAAGGAAAAGCTGGAGGGCACCGCGGTGCAATTGCCCAACGGCGCGGTCCGGATCCGCGCGAAGGTGGAGAAGTTCAGCCGCGACAAGTACAAGATCGGCCCCAAGTACACCGACGGCTGGCTCTCGCGCGTGCAGCAGCTTGCACCGGTGGTGGCCGACGAGGGATCCATCGACATCTCGGTGTTCGCGAAGCCGACCACGTCGACGATTTCCAGGCAGTGAGTTGACCCCCCGCAGCACCTCTTGAAGGAGAGAACAATGAACGTGAAGAACGCAGCGATCGCCTCCGCCGTGGCCTCGATGTTCCTCGCTTCCGCCGCGATGGCCAAGGCGAAGCCGGCGAAGGCCGCCAGCAAGGTGGTGAAGTGTGCCGGCGTCAACGAGTGCAAGGGGCACGGCGCGTGCGCCGGCGCCGACAACGCCTGCAAGGCCCAGAACAACTGCAAGGGCCAGGGCTTCGAGGAGACGAAGACCGCCAAGGAGTGCACGGACAAGGGCGGCAAGGTCCTGGCCTCGAAGTAGCTTCTGCCGAAAAGGGGGAGCGGGATGGCGTTCGCGCGCAAGGATCTGGGACACGGCATCGGGCTCCGCTCGAAGCACTACGGGCGGTGGCTGTCCGGGAAGCCCGCCGTGGACTGGGTCGAGGCGATCAGCGAAAACCATCTCGCTCCCGGCGGGCGGCCAAACGCGGTGCTGGAGAAGGTCCGCGGCGAGCTGCCCGTCGTGCTTCACGGGGTCTCCCTCGCCGTCGGCTCGGTCGACCCGCTCGATCAGCGCCTCTTGCGCGGGCTCCGGGACCTGGTGCGCCGCATCGAGCCTGCGTACGTCTCCGATCACCTCTGTTGGGGACGCCACGCCGGCCGCTACGCGCACGACCTCCTGCCCCTGCCGCACACCGAGGAGGCGCTACGGCTGGTGATCGATCGCGTGCGCGCGGTGCAGGACGCGCTGCAGCGCCAGATCCTCCTCGAGAACGTGAGCAGCTACGTGCAGTTCCGCGAGTCGACGATGACGGAGTGGGAGTTCGTCTCCCGGATCGCGGAGGGCGCGGACTGCGGGATCCTGCTGGACATCAACAACATCTACGTGAGCGCGAGGAACCACGGGCTCCAGCCGCTCGACTACATCGCGGGCGTGCCGGCGGACCGGGTGGCGCAGTTCCACCTCGCTGGCCACAGCGACAAGGGCAGCTACCTGCTCGATACGCACGACGCGCCCGTGCCCGACCCGGTGTGGGATCTGTACCGGGCGGCGGTGCGCAGGTTCGGCCGCGTCCCCGCGCTCGTCGAGTGGGACGATCACGTCCCCGCGCTGGAGGACCTCGTCGCGGAGAGCCGGCGCGCGCAGGAGATCGAAGCCCTGGAGCTCTCGAGGAGCGCGGCGTGAACCTCGCCGAGACGCAGGCGCGGTTCTGGCGGGCCCTCTACGGGGATCCCATCGACGCGTCGTTCGTGGAGGGGCCGGACCGTCTCCACGTCTACGCCAGCATGTTCCTCTTCCGGCAGGTCGACGCGCTCCGGGCGGACTTCCCCCAGGTGGCGGAGCGGCTGGGCGACGGCCGCTTCTTCGAGGTGGTGCGCGCGTACGTGCGCGAGCATCCCTCCGAGCACCCCGACCTGGGCCAGCTCGGCCGCCATTTCCCCGCTTTCCTGGCGAAGAGCAACCCGGATGCGCACGGGGTCGTCGATCTGGCCCGGCTGGAATGGGCGCGCAGCGAAGTCTTCCTCGAGGCGGAAGCCACGCCCATCGGGACGGAGGAGTTCGCCCGCACGCTGCGGATCCACCTCGTCCCCGCGCTCCGACTGGTCGGGCGCACCGCCGTCTGGCGCAAGGGATTCGAGGTGCAGGAAACCGGGCTGGCCGCGGAAGAGGCGCGCGCCCTCGAGCTCGCACTCGAGGGCGCGTCTTTCGAAGAGATCTGCGGCGCCTTCGGCGATCCGGCCCTCGCCTTCGAGGGGCTGCAGAGCTGGATCGGCGAAGGCTGGCTTACTGCGCCGGATTCGCCGGCGTAGCCGCGTTCACCGCCGGAGTGGACGCCGGGGCCGCGTGTGCCTCCCCCCGCTTCTCCAGGCGTTCGCCGCGCTTCTCGCGCCGTTCCCCCTGCTTCTCCATGCGCTCGCCGCGACGCTCCTGCCGGTCGGCGACGCGATCGAGGGCGTCGGCGGCCTTCACGTGGCCCGCGGCGCGGAGCTCGGCCGCCTTCCCCTCCTTCACCGCGGCCTTCTTTTGCAGCCGCTCGCCCCGCTGCTCGCGGCGTTCACCCTGCCGCTCCATGCGCTCGCCGCGCTTTTCCATCCGCTCGGCGCGGTCGGCTCGCGCCGCCGCGGGAATCAACAGGAGAGCTCCAAGGACTGCACTCAGGAAAGTCTTCATGGTTCGTGTCCTCCGGGTTGTCTGAGTGAACCCGGAAACACGACCCCCGTAAAAGCGACGTTCGTCGCTGCGTGAACCCCTTACCCCTGGCTCGTCAGCGGCTATCCGGAGGCCCGGGTGGGTTCGCGGCGCAGATGTCGCCGTTCCTCCGCCCTGGGGAGCAGCGCGAGCAGCCGTGCGCGCTCGTCCGGATCGGCCGCGAGCGCCAGCGACGCCTTGGCGGCGAACAGGTCGAAGAACGCGCGCAGCGCCCCCTGCGCCTCCTGCAACTTCGCCTGCTCGTCGGAGAGGGTGGCGGGCGCGCTGGCCATCGCGCCCAGCTCGCGCGCCAGGTCCTGCATGGTCTGCACGTCCTCCGCCAGGAGCCCGATGTCGGCGCGCACCTCGCGGTGCATCTCCAGCGCCGCGAGGATCCGGGTGAGCGCGCGCGCGACGTGCGCCGGCTGGCGCGCGGAGAACGGGTCGCCGAATCCGAAGTCGTGCGCGAGGCGCCGTCCTTCCGCGCCGCGGGTGACCCGGAGCACCGAGCTGCGCACCGCCTGCGCGGTGGCCGCGGCGTCGGCGAGCAGTTCGGCCACTTCGGGCGAACGGCCCCGCGCGCCGAGCGCCGCCGCCGGGAGCGCCTGGAGGTGGTCCTCGATCTCGCGGGCCAGCTGCAGGGCGGCCTCGCAGTACCCGCCGTTCAGGCCGCGCCTCGACAGCTCCGCGGCGTGTTCTTCCACCGCCTGCACCACCGCGCGCGCGGCGTGGGCGTCCGCGAGCGGGTCGGAGCGGCAGAGCGTGGCGCCATCCGCGTTGCGCGCCGAGCGGGCGACCAGATCGCTGCGCGCGTCGGACGCGGAGCGTGCAGAGGCCTTCGCCGGAGGTGTCGGGTTCTTTCGGGCCATTTCGGCCCTCCACTGTTTCGGTGCGGTGGGGAAGCAGCTGTCGGAATTGAACTGCGCGGGAAAACTGTCCCGCAAACCCTCCGACTTGGCAATCCCCGGCCTGCGGGCAGGTGTTAGACCCGCGACGGGATGCCGCAGTACGCTGCCGGGATGCTGCACGTGGCGAACGGCGACCATGCGCTCTCCGTCCTGGGCGCGGCAGGCCTCCCCGGCGAAGTGACGGCGTGGTCCGACGCGCTGGACCAGGGGCCCATCCGCGGCCAGCCTGCCACCGCCGAGCTCCGGGCGCTGCGCGCAGCCTGGCTGGCGGAGAACGGCGCGGGAGAGGCTGGACAGATCCGCGCGCAGCTCGAGGCCTGGGACGCCGCGCTGCAGACTCCCGCGGACGAGACGGTCCTCTGGTTCGAAGCCGACCTCACCTGCCAGCTCGCCCTGCTCCACCACCTGGTGGTGGTGGACGCTTCCGCGGTGGTCACGGAGGATCCCGTGCCGCACCAGAAGGAGTTCGCCTCCCTGCTGGCGGCGCGCAAGCGGTACGATCGCGCGCAGGCAGCGCGCGCCTGGGCGGCGGTGTCGTCGCCGGATCCGCGCAGGATCGAGACGCTGGACCTCTCCGGCCTGCCGCCGCAGATGGGCCCCGCGCTCCGGCGGCTGATCGAGGAGCTGCCCGAGACCGGCAGCGGGCTCTCGCGCACCGAACGCCAGGTGCTGGAGGAGGAGGGCTCCTTCCCCGCGGTGCAGGCGCGCGAGGCGGTGCCCTGGATCAC
>JBGQLA010000361.1:0-5205 GCA_041499865.1 Deltaproteobacteria bacterium
CGCCAGCTCGGCGTTCAACTCGCCGTAGGGCGCGCGGAAGAAGCGCGGCACGCGCCCGGTCAACGAGAGGAGGACCTGCTGCGTCCAAAGGAGCTCCTCACGCCGCCGCTCGGCAGGCACCTCCGTCATATGCGGGTGCGTGAACGAGTGGTTCGCAATTTCAAACAACGGGTTGCGGGCGAGAACGCGCATTTGACGGAGGTGCGTCTCCGCCCAGCGCCCGCTGATGAACAGGGTGGCGGGCGTGTGCGTCTGGACGAGGACGCGGGTAACCCGGTCGTCGTAGAAGCTGCGGTCGAGAGTGGAACAGGCATCGAACGTGAGAGCGACACGCGGTCGCGGACCGTCCGGGCGCGAGATCACCTCCGCCGAGACCGGCTGAATCGGAGGTAGCGGCTTCAACACCAAAGGACCCGCGGCGTCGCGTGCGTCGGGTTCGAGCGGTGGCTCCGTCGGGGGCGGCAACTCGAGCAGGAGATCCTCGGCCCCGGGCGGCGGCTCGACCAGTTCCACCCAGGTGACGCGTGGTTGTGTCGCGATCGTCCGCGCCTGTGAGAGCCCGAAGGAGAAATCGGCGAGGGCGCGATCGACGACGTCGTGGGTTGCGGAAGGCGGCTGCAACGGCGGGAGCAGTGGCCTGACCCCGGCCTGCTTGGCGCCGACCGCAACCCAGAGCGGCAGGCCGCGAAGGCGCTCCGGCCGCCGCCAGAGCAGGAGCCGAAGCCGCTCATCGATCCGGACGCCTGCATGTTCCAGCTCGAGGTCAGGGGCGCGCCCACCGAGCAACACGGATGGTTCAGGGTACGCAGCGACCGCGTTGGCATCGCGCGGCGTCCACGCGCGGTGAAGCAGGGTGGCGAGGATCGTGCGCTCCTCCGACGACACCAGCAAACTGACGGGCAGCGGGACCTCGGCGATCTGTGCGCTCACCGGGACGACCAGCGGCTTGCCGTCGATCACGACGCTTCGTTGAACCCCTGAAGTCGCTGCGGCGGCGAGAGCGATCCGGAGTGCGAGCAGCATGGCCGCATTCTACAGTGCGCGCCGCCGTCGGCTGCGAAGCACTGCAGGAGCGTGTTGCCGTATTCACGGCAACACGCAGCAAACTACGTAGCGGCATACTCCGCCTTCGGCGGAGAGCCGCTAGTTCTGATTCAGCAGGCGCAGCACCGAGGACGCCGCAGCCGCCCCGGTCGGCAACTCGAGGGCGGCGAGGTTGCCGTGTGCGTCGAAGAGCGGGCCGCCACGAAATCCCGGGGGCAGTGCCCCGGTGGTGTGCAGCCGCAAGCGATCGACGTGATCGACCTTCACGCCGAGCACGTCCACCACCTTTCCGTCACTGCCCATCGCCAGCAAGGGATCGGCGATGTCCGGGTCCGACCTCGCGATGTCCGCGCCCGGCAGGTCGCGCGCCGCGTCCGGAAGAAGGAGCACCGCGATGCCCAGCGCGACGTCGGCGCCGGCCAGCACTGCCGGCAGCGCACCCACGCCCGCCACGTCCACCACAATCTCGGCGGGCGCGATGGTTCCGTCCGGCTGCTTCGAGAGAAGCCCGTGCAGATCGGTCAAGACCAGGCCGCCCCGGATGATCACGCCCGACGCCGTCACGGTCTCGTCGGCTCCGCGGGCAGTAACGTGGACCGTCCAGGCATGCGCACGGTCGGCGACCGATCGCAGGTCAGGCGCCGTCCAAAGCGGCCCCACCACGGCGGCAAGCAGCGCGAGAATCAGTCCCATGGGGTCCTCCATAAGCAAGACAACCGGCGCCAGCACCAGGTTTCGCCGCGAAACGATTCGAAACAGGGCCGGGATGCCGCTGCCGGTTGCCTGCCGCCCGGCGCACGTGCATCTTCCGACATTTGGAGGTGCGTTTGCGGGCATCCGTGCTGGTCGTGCTGTTGGCGCTGCCGCTCAGCGCCGGCGAGGCGCCGTCACGCGGTCAAGCCACCCTCGACACACTCAATCAGACCATCGGGTGGTACCGGCGCGTCGCTGCGCAGGCGCAACTCGCCACCGAGCCCGCGGACGTCATCTTCGTCGATCAGAACCTCCATCTCACGCGGCAGGTCCTGGCCTTGTCTTTCGAAGCAGCCCGCGCGGCAGCGGCGTTGCCCGGCGTCCAGACCGCGGCGCCGGGGACCTCGGCGAACCTTTCGAAACGAGCCTCCGATGCAGAGGCGGCCGTGCAGAAGATCCAGGCGGAGGCCAACGCGCTGGAGAGGCGGGTCGCATCGTCCGGGCCGCGCACCCGGGCCGTGCTGCAGGCCCAACTGGCCGAAACGCGCAGCGAGCTTGTGCTGGCGCAGACGCGCGCGCAGGTGTTCAAGACGCTGGCCGACTTCGCCGTCCAGGGCGGCGCAGGCGGTGGTTTCCTGGGACAAATCGACGAGCTGGAGCGGTCCGTGCCCGAGGTGCGCGCGGAGCCTGCGGCACATGCGGCGCCCACGGCGCAAGCCGCCGCCGCAGGGAAACCTGCCAATGGCGTGTTGGGCCTTTTCAGCGAGCTGTTTTCGCTCGCCCGCAAGCGCCGCGAGCTCCACGACGTCGGGGGCCAGACGAACGCGCTACGGTCGCAGAGCGACAAGCTGCGCGCGCCGCTGGAGGCAGATGTGCGCGCCACGATGCAGGAAGGCGACCAGCTCACCGCCGAGCCCGATCCCACGGATCCAGGCCTCCTCGCCGAGCGCAAGAAGCGCCTGGACGAGCTCACCGACCACTTCAAGAAGACCTCCGCCGCGCTGATTCCGCTCGGCAAGGAGGCGGTGCTGCTCGACGCAGTCCGCGCCAACCTCGCCCAGTGGGAGGCTTCGACCGACAACGCGTACGACCTGGTCTTCCGCAGCCTGGCACTGCGGCTGGCCCTGCTCGCCGCCGTCGTGGCGCTGGTGATCGTGGGCTCCGGGCTGTGGCGCCGGGCCACCTTCAGATACGTCCGCGATTTGAAACGGCGGCAGGTGTCTTTGCTGGTCCGGCGCATCGTCGTCACCGCGGTCGTCTCCATCGCGGTCGTCTTTTCCCTGGTCAGCGAGATCGGCTCGCTGGCGACCTTCGCGGGATTCTTGACCGCCGGTCTCGCCGTCGCGCTGCAGAACGTGATCCTGTCGATCGCGGCCTACTTCTTCCTCATCGGCAAGTACGGGCTGCGTGTCGGGGAGCGGGTGCAAATCGGCAACGTGATCGGGGACGTGCTCGACATCGGGCTGGTGCGCTTGCACGTGATGGAGACCGGACCCGATGGACTGCCCACCGGGCGTGTCGTGGTCTTCTCGAACGCGGTGGTGTTCACCGGCCCCAACCTCTTCCGGCCGCTTCCCGGGACGAACTTTGCCTGGCACCAGCTCAAGCTCACTCTCGCGACCGACACCGATCATCGGCTCGCCGAGAAGCGGCTGCTGCGGGCGGTCAGCGGCGTCGTCGATGATTACCGATCCAGCATCGAGCGCCAGCACGCGGAAATGGCGCAGACCTTCGCGATTCCACTGCAGACGCCGCGACCGGAGAGCCGCCTGCACCTGTCGGAGGCCGGGCTCGAGATCCTGGTGCGCTATCCGGTGCCCCTCGACGAGGCGGCCGCCGCCGACGATCGCGTGACCCGCGCCGTCCTGGAGGCGATCGAGGACGAACCGCAGCTCAGGCTGGTGGGGAGCGCCAGCGCGACCTTGCAGCCCGTCGCGCCATGACCTCAGCGGACCCTGTCCTGGGCATTTCGACTGGATCCTGAACCAAACGGTGGGTACCAATGCCAGCGCGGCCGCCGCGCACGTCAAGGCGGCGCGCTGAGACTGACGGGAGCTCCGCGGTGGTCACATCCTATCCGGTGCACAAGATCAATTTTCTCCTGCTGGAGAACATCCACGAGACGGCGCGCGAGGCCATCGCCGGCGAAGGCTTCCACCTGGAATCCATCGCCGGGTCGCTGCGCGAAGAGGAGGTCCTCGCCCGCATCCGCGACGTGCACGTGCTGGGCATCCGCAGCAAGACCCGGGTGACCGCGCGCGTTCTCGCCGAGGCGCGGCGGCTGCTCGCCGTGGGTTGCTTCTGCATCGGCACCAACCAGGTCGATCTGGCCGCGGCGAACCTGCGCGGCATTCCCGTCTTCAACGCGCCCTTCTCGAACACCCGCAGCGTCGCCGAGCTGATCATCGCCGAGATCGTCGCCCTGGCGCGGCAGCTCGGGGACCGCTCGCGCGAGATGCACGAGGGCCGCTGGCGCAAGGTGGCCGCAGGCTCCTTCGAGGTGCGCGGAAAGACGCTGGGGATCGTCGGCTACGGGCACATCGGCTCCCAGGTGGGCGTGCTCGCCGAGGCGCTGGGGATGCAGGTGCTCTTCTTCGACATCGCGAGCAAGCTGGCGATGGGCAACAACACGCGCTGCTCCTCCCTCGACGAGCTCCTGCGCAGCGCCGATTTCGTCACCCTGCACGTTCCGGCCACGCCGCAGACGAAGGAGATGATCGGCCCGGACCAGCTCAAGGCGATGCGCAAGGGTTCCTACTTGCTCAACGCCAGCCGCGGGACCGTGGTGGTCCTGCCAGCGCTCGCGGAGGCAATCCGCGGCGGCCACCTCGCCGGAGCGGCCGTGGACGTGTATCCCGAGGAGCCGGAGGCGAACGGGGAAGGCTTCGTCACCCCGCTGCGTGGATTGCCCAACGTCATCCTCACGCCGCACGTCGCGGGGTCGACGACCGAGGCGCAGGGGGCGATCGGCCGCGAGGTGGCCGGCACCCTGATCAAGTTCATGAACGCAGGCGCGACCACCGGCGCGGTCAACTTCCCCCAGGTGGAGCTCCCGAAGACCGAGGGACTGCACCGGATCCTGAACTCCCATCGGAACGTCCCGGGCGTCCTGCGCGACATCAACCGCATCGTCAGCGAGCGCGACGCGAACATCCGCAGCCAGGTGCTCGCCACCGATCCGAACGTCGGGTACCTGATCATGGACCTCGAGCAGGACGTCTCCGACGAGGTGCGCGCGGCGATCGCCGCCCTGGAGACGAGCATCAAGACTCGCATTCTCTATTGAAGTCGCGCGGTCCGGCGGCCGCGACGATCGGTCGCGGCGGCGAGCGTTCACGACACGCCTGCGATCTGCTATTCGGGAAAGAGGTCGAGAGCGCCAGCGCGAAGCCCCGGCTTGCTGGCCGACAACCCTCCGTCCGCGGTGGGGTGCCCCGGGTGGAAGACCTGGCCGGTCGCATTGTGCGA
>JBGQLA010000362.1:0-5167 GCA_041499865.1 Deltaproteobacteria bacterium
ATGGCTACCCGGCCCGCGACGGCGGCTACGATCACGGCGCCATCCTCCGCCAGATCGAGCAGGCGGGGCTCGGCGCGGCGGATCTCGATCGCGTTCTCGGTGGAAACTTCAAGGCGCTCGCGGCGACGTAGCGGGCAGGAGACGGCAATGGACTTCTCGGAATCGGATCGGGTGCGCGGGTTTCGCCAGACGGTGCGCGAGTTCATGAAAAAGGAAATCTACTCGCTCGAGGGGAAGCTCCGGCACGACGGCTTCGCCGCGCTGCTGCCGACGCTCAAGGAGAAGCGGGCGAAGGCGAAGGAGACCGGGCTGTGGGCCGCTCACATCCCGGCGGAGTGGGGCGGGGCGGGGCTCTCGTTCAGCGAGTTCGCCCACCTCTCCGAGGAGCTGGGGCGCAGCCCGCTGGGCCACTACATCTTCAACGTGCAGGCGCCCGACGTCGGCAACATGGAGCTCCTGCTCTCGCACGGTACCGCGGAGCAGAAGGACCGCTGGCTGCGGCCGCTGGTGCGCGGCGACATCCGCAGCTGCTTCACCATGACCGAGCCGGAGTTCGCCGGCTCGAACCCGGTGTGGATGGGCACCACCGCCGTGAAGGAGAGCGGCAGCTGGGTGATTCGCGGGCACAAGTGGTTCTCCACCGCCGCGGACGGCGCCGCCTTCGCGGTCTGCATGGCCGTCACCAACCCCGACGCCCCCAAGCCGCACCAGCGCGCGAGCATGATCATCGTGCCGACCGAGACGCCGGGATTCGAGCTGGTGGAGAACATCTCGGTGATGGGCCACCGGGGCGCCGATCACCAGAGCCACGGCGAGGTGATGTACCACGGCGCGCGCGTGCCGCTCTCGAACCTCCTGGGCAAGGAGGGGGCGGGCTTCGAGCTGGCGCAGGCGCGGCTGGGCGCCGGGCGCATCCACCACTGCATGCGCTGGATCGGCATCTGCGAGCGCGCCTTCGACATCATGTGCCGCCATGCCGCGACCCGCCAGTTGGCGCCGGGAGACCTTCTCGGGTCGCGCCAGCTGGTCCAAAGCTGGGTGGCGGAGAGCCGGGCGGAGATCAACGGCGCGCGGTTGATGGTGCTGCAGGCCGCCTGGATGATCGAGCAGAAGGGGACGTCCGAGGCAAAGGACGAGATCTCCATCATCAAGTTCACCGTCGCCCGCACCCTGCAGCGGGTGCTGGACCGCGCCATCCAGACGCTGGGCGCGTTGGGGCTGACCGATGACACGCCGCTCGCGTTCTGGTGGGCGCACGAGCGCGGCGGGCGCATCTACGACGGCGCCGACGAGGTGCACATCACCTCGGTGGCGAAGCGCATCCTCCGCCGCTACGGGACCGAGCAGTGAGCGAGCCTCGCGCGGCGGAGCTGCCCGTCGACCAGCCCGCGGAAGTGCGGGAGGAGGAGCGGATCGATTCCGCGCGGATCGAGCCCTTCCTCCGGCGCGCGCTGCCGGACGCCGCGGGGGCGGTCTCGGTCCTGCAATTCCCGAAGGGGCACTCGAACCTCACCTACCTGCTGCGCGTGGGGGAGCGCGAGGTGGTGCTTCGGCGGGCGCCCTTCGGGGTCAAGGTGAAGAGCGCGCACGACATGAAGCGGGAGTACGACATCCTCTCCGCGCTGAAGGGGGTCTACGGGCGCGCGCCGAAGCCCATCGCCTTCTGCGACGACGATTCGCTCATCGGCGCGAAGTTCTACCTGATGGAGCGCGTGCGCGGAGTGATCCTGCGCGGAGACAAGCCGCCCGCGGGGATCTCCTTCTCGCCGGACCTGCTGCGCAGGACGTCCACCGCGCTGGTCGACAACCTCGCGGACCTGCACGCGGTCGACGTGACGCGGCCTCCGCTCTCGGGCATCGGGAAGCCCCAGGGATACGTGGCGCGGCAGGTCACCGGCTGGACCGGGCGGTACTTCAACGCGAAGACAGACGAGATCCCCGGGGTGGAAGCGGCGGCGGCGTGGCTTGCGCGCAACATGCCCAACGACAGCGGGGCGACCGTCATCCACAACGATTACAAGTACGACAACGTGATGCTCGATTCGACGGACATCACCCGCATCGTCGCGGTGCTCGACTGGGAGATGGCGACGGTCGGGGATCCGCTGATGGATCTGGGCACCTTCATCGGCTACTGGGGCGATCCCGACGATTCGCAGGAGCTGCGCGCGCGGGCGTACGGCCCGACGTACCTGCCCGGCAGCCTCTCCCGCCTGCAGATCGTGGAGCGGTATGCCGAAAAGAGCGGCCGCGCAGTGGGGTCGATCCTCTTCTATTACGTGTTCGCGCTCTTCAAGATCGCCGTGATCGTGCAGCAGATCTACAAGCGGTACGTCGACGGCGATACGCGCGACCCGCGGTTTGCCACCCTGATCGACTGGGTGCGGGTGATGGCGCACCAGGCGGAGTGCGCCCTCACGATGGGCCGCGTCGACCGGCTCGGGGATCAGCGGTGAGCGAGGGGGCCGCGATTCCGGAAGGCTTCAAGGCGTTGCGGCGCGGTAGCAGCCCATTCCTCTCTTCGCTGGGGCCGCTCTACGCCAAAGGCGAAGGCAGCGGCGTCGTCATCGGGCTCCGCATCGTGGAGAAGCACCTCAACACCCGCGGCGTCGCGCATGGCGGGATGCTGGTGACCCTCGCCGACAGCGCGCTGGGCATCGTCATCGCGATGTCGCGCACGCCGCCGCCGCCGATGGTGACGGTGAACCTGAGCACCGACTTCGCCGACGTCGCGCGCGCGGGAGACTGGGTGGAAGCGCGGGTCGACATCCAGAAGATCGGAAAGCGGCTCGCCTTCGCGAACTGCCACCTCTGGGTGGGCGAGAGGCGCATCCTCCGCGCCAGCGGCATCTTCGCGCACGTGGCGCTGGTGGGGCGCGAAGGTCCCTTCGAGGGCTGACGATGACGCAGTTCAAGTACTACTGGGAGGACTTTCCCGTCGGCCGCATCCGCGAGGTCGGCGGCATCACCGTCTCCCGCGAGGACATCATCGGCTTCGCGCGGCAGTTCGACCCGCAGCCCTTCCACATCGACGAGGAGGCGGCGCGGCGCTCCATGTTCGGCGGGCTGATCGCCAGCGGGTGGCACACCTGCGCGCTGGCCATGCGGATGATCTGCGACGCGTACCTGTTGGAGACGGCGAGCGCCGGTTCGCCAGGAGTGGAGAACGTGCGCTGGCTCAAGCCGGTGCGGCCGGGCGACACGCTCCGCCTGCGGGTCGAGGTGATCGAGGCCCGGCCGCTGCAGAGCAAGCCGGAGCTGGGCCTCGTGCGCAACCGCTGGGAAGTGACGAACCAGCAGGGCGAGACGGTGCTGCGGATGGAAGGATCGGGGATGATCCGGCGGCGGGAAGCGGTCTGATGGCCAGGATCCACGTCCTGCTGAAGAAGGAGGAGCTGGACAGCCAGAGGCTGTCCGGCAAGGTGGTGATCGTCCTCGACGTCCTCTTCGCCACTTCCAGCATCGTCGCCGCGCTCGCCCACGGCGCGCAGGAGGTGTTGCCGGCGCTGAACGGCGAGGCCGCGCTGCGCGAGGTCACGGGACGCGCCGCGGGATCGTACGTGCTCTCGGGCGAGCTGAACGCCGTCACCCTGAAAGGCTTCTGCCACCCCACCCCGATGGCGCTCCTGGAGGAGCAGCTGGCGGGCAAGACGCTGATCTACTCGACCACCAACGGCACCGTGGCCGTGGCGAAGGCGCGCGACGCCGATCACGTCTACGCGGCGGCGCTGCTCAACGGCGAGGCGACGGTGGCGCACATCGAGCGAACGTTCACCGACGAGACGGTCTTGATCGTCTGCTCCGGCTCGGCCGACAACTTCAACCTGGAAGACTTCTACGGCGCGGGCTACCTGGTGTCGCTGTTCGCCCGCCGTCCCGGCGCGCACGAGTTCACCGACGCGGCGGTCGCCGCGCGACTGCTGCACGACCATTGCGACGCGATGGAGTGCCTGTCCGCCAGCCGCGTCGGCCGGATGATGGTCTCGCGCGGGCTCGAGACCGAAGTGCGATTCGCCGCGCAGAAGAGCCGCTTCCGGGTGGTCGTCCGCCTGGAGGGCGGCTTGCTGCGTGCCTTGGGACCGCAAACCTGAATCCGCATCGCCGCCACGGCGGCGGGAGAAAAGAGGCTGCACATGAACGTCAAGGACCTGTTCGATCTCTCCGGCAAGACGGCGTTGATCACCGGCGGCTCCCGCGGTCTGGGGCTGCAGATCGCGGAGGCGTTCGGCGAGCTGGGGGCGAAGGTCGCCATCACCGCGCGAAAGCAGGGCGAGCTGGACGAGGCGGCCGCCCGCCTGACGAAGCAAGGCATCGAGAACCTGACCATCGCCGGCGATCTCTCGAAGTTCGACACCATCCCCGCCATGGTCGAGAAGGCGGTCGTCCGCTACGGCACCGTGGACATCCTGGTGAACAACGCCGGGACGACCTGGGGCGCGCCCGCGGAGGAGCATCCGCCGGAGGCGTGGCTCAAGGTGATGAACCTGAACGTGAACGCGATGTTCTTCCTCAGCCAGGAGGTCGGGCGCCGCTGCATGATTCCGCGCAAGAAGGGAAAGATCATCAACATGGCGTCCGTCGCCGGCCTCCGCGCGCACGGCAGCGGGATGACGACGATCGCGTACACCACCAGCAAGGCGGCGGTGCTGCACATGACGCGGGGGCTGGCGGCGGAGTGGGGGAAGTACGACATCAACGTGAACGCCATCTGCCCCGGGTTCTTCCCCTCGAAGATGTCGAAGGGATTGCTGGAGGTGATCGGCGACGACGTGATCGCCCACACGCCACTGGGTCGCCTGGGCGGTGAGGAAGACCTGAAGGGCATCGCCGCGTTCTTCGCCTCGGAAGCGTCGCGCCACGTCACCGGCCAGTACATCGCGGTGGACGGCGGGGCCTCGCTGTAAGCGGGCCGCACCGGCGTCCAGTTGCGGAGCGATTGGACCGTTCAGGTCGCCCAGGAGAGGTCGGGCGCGCGCTCGTGCCAGTTCGTCGCTTGCTCGTAGGCCTGGCCGACGCGCAGGACCGTGCGCTCCGCGAACGGCTTCCCGTAAACCATCAGGCCGATCGGGAAGCCCAGGCTGGTGAAGCCGCAGGGCACGGAGAGGCCGCAGAGGCCGAGGATGTTCCCGATGGCGGTGTTGCGGAGGTACTGGACGTTCCGGCGCGC
>JBGQLA010000363.1:0-5138 GCA_041499865.1 Deltaproteobacteria bacterium
GTAGAAGGCGCCGTTCTTCGCCCCCGCGTTGTTGGTGTACGGGAACCAGTAGTTCATCGCGGTCGAGAAGCTGTAGGCGCCGCAGTTGTTCGTCTGTCCCTGGTCCTGCCAGTTCATGTCCCCCGGCAGGAAGAACCGGGCCGGAGGCGCCGGCAGCGCATCGACCGTGGCCTTCACCTGGTCGGAGTCCTTGAGCGCGGTGAGCCGGGCCACCAGCGCCTTGTCGTAGCGGTGCAGGCCGCGGAGATCGACGTTCTTCCCCGACGGCGCAAGATCGTTCCAGGTGGCTACCACGATGGGACCGGACGTGCCGGCCGCCGCCGTGTCCGAAGTGACGCTGTGGAACGCGAGCAGCTTGGCCTTTCCGTTGGGCAGCGCCGAGAGCGTCCCGACCAGGAGGGGCACACCGCCGGGCGCGGAGAGGCGCACCAGATCGATCGGCGGCAACGCCGTGTCCCAGTGCTCCTGCTGGTCCTTGTCGTGCGGGTGGCCGTGGACGAAGAACCCGATCTTGCCGTCCGTACGCGGCAGCCGGGCGCCCAGGGTGTAGTCCTGGCGCTGGTCGGCCATCTTCACCGCCTCGGGGCCCTTGCCGTCGATCTGGCGGGCGCGGAAGAGGACCCAGTCGTTCTGCTGCCAGAGGTCGATCTGCAGCTCGGCGACCTGCCCGCACTGCACCGCCACCGGACCGACCAGCGGCAGCCCCGACCGGTCCTTGGCGAAGCGCGCCGGCCGCAGCGACGCGTCGTTCGCCAGGTCCCCGCGGTGGCTGAAGTAGAAGAACGCCTCGCGATCGCAGTCCATCGGCACCGGCGAGGAGCCCGAGGGGAGCTGGAAGTGGCCGCCGCGGACCACCAGGTGGAGGACGCTCTCCAGCTCGCCGCTCCCCTTCTTGTAGCTGACCACATACGCGTGCAGCCCGTCCGGCGCCACCTGCGTGCTGGACCCCGGCTCCTCCGGAACGCGCACGGCGGGCGTCGACTGCGGCCGCCTGCCCGGATGCACCGGCAGCGGGGTCCGCTTGAACTTGCCGTCCGGCGGGTACAGCTCGCAGCTCGACTTCACGCACTTGCCCGGCGACGGATGGCAGTCGAGCTTCGGCTCCTGCCCGGCCTCGAAGAACAGCACCTCGACGCGGCGGTTGGTGGCGCTGCGGAACCCGTCCTTGCCCGCTTCCTCGATCGGCCAGCTCTCGCCGCACCCGACGCAGTGCCGGGCGTCGTCGGCCCACTTCAGCGCGGAGCGGAACCCGGCGAGCCCGTCGACCTCGACGTCGAGCAGCTTCGCCAGCTCCGACATGTAGAGGGCGAACACGGCGCGCCAGAACGGCTCGTCGATCTTCGCGTCGTCCTTCAGCGAGGTCCCCAGCTCGCCGTTGGCGTGCTGCTTGAAGCTCTTCAAGGCCGTGTGGGTGCCCTCCCCGATCTGCCCGTCGATCTTGCCCGGGTCGCAGTCCCACTTCCGCGTCCGCGCGGCCCAGGCGAGGACCTGCTGCACGTCCTTGGGCTGGTGCTGCGCCTGGCTGATCTTCGCGAAGGCTCCGTCGTCGCCTCCCAGGAGCGCCTCCACCGCGCCGGCGCGCTTCTCCGAGAGCGGCAGGTTGTACGCGTCGGCGCCCTTGGTGTCGGTGTGACCGGCCACCAGCAGCTTCTCGTCCGGGAACTCCTTCAGGCGCAGGTAGATGGTCTTGAGCACGTCGAGCCCGGCGATGGTGTCCGGCGGCGGCGCATCGGCGCCGGTGTCCGCCGCGGGCTCGGGGAGGAAGACGGCGCTGTCGAAGCGGAAGTGCGCGTCCTCGACCTCGATGACCACCGCCTTCTTCGTCTCGTCTTCGTCTTCCTTCTTGCCCTCGTCGCCCGCGGGCGCTGCTTCGCCGGCGGCGGGCGCCGCCTCGTCCGCCGCGGGGCCTTCTTCGCCGGCGGGCGGAGGTTCGCCCTCCGGCGCCGGCCCCTTCTCCTCCCCCGCCGGGCCCTTCGCCTCCGCCGGCCCTTCGTCGCGGCCGCCCTCGTCGTCGAGCTTGAAGGTGTACTCGCCGGCGGGCACGTCGGTGAGGACCACCTCACCCGCGGCGTCGGTGGTCACCGGGATCTCGGCGCCATCCTCGAGCGTGACGGTGCCGGCGGCCCCGCTCACCGGGTTGCCTTCGGCGTCCTGCACCTGGAGGTGGATGGTGGTGAGCGCGACGCCTTCGGGGATCCGGACGGTGTAGCCGCCGGGCGGCTTGCCTTCGATGTGGACGTGGCCGTCGCCGTCGGTGGTCGCCTCGATCACTTCGCCGGAGGCGAGGCGGATCTCCACTTCGAGGTCCGCCAGGGGCTTGCCCTGATCGTCCTGCAGGGTGAAATCGATGTCCTCGGCCGTCGGCTTGCCCTGGGCGCCCGGCTTGGCGGGCTTGTAGGGTGTTGCCTTCCCCTTGCCCGCGCCCGAACCCGGCTTCGCGCTCTTGCCCTTCTCCTTCTCGCTCGAGCTGTCTCCCCACTTGTCGCGGGCGACGTAGAAGATGCAGTTGTAGCCGGCGTCGTCGTAGAAGTGGTTCGCCTCGGTGATCAGGTAATGGCCCGAGTACGCGCCGACCTTCTTCAGATTGACCATCGCCCCCGGTTTCACCGCGGGATTGCCCTGCACTTCCACCTCGGCGGTGATGAACTCCATCGCCCGGCGGGTGAGGGCTGCTTTCGCCACGGTGTCGGCGTGCTCCTGCGTTCCCACCCGGGACTCGACGAGCGACAGCTCCGGCTTGGTGGAGGTGAACCTCGCCACCTTCGCCCCGGACTTCCCGCCGGGCACCGACCACAGCTCGTCGCCGGTCTTCGCCTTGCCGGTGATCTCCGCCTTGCCCGACACGTCCCAGGCGCCCACCTCGACGGAGGCGGGCGGCTTGCGGAAGTTCGCCACCGGCTGGAAGGTCTTCAGGTCCTCGCCGAAGCTGAACTCCACGTCGGAGGCGTCGGAGAGCTCGGGCCGCTCGAAGTGCAGCTCGCTGCCCTCGACCCAGAACATGTAGCCCTCCAGCTCCGCCATCGAGCTGAGGAACTCGTAGTCGGTCTGGTTGGCCTGGAAGCGGAACATCTTCACCGGCGCGGGGGAGCCCGGGCGCGTCTTCGCGGTCAGCCCGTACTGGGCGGCGATCTGCTTCGCGCAATCGATCGGCGAGGCGCCCGCGTACGTCTTCGTCTTCTTCGCCCGCATCATCCGGTGCGCGCGATCCATCCCGCGCAGCACCAGCACGGTGGGGCCGGAGCGCTCCAGCTCGGTGCGCCAGGCGGTGACCTCGCCGTCGAAGATCTTCTTCAGCTTGCCCGGGACGCCCAGCTCGATCTTCACCTCCTTGCAATCGGTGAAGGTGGGCTTCCCCTGCCACTGCAGATCGGGATCGGAGACCACGATCTCGAACGCGCTGGCGCCCGAGCGCGTCTGGAAGACGCGGATTCCGAGGATGGCGGCGGCTTCCTCCCCCTGCAGCCGGGTCCCGTCGAGGTGGACGGCGAAGTCCGGCTTCAGGCGGGAGTCGTCGGGCACCGCGGACCTCGGAGACACAAGAGCCGTTGGTTATTTTACCCCGTTCCAGGCTCGCCTGGAAGAGGGCCGGGCGGACGAGCGGATCCGCTCCTCACCGCGCGATCATGAACGTGCGGAATTCGCCGCGCGGCGAGGACCAGCGCACGCGGACTTCCTCGACCTCCGCGGAAGGCGGCCCGCGGCGGCACCAGGCGATGAACTCCTCCAGGCGGTCCCGCGGGCCCTCGGCGATCACCTCGACGCAGCCGTCCGGAAGGTTGCGGACCTCTCCCACCAGGCCGAGGCGCATCGCCTCCTGCTGGGCGCTTCCCCGGTAGAAGACGCCCTGCACCCGGCCGCTGATCACGGCGTCCGCGCGGGTCATCCCGGCTCCGGCGCGGCGCCCGCGCCACCGGGCGGCGATGGATCGCCGAGCAGCTCGCGGAATCCGTTCTCGTCGACGACGCGCACGCCCAACTCCCGCGCCTTGTCCAGCTTGCTCCCGGCTTCCTCGCCGGCCACCAGCAGATCCGTCTTCCGGCTCACCGAGCCGGAGACGCGGCCGCCCCGGCGCTCGATCTCCGCCTTCGCCACCTCGCGAGAATAGTCCTTGAGGGTGCCGGTGAGCACCACCGTCTTGCCGGCGAACGGCCCGGCGGCCGCCACCTCCGGCTCCGGCTCCGGCCGGACCCCTTGGGCGAGGAGATACGCGATCATCTCGCGCTCGCCGGGCAACGCGAGGAACTCGTGGACCTGCCGCGCCACCTCCGGTCCCACGTCGCGCACGGACTGCAGATCCTCGACAGACGCAGCGAGCAAGGCATCCAGCGATCGAAATCGCCGCGCCAGCGCCAGCGCCGTCGCCTCGCCCACCATGCGGATCCCCAGCGCGTAGATCACGTGCCGGAGCGGCCGGTGCTTCGAGGCCTCGATGGCCGCGAGCAGGTTCTTCGCGGAAAGGTCCGCGAAGCGATCGAGGGAGACGAGCTGCTCGTAGCGGAGCCGGTAGAGGTCGGCGGGCGTCTTCACCAGCCCGGATTCGATCAGCTGCGTGCTGGTCTCGACCCCGAGGCCCTCGATGTCCATCGCCAGGCGCGAGGCGAAATGGCGGAGCCGCGAAACGGTCTTCGCCGGGCAGACCGGGTTCGGGCAGCGGGTGATCGCCTCGCCCTCCTCCCGGACCACCGGCGCGCCGCAGGCGGGGCACTGCTTCGGCATCTCCCAGGGGCGGCTGTCCTCGGGCCGCGATTCCGGGATCACCCGCACGATCTCGGGGATCACGTCGCCGGCGCGGCGGAGAAAGACGCGGTCGCCGACCCGCACGTCCTTGCGCCGCAGCTCGTCCTCGTTGTGCAGCGTCGCCCGGCTGACGGTCACCCCGCCCACGTGGACGGGCTTCAGCGCCGCCACCGGCGTCAGCGCTCCCGTCCGTCCGACGCTGACGAAGATGTCCTCGACGGTGGTCGCCTCCTCCTCGGCCGGGAACTTCCAGGCCACCGCCCAGCGCGGCGTGCGCGAGACCGCGCCGAGGCGCCGGCGCTGGTCCTCGGAGTCGACCTTGATCACGCTCCCGTCGATCTCGTAGGGCAGCTCGTGCCGCTTTCCCATCATCCGCCGGTACTTGTCCTGGACCGCCGCCA
>JBGQLA010000364.1:0-5136 GCA_041499865.1 Deltaproteobacteria bacterium
CATCAGCGGGATCAGCTTCTCCGGGAACTGGTACGGGCCGTAGTTGTTCGAGCAGCGGGTCACCACCACGTCCATCCCGAAGGTATGCGCGTAGGCGAGGGCCAGCAGATCCGCCGCGGCCTTCGAGGCGCTGTACGGGCTGGAGGGCCGCAGCGGGCTCGACTCGCTGAACTTTCCCGACGCGCCGAGGGATCCGTAGACCTCGTCGGTGGAGACCTGCACGAACCGTTTCACTTTCGCGTGGCGCGCCACATCCAAGAGCACCTGCGTGCCGGAAACGTTCGTCTCCACAAAGATGGCGGGGCCGAGAATGCTGCGATCGACGTGGCTCTCCGCAGCCAGGTTGAGGATCACATCGACAGCGTGCGTCTCGATCAGATGCTCGACAAGATCGGCCTCGGCGATGTCGCCGCGCTCGAACACGTGCCTCGGATCGTCGCGCAGGTCCGCGATCGACTCCGCATTGCCGGCGTAGGTGAGCTTGTCGAGGTTGACCACGGTCCAGTCCGGCCGCTCGCGGCGCAGGAAGCGCACCAGGTTGCTGCCGATGAACCCGGCCCCGCCCGTGACCAGGACGGTCTGCGTCAAAGCGCCCTCACCAGCTCGTTGGCCGAGGCGAGCGACTCGAAGGTCCCGGCGTCCGTCCACCAGCCCTGCAACCGATCGCAATGCAGGGTGCCGGCGCGCAGGTAGTGGTTGTTCACGTCGGTGATCTCCAGCTCGCCGCGGGCGCTGGGCTTGAGGGTGCGGATCACGTCGAACACCTGCGCATCGTAGAAGTAGACGCCAACCACCGCGAGATCGCTCTTCGGCTTCTTCGGCTTCTCCACGATGCGCACCACGCGCGAGCCCTCGACCTCGGCGACGCCGTACCGCTGCGGATCGTGCACCTGCTTGAGCAGCAGGCGCGCCCCCCGTCCCTGCTGGGAAAACGCCTTCACCTGGGGAGCGATCCCGTCCTGGAAGATGTTGTCCCCGAGGATCACGCAGAGCAGCTCCTTGCCCGCGAAGTTCTCCGCCAGCCCGAGCGCCTGGGCGATCCCGCCCGCCTCGTCCTGCACCTTGTAGGTGAACCGGCAGCCGAAGTCCTTTCCCGAGCCGAGCAGGGTCACCACGTCGCCCATGTGCTCGACGCCGGTGACGATCAGGATCTCGTCGATGCCCGCGGCGGTCAGCTTGCGGACCGGATGGAAGATCATCGGCTCCTTGCCCACCGGGAGGAGGTGCTTGTTGGTCACCTTGGTGAGCGGGAACAGGCGCGAGCCCGTCCCGCCGGCGAGGATGATGCCCTTCATCGTTGCTCCTTCGACGGCGCGCGTTCTGCCAGAAATGTGCCGTGAAGCCAAGGAAGACCGCCTCGATCCCGGAGCGGTCACGCGCGCCGGAGCGCCACCGCGGAGATCGCCAGGCAGAGGATACCGGGGATGGCGGCCGCCACCCAGGGTTCCACTCCACCGGAGACGGAGACGGCGTGGGCGATCACCGCGGCGGCCCAGAGGACCACCGAGAGCCCCATCCCGATGGCGACGGCGCCGGCGAGCGGCATCCTCCGGCGCGGCCGCTGCAGCGCGAAGGTGAGGCCGACGGAGGCGAGGGCGGCCGGGATCAATTGCAGCGGCGCGGCGGCCCGCTCCGCGAGCGCCACCTCGTACTCCCGGGCCTGCTGGCCGGCGTTCTCGCGCCGCCGCACCTGCTCGCGCAGCAGCCGCCAGGGGAGCTGCCGCGGGCGCCCGCTGCGCAGCTCCAGATCCGACGGGCTCTCCGGGAACCGCTCGACGAGGACCTCCAGCCGCCGCTCGGAGATCACGCCGCCGGGGCCGCCGTACAGCTCGTAGCGCGTCTCCACCGCCTCGAGCAGCCGCCAGCGGCCGGCGCCCGCGGGCTCGATCCGCCGCGCGTCGATGCGGCGGGAGAGGCGAAAGGGCGGCGCGATCTCCAGCACCGTCGCCGGCTCCCAGCCTCCGTCGCGCTCCGGCCCCAGGTGGAAGATCCGGCCGTTCTTGCCGCGCAGCCAGGACGAGCCCGCGTGGTAGGTGGCCCAGTCTCCCCAGCGGTTGAAGCGCTTGACCTGGATCTCCTCCGCGCGCGCGTCGGCCCGCACCACCACCTTCTCCCCGAGCCAGAACAGCGCCAGCCCGAGCACCGCCGCGAACGCCGCGATCGGCGCGGTCAGCCGCAGCGGCCGCACTCCAAGGGAAAAGAGGCCGGTCAGCTCTCCCCGCCGGGAGAGCAGCGTGATCACCAGGGCGGCGGCGATGATCAGCGCCGCCGGCGCGAGCTGGTAGGCGACCACCGCCGCCTTGTTCGCGTAGAGCTCGAAGACGGCCTTGCCCCAGGCCCGCCCGGTATAGGTGTGCGCGCGGTCCGCGAAGTCGATCACCAGGTAGATGAGGACGATGCCGCCGAGGGTGGCGAAGAACAGGCGCAGGAGCTCCAGGAGCAAGAGCCGGTCGAGCTGGCCTCCGGGCTTTTGCCGGCCGCGGACCAGTTACATCTCCGCCGCGGCGATGTCCGAGCGGCTCTGCATCCCCGCGAAGGAGATTCGCGCCGCCGCCCCGTAGGCGCGCGCCCGGGCCTGGGAAGGGCCGGAGCCCAGGGCAGCGACGGTGAGCACCCGCCCGCCGCCCGTGACCAGCTTGCCCGCCCGCAGCCGGGTCCCGGCGTGCAGCACCCAGAGATCTTCGCTCTCGTCCGCGGCGAGGGCATCGAGCCCGTGGATCTCGTCCATGGCGCGCGGCGCCTGCGGGTAGCCGTGCGCCGCCAGCACCACCGCCACCGAGGTCCGCGCGTCCCAGGCCGGCCTCTGCCCTGCCAGCCGGCCCTGCGCAGCGGCGAGGAAGAGCGGCAGCGGATCGCTGCGCAACCGGAGGAAGATGGCCTGCGCCTCCGGGTCTCCCAGGCGGCAGTTGAACTCCAGCACGCGGGGGCCCTTCGCGGTGAGTATCAACCCGGCGTACAGCGCGCCCACGAACGGCATTCCCCGGCGGGACAGCTCGCGGGCGGTGGGCTGGAGGACGGTCCGGACCACCAGCTCGACGAGCTCGTCGCCGACGTCCGAAGGCGGGCAGACGGCGCCCATCCCGCCGGTGTTCGGGCCCCTGTCGCCGTCGAGCAGCCGCTTGTGGTCGCGCGCCGGCGGCAGGGGAACGACGGTCTCGCCGTCGCAGAGCGCGATGATCGACACTTCCGGCCCTTCCAGGCGCTCCTCGATCAGCAGCTTGGACCCGGGCTTCCACAGCTCGCCGATGGCCGCCGCCGCCTGCGCGCCGTCGTCGGCCACGATCACGCCCTTGCCCGCCGCGAGGCCGTCGAGCTTCACCACGCAGGCGCCCACGCCCCGCGCGTATTCGCGGGCCGCCTGCGCCTCATCGAACACGACCGCGTGCGGCGTCGGCACCCCCGCCGCCAGCATGATCTCCTTGGAGAAGGCCTTCGAGGACTCGATGCGCGCCGCCGCCTGCGAGGGACCGAAGCAGGGGACTCCCCGCTGCGCCATCAGATCCGCGAAACCCTCCGCGAGCGGCGCCTCCGGCCCCACCACCACCAGGTCGGGCGATTCCGCCAGCGCCGCCTCGCCCAGGGAGGGCTGCGCGGGCATGCAGCGCGCCTCGCGCGCGATCCCCGGATTTCCCGGGATGGCGACGATCTCGCGCGCGCCGCCCCCTTGCCGCAGCGACCGCACCAGCGCGTGCTCCCGCGCTCCGCTCCCGATGACGACGACGCGGGTCATCAGTGGCGGAAGTGTCGCACGCCGGTGAAGAGCATGGCGAGGTCGAGGCGGTCCGCCGCGGCGATCACCTCGTCGTCGCGGACCGAGCCGCCGGGCTGGGCGATGGCGGTGACCCCCGCCTGCGCCGCCGCCTCCACGCCGTCCGGGAAGGGAAAGAACGCGTCGGAACCGAGCACCGCGCCGCGCGCCTTCTCCCCCGCGCGCTGCGCGGCGATGCGCACCGAGTCGACGCGGTTGGTCTGGCCCATGCCGATGCCCACCGTCACCTCGCGGCGGGCGAGCACGATCGCGTTGGACTTCACGTGCTTCACCACGCTCCAGGCGAACGACAGCGCCTCCACTTCCTCCGCCGTAGGCGCCCGGCGGGTCACCTGTCTCCAGCCGCGGGGATCGGCGTCGGCCAGATCGCGCGACTGCACCAGGAGGCCGCCCGGAACGCTGCGCACCTCGCACGGCTCGGGGGTCCAGGCGTCGCGGCCCTCGCCGAGGAGAGGCACCTCCAGGAGCCGCAGCGACTTCTTCGACTTCAGCACCTCCAGCGCGCCCTGCTCGAACCCGGGCGCGATCACCGCCTCGAGGAAGGTCTCCGCCAGCGCTGCGCCGGTCCTGGCGTCGACGGGATGGGTGAGGGCGACGATGCCGCCGAACGCGCTCACAGGGTCCGCATCGCGCGCCAGCCGGAAGGCCTCGAGCAAGGTCGCCGCGCGGGCCACGCCGCAGGGGTTGGTGTGCTTCACCACCACCGCGGCCGGCGGTCCGGCGACGCCCTGGGCGTGCTCCTTCAGCGCCTCCAACGCCGCCGATCCGTCCAGCAGGTTGTTGTAGGAAAGCTCCTTGCCCTGGAGCTGCCGGGCCGACGCCAGCGTCGGCTCGTTGGGCTGCGGCACCGCCGCGTAGAACGCGGCCCGCTGGTGCGGGTTCTCGCCGTAGCGCAACGACTGCCGGCGCCGGTACTCGGGAAGCGGGGGCGACTCGGCGAAGCCGCCGCCCTCCTCCGGGTGGGCCTTCGCCAGTTGCTCGGCGAGCCAGCCGGAGATGGCCGCGTCGTACGCCGCGGTGTGCGCGTACGCCCGCGCCTGCAGCCGGCGGCGCGTGCTCTCGTGCACCTCGCGCTTCTGCTGCAATTCCGCGAGCACCACGCCGTAATCCGCGGGATCGACGATCACGGTGACGTACTCGGCGTTCTTCGCGGCCGAGCGGATCATCGACGGGCCCCCGATGTCGATGTTCTCGATCACCTCCTCGTGCGGCACTCCCTTCGCCACCGCCTCGCGGAACGGATAGAGGTTCACCACCACCAGGTCGATGGGCTGCACCCCCTGCTTCTGCATGTCCGCCTGGTCGGAGGAGAGCTTGCGGCGGGCGAGGATGCCGCCGTGCACCTTGGGGTGGAGCGTCTTCACCCG
>JBGQLA010000365.1:0-5125 GCA_041499865.1 Deltaproteobacteria bacterium
GAAGATGTCGACGAGCGGCGACCAGGTCGCCACCATCGACTGCTCTTCCTCGCGCGGCGCGCCGCGGTAAGCGGCGTCGAACGTGCGGAACAGCTGGTCCTGCAGCGAGAACAAGTCGCGGAACGGGTCATTGCGACGAATGATGGCCATGCCTGACTCTCCTTTCCGGGAAACAAATCCTGCGGGATGCCGGGGCGTCAGCCCCTTCCCGTCGGCGAACGGAACGTAAGACCGGAGAAAGGCGAGTCAAGGGCGGCCCGAAACACCTCCGCCAGCGAAGGGGGGACACGATGATTCGTGTCCCCACAGTGCTCAAACCGGGATCTCCGCGGAGGCGAGGCAACCGTTCCAACGCGCTCGCGGAAGCGCTCTCTGGACGCTCTCGGTTTCGGCGCTGTGGACACCAGATGGTGTCCACAGCGCTGCTGAAGTTGTTTCTGGCTGCTTCGCTACTTTCCGCGCGAACGCGCGGGCGCCCGTCGCTGCCGCTCGATCCCGTCGAGGGCGCGTCCGTTCGGCAGGTCCTCGACCAGCCCGCCGGGAACGCCGCCTTCGGCGACCGCGGTCGCGAGCGGGTGTTCCTTGTGACGGCCCTTGGGCCGCCGCATCTTCCCGATCTGCTTCTTCGCCACCCGCACCAGCCGATCCGCCGCGACGTCCAGGCAGCCGTACACGTCCGGAGCGCTCTCCTCGATCTGGATGGTCTTCGCCCCCGGCATGTGGAACGTGAGGTGGCACTGCCCGGACTCGCCGCGGTTCGCGTTGTCGCGCCCGATCTCGACGCGCAGCTCCGCCGCTTCGTTGTCGTAGAACCGCCGGAGCGGCGCGAGGACGTGCTGTTCCGCGTAGCGCTTCAGGCCTTCGCCGACCCGCATCTGCTTGCCCTGGACGATGAGCTTCATGCGGCAAAACTACGCACCAAAACGGTACGCCGCAGCGCATTGACCCTGCCAGTCCAGCGTGTTAGGTAGCCGCGCCTTCCCGCTTGTCGCAGGAGCCATCGAATTGATTCACTCCGGCGTCGCCCGACGTTATGCCCGCGCCCTGTTCTCGCTCGGCCTCGAAGAAGGCCGCTTCGAGCAGTACGGCGACGAGCTGGAGGCAGTCCTTCAGGCGATGCGGGAGAGCAAGGAATTGCAGTTCCTCATCGCCAATCCCGGGTACACGCAGCCGCAGCGGCAGGGAGCGGTCGACGTGGCGGCGAGCGCCCTTTCGCTCTCGCCGGTGACGGTGAGCTTCCTCCGCCTGATCGTCGATCGCGAGCGCGGCGGCGATCTCCCCGCCATCGCGCGCGCGTACCGGGCGATGGTGGACCAGCAGGCCGGACGGATCCGGGCGACGGTGACCGCCGCGCGCCCGCTCGGCGACGCCGAGATCGAGCGCCTCCGGGAGGCCATCGGGCGGATGACCGGCCGCTCGATCGTGCTGGAGGCGAAGACCGATCCCGCGCTGATCGGCGGGGCAGTGACGCAGGTCGGCGCGACCCAGCTGGACGGAAGCCTGCGCAGGCAGCTGGAGCGGATGCGCGAGGACCTCAAGGCGGCGCCGATCGAACCCCTTCGCAGCTAGGAGCAGAGCAATGGCGGAAATCCGGGCCGACGAAATCAGCCGCATCCTGCGCGAGCAGATCAAGGGCTACGGCAAGCAGATCGAGGTGAGCGAGACGGGGACCGTCCTCTCCACCGGCGACGGCATCGCGCGCGTGTACGGCCTCGAAGGAGTGATGGCCGGCGAACTGGTCGAGTTCCCCAAAGGCCTCACCGGCCTGGTGCTGAACCTCGAGGAGGACTCGGTCGGCGTCGCGCTGATGGGCGAGCAGCAGCACCTGCGCGAGGGCGACATCGTCAAGCGGACCGGCCGCATCGCCGACGCGCCCGTGGGCCCCGAAGTGATCGGCCGCGTGCTCGACGCGCTCGGCCAGCCCCTCGACGGAAAGGGGCCGCTGGGCGGGAAGGAGCGGCGCAAGATCGAGGTGAAGGCGCCCGGCATCGTCGCCCGCGAGTCGGTGAAGGAGCCGATGCAGACGGGCATCAAGGCCATCGATTCGATGATCCCCATCGGCCGCGGACAGCGCGAGCTGATCATCGGCGACCGCCAGACCGGCAAGACGGCGGTGGCGGTCGACGCGATCATCAATCAGAAGGGCCAGGACATGTTCTGCATCTACGTCGCGATCGGCCAGAAGCAGTCGACGGTCGCCCGCGTCGTGGATCGGCTCACCCAGCACGGCTCGATGGAGTACACCACCGTCGTCACGGCCAGCGCGTCGGACCCCGCGCCGCTGCAGTTCCTCGCGCCGTATACCGGCGTGACCATGGGCGAGTACTTCCGGGACAACGGCCAGCATGCGCTGATCATCTACGACGATCTCTCGAAGCAGGCAGTGGCGTACCGGCAGCTCTCGCTGCTCCTCCGCCGGCCGCCGGGCCGCGAAGCCTATCCCGGCGACGTCTTCTACCTGCACAGCCGCCTGCTCGAGCGCGCCGCAAAGCTCTCCAAGGAGCGCGGCGGCGGGTCCCTGACCGCGCTGCCGATCATCGAGACCCAGGCGGGCGACGTCGCCGCGTACATCCCCACCAACGTCATCTCCATCACCGACGGCCAGATCTTCCTGGAGACCGACCTGTTCAACGCAGGCCAGCGGCCAGCGATCAACGCCGGAATCTCCGTCTCCCGGGTGGGCGGCAACGCGCAGATCAAGGGGATGAAGAAGATCGCCGGCTCGCTGCGCCTGGAGCTCGCCCAGTACCGCGAGCTGGCGGCGTTCTCGCAGTTCGGCTCCGACCTGGACAAGGCGACGCAGGAAGCGCTGGCGCGCGGCGCCCGCCTGACCGAGATCCTCAAGCAGGGGCAGTACGTGCCCATGCCGGTGGAGAAGCAGATCGTGCAGATCTACGCCGGCACCCAGAAGGACAAGAGCGGGGTGGTCTGGATCCGCAACGTCGAGATCCCCGACGTCCAGCGGTACATGGAGGAGCTGAGCGCGTACATGGACGCGCGCCACCAGCAGGCGCTGAAGCTCCTGCGGGAGAAGAAGGACCTCACCGACGACGTGCGCGCCGCGCTGGACGCCGCGCTCACGGAGTTCCAGAGCGTCTTCAAGCCCACACCGGCAAAGGGATAGATGGCTTCTCTCCGCTCCATCCGCACCCGCATCAAGTCGGTGCGCAACACGCAGAAGATCACCAAGGCGCTGAAGCTGGTCTCCGCGGCCAAGCTGCGCCGGGCGCAGGACGCGGTGGTGCGCACCCGCCCGTTCACCCAGGCGCTCGACGAGCTCCTGGCGTCGCTCGCGGAAGCGCGCGCCGCCGCGGAGATGACGCCGCACCCGCTGATGGAGGTCCGCGAGGACCCGCGCCGGATCGAGGTAGTCCTGCTCACCAGCGATCGCGGCCTCTGCGGCGGCTTCAACTCGAACATCATCCGCCGCGCGCAGCGCTTCCTGGTGGAGGAAGGCGACCGCTACGAGGCCATCCAGTTCTCCACCATCGGCCGGCGCGGCGCCGCCTTCGCGAAGAAGCGCGGCATCGAGACGCGCAAGGACTACGTCGGGTTCTTCGGGCGGCTGCGCTTCGCCATGGCGAAGGGAGTGGCCGACGATCTGATCGTCGAGTTCAACGAGCGCAAGCTCGACGCCGTCTACCTGCTCTACAACCAGTTCAAGAGCGCGATGACGCAGGTCATCACCTTCAAGCCGCTCTTGCCGATCGTCGCGCCGCCCTCGACCAAAGACCCCGAGAAGGGCGGGTTCATCACCCCCGAGCACCTCTACGAGCCGTCCCGCACGGAGCTGCTCGAGCAGCTGATTCCCCGGCAGCTGGCGATGCAGATCTGGCGCGCGCTCCTCGAGTCGGAGGCGTCCGAGCACGGCGCGCGGATGACGGCGATGGACTCCGCCACCAAGAACGCGGACGAGATGATCGACCGCCTCTCGCTCCAGTACAACCGCGGCCGCCAGGCCTCGATCACCAAGGAACTGATGGAGATCGTCTCCGGCGCCGAAGCGATGAAATAGAGGATCCCAGGATATGTCTGCCGTCGCGATGAATGAGCTGCAGAAAATGGGCAAGGTCACGCAGGTGATCGGGCCGGTGGTGGACGTGGAGTTCGCTCCCGGCGCGCTGCCCGAGATCTTCACCGCGCTGCTGCTCTCGAACCCGAGCATTTCGGAGAAGGCGGACAACCTCACCATCGAGGTGGCCCAGCACCTGGGCGAGAACACCGCGCGATGCATCGCGATGGACTCGACCGAGGGCCTGATCCGCGGCCAGGCGGTGAAGAATAGCGGCGGTCCGATCTCGATGCCGGTGGGCAAGGAGGTGCTGGGGCGCATCCTCAACGTGGTCGGCGAGCCGGTCGACGAGAAGGGACCGATCAACGCCAAGCGCCGGCTGCCCATCCACCGCGATCCGCCGACGTTCCAGGAGCAGGACGTGCGGATGGTGCCGTTCGAGACCGGCATCAAGGTCATCGATCTGCTCGCCCCGTACCTGCGCGGCGGCAAGATCGGCCTCTTCGGCGGCGCCGGCGTGGGCAAGACGGTTCTCCTTCAGGAGCTGATCAACAACGTCGCCAAGCAGCGCGGCGGCTTCTCGGTGTTCGCCGGCGTCGGAGAGCGGACCCGCGAGGGCAACGACCTCTACATGGAGTTCCAGGAGGGCGGAGAGAACGCGGTGATCAAGGCCAACGACCTGGAGAAGTCGCTGGCCGTGCTCGTCTTCGGGCAGATGAACGAGCCGCCCGGCGCGCGCGCCCGCGTCGCTCTCTCCGCGCTGGCGATCGCCGAGTACTTCCGCGACGAGGAGGGGAAGGACATGCTCCTCTTCATCGACAACATCTTCCGGTTCACGCAGGCGGGCTCCGAGGTCTCGGCGCTCCTCGGCCGCATCCCCAGCGCCGTCGGCTACCAGCCCACGCTCTCTACCGAGATGGGCGAGCTTCAGGAGCGGATCACCTCCACCAAGAAGGGCGCGATCACCTCGGTGCAGGCGATCTACGTGCCCGCCGACGACCTCACCGACCCCGCGCCCGCCACCGCCTTCGCGCACCTCGACGCGACCACGGTGCTTTCCCGCGCGCTGACCGAGATCGGCATCTACCCCGCCGTCGATCCGCTGGACTCGAC
>JBGQLA010000366.1:0-5079 GCA_041499865.1 Deltaproteobacteria bacterium
CACGAGGAGCCGGTAGCCCCAGAGCGGCTTGCGGGTGTTGTTCGCCACCACCTCCGCCACGATGCCCATGGCGGGGAGGATGAGAACGTAGACCTCGGGGTGGGCGAGGAACCAGAAGAGGTGCTGCCAGAGCAGCGGGCTTCCCCCGCCGGCCCTGTTCAGCTGCTCGCCGGAGATCACCAGCCCCGAGGGCAGGAAGAACGAGGTCCCCGCCACGCGGTCCATGATCTGCAGGACTGTCGCGGCCTCCAGCGGAGGAAAGGCGAGGAGGAGGAGGAACGCGGTCACCAGCTGCGCGTGGACGAAGAAGGGCAGGCGCCAGAAGGTCAGGCCCTTCGCGCGGAGCTGCACGATGGTGACGATGAAGTTGATCGAGCCGAGGAGCGAGCTGGTGATGATCAGCACCATCGCGAAGCACCACGCCGTCTGTCCTGGCGGGGCGATGTCGGAGAGCGGCGGGTAGCTGGTCCAGCCCGATTGCGCCGCCCCGCCCTCCATGAAGAAGCTGGAGACCATCAGCAGGCAGCCGGGCAGGAACACCCAGTAGCTGACCATGTTCAGGCGCGGGAACGCCATGTCCGGCGCGCCGATCTGCAGCGGGACGACGAAGTTGCCGAACGCGCCCACCGCGAGCGGGACCACGCCGAGGAACACCATGATGGTGCCGTGCATGGCGCCGAGCTGGTTGTAGAACTCCGGGGCCATCACCCCGCCGGGCATCGCCGTCTCGCCGAGGAGCTTGCCCAGCAGCGGCATGGGCTGGCCCGGATACGCGAGCTGCCAGCGCATCAGCATCATCAGCGAGAAGCCGAAGAAGAGGAACACCAGCGCCGTGATGCCGTACTGGATGCCGATCACCTTGTGGTCGACGGAGAAGATGTACTTACGCCAGAAGGGGAGCTCGTGGTGCCCGTGATCCGCGTGCGCATGCCCGTGGCCGTTGCCGTTCGCGGGGGTGTGATGTTCGACGCTCATCCAGTCGTCTCCGGATCGGAAAAGGAGGGCTACTTCTTCTCTTCGGGCGCCGCCGCGGCAGGAGCTTCCGGCGGGGGCGGAGCGTTCTCCGCCTCCCACTTGGCGAAGTCCTCGGGCGTATCGATCAGCACGTCGGCGCGCATGCGGTAGTGGCCGAGGCCGCAGAGCTGCGCGCAGGCGAGCTCGAAGTGGCCCGGCTGCGTGGCCTCGAACCAGATGGGGATCTGCTGGCCGGGGATGGTGTCCTGCTTCACCCGCAGCACCGGGATGTTGAAGCTGTGGATCACGTCCTTGCTGCTGACGTCGACGATCACCGCCCGGTGCACCGGCACGTGCAGCTGGTTCACGCTGATGATGTCGTCCTTGGCGGCCGGGTCCTCGGGATCGACGCCCAGCGGGTTGTCGCCGGAGATCAGCGAGGCATCCGCCTTGCCGAACTTCCCGTCCTTCCCCGGATACTGGAAGTTCCAGGCGAACTGCTCGGCCACCACCCGGATGTGCATCGCCTTGGCGGGGTCCGGCACGTTGTTCTTGTAGGCGAGCCAGACCGGCGTGGAGAGGCCGAAGAGCAGGAACACCTCGATCACCACCACGAAGGCTTCGATGTACTTGGTGGCGATCGCCTTCACCGGCGCGTAGAGCGCGGTGTGGCCGGGGCGCGCCCGGAACCGGATCAGGCAGTAGACGAAGAAGATGCCCCAGCCCACGAAGAGCAGGGCCATGAACCAGTGCAGCACGGACATCAGCTGGTCGATCTTCGCCCCGTGGACGGACACGTCGGGCGGGAGCCACCAACCGTAGAGTTTCTCGTCCATTCAGCTTCCTCGAGGATTCAGCGGGCGAGTTGCGCGACGGCAGAAATTGCAGGCGCGTTGCGCGCCGAGACGGAGACGGCGCACCAGAAGCAGAGACCCGCGAGGATCAGCGCGGGGGTGAGCGCCCAGAAGACCCGCGACGGCGGCCGGGGCTGCGGGTCGCGGCGGCGGAGCAGGAAGAAGGACGCTTCCGTCACCAGCACAGCGAGCGCTGCGAATCGGGCGATGGTCCAGATGGCGAGCGTGGCGGTTTCGGGCGATGTCACTTCCATCGGGGATTTGCTCGTCTAGCATGACCGCGATTGCCGCGGCAATTGCGCACAGGGGTGTGGCGTTTCGTCGCACCGGCCGTGAGTCTCAAGGATGACGGTCGAGGAGCAGCGCGCCGAAGAGCAGCGGCAGGTAGACGAGGGAGAGGAGAAAGAGCCTGCGCGCCCAGCGCGGGCCCGCGTCCTGCCGCAGACCGGCCAGGCCGTACCCGAGGAAGGCGGCCCCGAGCAGCACCGCGCTCGCGAGATACGCGCCGCGGGCCACGCCGAGCGGCACGAAGAGCAGCGAGACCGCCACCAGGGCGACGATGTAGCGGACGATGTTCGCGCGCGCCTCGCGCTCGCCGCCCGGCTCGTTCGGCTGCACGACCAGGCCCGCGCGCGCGTACTCCTCTTTGCGGAAGAGGGTGATGGCGAGGAAGTGCGGCACCTGCCAGAGGAACATCACCGCGAAGAGCAGCACGCCGGGAAGCTCCAGTCGCTCGGTGGCGGCCGTCCAGCCTATCAGCGGCGGGATCGCCCCGGGAATCGCTCCGACCAGCAGGGCGGTCGCGGTCTGGCGCTTCATCGGGGTGTAGAGGAGCACGTAGCTCACCAAAGCGATGGCCGCGAGCAGCCCCGGCAGCGCGCCGACGAAGAAGGTGAGCAGCGGCACGGAGACGGCGGCCAGCGCCAGCCCGAACCAGAGCGCCACGTCCGGCTCCATCCGGTGCGCCGGGAGCGGCCGGTTCATCGTCCGGGTCATGAACGCGTCGCTGTCGCGCTCCAGGTACATGTTGAGCACGTTCGCGGCCGCGACGATGAGCACGGTGCCGATCAGCGTCAGCACCACGGTGTGCGGCGGCAGCCCGTGCGGCGCGAGCCACAGCCCGATGGCGGTGGTGAACACCACCAGGCCGGTGATCCGCGGCTTCGCGAGCTGCACCAGATCCGAGGCGGTTGCCGTCACGCCGCGACACCGACCGCCGCGGGGGAGCTCTCGAGGGCGGGAGCGTGCCGCGTCAGCGCCAGGAGGGCGACGAAGTCGGCCAGGAGCAGGGCGCCGGCGAGCAGGTGCGCGGTCAGCGGCACCAGGTCCTTGAAGGTGAGGATGGTGATCACGCCGAGGGCGATCTGGACCACGACCAGCGCCGGCCCGGTCCAGGCCAGCGCGCGCACCAGGCCGCGCGAGGCGCGCGCGATCCGCAGCGCCGACCAGCAGACCAGGGCGAGGACCACGAAGGCGAACGCGCGGTGGGCCATGTGCAGGTGCACCATCGGGTGCACGCCGGTCGGCCACAAGGCGCCGCGGCAGTACGGCAGATCCACGCACACCAGCCCGGCGCCGGTATGGCGCACGGTCGCGCCGAGCAGGATCTGGAGATAGATGGCGGCGGTGGTCACCCAGAGCAGCCCGCGCGGCGCGGCGGTCCGCGCCTCGACCTCGTGGAGGCGGAACGCGAGGAGCAGCGCCAGCGCCATGAACACCATGCTGGTGCCGAGATGCATCACCAAAACCAGCGTGGGGAGCCGGTAGAGGACGGTCAGCCCGCCGAGGAGCCCCTGGAACATCACCACCGCGAGCGCTCCAGCCGCGAGTTTGCCGTCCACGTCGCGCGCCCTGGCGATCACCCAGGCGCATCCCAGATAGCCGGCAGCGACGAGGGCGACGGAGAGCGCGGGCAGCTCGCCGCTCACGTGCTTCACCCGGCCCGCCCAGAAGGAAGCGGCGAGGATCAAAGTCGAGAACCCCGCCAGCGCGCCGGCGAGCCATCCCTGGCGCGCGCGCCGCAGCGTGAGCACCACCAGCGCCACGGTGCACAGCCCGACGGCGGTGGCGATCAGCCGGTGCGTGTGCTCCACCGCGACGTTGCCGGTCATCCTCGGGATCGCGCTGCCGAAGCAGGTGGGCCAGTCGGGGCAGGCGAGGCCGGAATCGGTGTTGGTGACCACGCCGCCAGCGACGATCAGCACCACGGTGAAGACTGCGGCAGCGGCGGCGAGACGGCGGATCAACGCGGCTCCAGAAACACGAAGGGAGGACGAGCTTTTAGCCCGCCCTCCCCGGCTCGATCAATGCGGAAGAGGAAGCTACGTTCCCTTTTCCGTGCCGTCGTACTTGAAGGTCGCCTTCGCCGGCTTGCCGGCCTCGACGGTCACTTCCTGCGTCTTGGTGCCGTACTTCTCGTGCCAGGCCTCGACCGTGTACTTGCCGGGCGGCACGTTGTCGATCTTGAAGCTGCCGTCGGCCCCGGTCACCGCCTGCAGGCCGCTCTTGGAGACGCCGATGAAGCCGCGCATCCAGGGGTGGACGTCGCACTTCCACTTGATCACGCCCTCGTCCTTGGCGGTGTACTCGATCGGCGCCGCCTTGTCGTTCGGCATCCCCTTGTTGAAGAGCGTGCTCGCGCCCAGGTAGGTGTGCACGTTGTGCAGGACCGGGTCGCCGTTCTTGGCCTGGATCTTCTGCCCCACCACCGCGGTGGTCATCCGCGGCTCGTACATGCAGTCCTTCTGGTCCATCTCCACCGAGGTGGCCGGCGGCTTGGCGGTCTCCTTCGCGCCCTTGGTGACGTGGACCCAGACGTTCTGCAGCTTGCCGCCCTTCACCAGCACCGCCGGATCGGTCATCGGCTTCTTGGCGCAGAACGGATCGGCCTCGCGGTGCAGCTTGCCCGGCGTGGGCGCCTTGCCGCTGAAGTCGACGGCGCCCTCGATGCTCTCTGCCATCGCGGCGGCGGGAAGGATCAGGGCTGCGGCGGCGACGGCGAGCAATCTCGAACAGGTCATCTCAGGTCCTCTCGTTGAATGTCCGCGCTGCGACTAGCAAACGCGTCCGGCACGGTCAAGGCTTGGACAGGGCAAGCGACGCAATTCTTCAGTTCGCTCCTACCCCCACGGCAGCGCGCGGACCCCCGCGGCGCTGCGGGACAGCCGGCGCGACCCCGCGCCGGGCTAGCCCCACGGCAGCGCGCGGACCCCCGCGGCGCTGCGGGACAGCCGGCGCGACCCCGCGCCGGGCTAGCCCCACGGCAGCGCGC
>JBGQLA010000367.1:0-5065 GCA_041499865.1 Deltaproteobacteria bacterium
GGTGCGCGCCTCGCAGTGCGCTTCCCAGGCGTCGACGATGTGCAGGTCGGGCTCACCGGGCTGGAGCGGCCGCTCGGGATCCATCTGCAGAAGAGCGCGCGGGTCGTTCGGGTCGTCGGGAACCAGGCGCGTGCCGACCGGCCCCAGCCTCTTCGTCTGCGGCGGGGTCCCGTCGCCGCAGCGCAGCCCGGCCAGCCAGGCCTTTACTCCCGGCGGCAGGCAGACCTCGGCGGCTTTCTCCTTCGAGCGGGCGAAGCCTTGGGGCGCCGGCACTCCCCGGGAATGGGCACAGCCGGCGAGCGCGAGCAGGACCGAGAGACGCACCCCCGCAGCGTATCAGGCCTCGTCCTCTTCGAAGTACCCGAGGAACTCCCCGCGCTGCACCTTCCCGTCGCCGAGCAGGATCGGTTCGTACTCCCGCCCGCATTCCGGACAGGTGAGCGCCTCCACCTCCACCGGCTCGGAGAGGATGCGGCCTCCGTCGACCTCGAGGTAGGCCTCGAGCACGAACCGGCTGGAGCCGCAGGCGCAACGTTCGCCCTGCCCCTCGCGCGCATCCTGCTCCGCTTCGGCCAGGGTCCGGTCGCCTTCGTTCGCCATGCGCCAATGCTAAGCCCGATTCACCGCCAAGGCAGCCAGATGGCGAGCACGCCGAGGATCGTCCCGGGCACCAGCTGGATCGAGTGGTACACGAGCGCGAACGCGAGCGCGGCTTCCGGGGACACGCCGGCGGCTACCAGGGCGACGACGGCGCCGGCTTCCAGCACTCCCAGGTTGCCTGGAGTGGAGGGCAAGAGGAGCGCGAGGTTGACCGACAGCAGCACCATCGCCCAGACCGCGGGATGCACCTCGATGCCGAGAGCGCGCAGGCAGAGCGCGACCAGCAGGACGTCCACCGCGTCGGAGAAGAGCGACCAGAGCAGGCTGCGCACCCAGGAGCGCTCCGCGTGGACCGCGCGCAGCGCCTGGAGGAACTTCCCGGCCACGCCCGGAGCGCGCCTGGGCAGCACCGCGAGCAGCGCCACGCCGCCGCCGGCGACGCCGCCGGCGATCGCGAGCGGCGCCGGGTGCGCGCCGGGCAGCAGCGCGAAGATGCCGAAGATCAACCCCAGGCTGAGCGCCTCGATCCCCTTCTCCGCGAGCTGCGCGGCGATCAGCGCGCCCGCCGGGTAGCCGCGCCGGCGCTTCAGCTCGACCACCCGCACCGCCTCGCCGGCCCGCGCGGGCAAGAGGATGCTGACAGCGCCGCTGGCGTACGAGATGCGGACCAGGTCCATGAAGCTCGCCCGCTTCTGGTGTGGAATCGGCTCGAGCAGCGCCTGCCACCGCCGGACCCGCGCGAGGGTGTTCGCCACCAGGCTGCAGACCAGCGCCAGCGCCACCCACCCCCAGGCCGCTCCCTGGAGTGCGGCGGCCAACGCGGCAAAGTCCACGCGACGCGCGGCGACGAACAGCACCGCCGCGGCGATCAGCCAGGCCGCGACGCGCACCAGCCAGCGCGGCCGCGGCGGCACAACCACGGCTTCGCTCATGCCAGGAACCTGCCGCAGACGCGCGGGCCGAGAGCGTCCGCCCACGCCCGGGGCAGCCGCTGCCAGAGAGCGACGCCGGCGCGGATCAGCGGGCTGTCGACGTCGAGCGCGGGAGGCCGCCCGCGCAAGGGGCAGACCAGGATCGAGCGAGGCGCGGTTCGTGCGCCCCAGTGCTGCTTGAAGCTGAGCGAGCTGGAGCCTCGCAGGGAGGTGCCGAAGTCGAGCGCCCGGAGGCCGGCGTCGCAGCCGCGGGCGACGATGTCCCAGACCAGAAGGACGTTGGGGCGGAGCGCGAGCGCGTCCGGCCGCGAGGAGAGAAACGGGATGGTGATCACTCCTTCGAAGGTTAGCGTCACCGCTCCGGCCACGCATCGATCTCCGTGGTGGACGGTGACCACCTCGGCGGAAGCGCCGAACGCGCGCACCAGCTCCTCGATGAAGCGCCGCCCGTAGATCGGCGCGCCCTTGTGGTGCATGTTGTCCGCGAGCACGTCGTAGAAGGCGTGGATCCACTCCGCTCCCCTCCGCACCTCGAGACCGTAGCCGTGCGCCTTGCGCACCAGGTTCCGCTCCTTGCCGCGGATGCCGGTCCAGGCAGCCCTGGCGTCCGGCCAGAGCGGGAGCGTGGCGACGACCCAGCGATCGACGTCCAGGAATCCCGCGGCTGCCGGTTCCGCTCCCAGCCCCTTGAAACGCAGCGAGGCGAGGCCGGCGTCGCTGGCGCGCCGGCTCGCCTCGCGCAAGAGGAGCGCGGCGATCCCGGGATCGTCCGCGAGCACCCGGCCGTACGACCCGAACAGGCCGGTAGTCGCGTATCCGCGCCAGGGTGGGCTGCGAATGAAGAACAGCGGCAACACTCCGAGCAGCTGGCCCGGCGCCCGCGACCGGGCGACCAGGTACGGCGCGCGCAGGCCGTAGCCGCGCTCGCCGGCCTTGCGCCAAGCATGCAGATGGTAGCAGTTCGCGCCCTCCTTTCCCGAGACGTAATCGTCCCACTCCGGCGCGGACGCGGGGTCGAGCTCCTCGATCACCATGCTCACCTCCTGCGCACGTCTCGGAGCATCCGGCGTGCCAGCGGCTCACCGCGCGGCTCCAGGGGGACGCGCTGTCGGTAGCCGGGTCGCGCGACCGCGGCGCGACGTCGCGCGACCTCCGGCGCAGCGCCGGGGACGGGCGGTTGCGGAACGTGGTGCGCGGTTGCGGCGCGTGGCCGGTGTTACGCACCGGCAGTCGACGGGACGTGCTGCTCGACGGACGATTCGAGCTACGGCGCCGCATCGGCGCAGGCGGGCTCGCCGAAGTGTTCGCGGCCCGGGACCGCAGGACCTCCGCGGAGGTGGCGGTCAAGCTGCTGCACGAGCACCTCGCAAAGGACGATTCCATCCGCGAGCGGTTCCGCCGCGAGCTGTCGATCGCGCGTTCCCTGGATCATCCCGGCATCGTCCGGGTGTTCGATCTCCACGAGCATCGCGGGCCTTTCCCTTGCGCCCGCCGGCCGGGCACTCGCTGGCGGGCATCGACGAGGTGCTGCTCGGCCGCGGCGAGGGCGTCGCCCGCGACGGAGCGGTGCTGCGCGTGGGAGCCGGCGATGTCTCCATGTCCGCGGCGCACGCACGCCTGCGTCGCGGCGCGGAAGGCTTCTTCGCCGAGGACTGCGGCAGCACCAACGGCACCTTCGTCAATGGAGAGCCCGTCGCGGAACGCGGGCTCGCCGACGGCGACGTGCTGGAGATGGGGCATACGCACTTCCTCTTCCGCGCCGATGCCCCGCAGCGCGCGACCGCCGCTGCCGCGCACCCGGCGCTCGCCACCGTCTCGCCGGCGCTCGCGGCGGAGCTCGCCAGCGTGCTGGCGATCGCGCGGTCGCTGCTGCCGGTGGTGATCGGCGGCGAGACCGGCACCGGCAAGGAGCTGCTGGCGCGCGCGCTGCACGAGCTGTCCGGGAGGCGCGGGGCCTTCGTCGCCATCAACTGCGCCGCCATCGCGGACACCTTGCTGGAGAGCGAGCTCTTCGGGCACCGCAAGGGCGCCTTTACCGGCGCGGTGGAGACCCGGAGCGGGCTGGTGCGCGCGGCGGACCGCGGGACCCTGTTCCTCGACGAGGTCGCCGATCTCTCCCCGGCGGCGCAGGCCGCCTTGCTCCGCGTGCTGCAGGAGAACGAGGTCCTCGCCGTGGGATCCACCGAGGCGGTGCGGGTGGACGTCCGGATCCTCGCCGCCACCCACGTCGGCCTGGAGGAAGCCGTGGCGGCGCAGCGGTTCCGCGCCGACCTGTACGCGCGGCTCAGCGGATTCACGCTGCGCCTGCTTCCCCTGCGGCGCCGGCGCGAGGACCTCGGGCTGCTGATCGCCGCCTTGCTGCGCAAGTCCGGCGCCGTGTCCGCGAGGTTCACGCCGGAAGCGGGGCGCGCGCTGTTGCGGCACCGCTGGCCGCTGAACGTCCGCGAGCTGGAGCGATGCGTCGGCGCGGCGCTGGTCCTCGCCGGCGGGCTGCCCATCGACGTCTGCCACCTCCCTGAGTTCGTCGCCCGGCCCGCCGCGACGGCATACGCGATCCCCGGGTTGCGCGCCCGCAAACTCTCGGAGGCCGACGCGCAGATGCGGGAGCGGCTGTCCTCCTTGCTCCGCGACAACGGAGGCAACGTCGCCGCCGTCGCCCGCTCGCTGGGGAAGGCCCGCATGCAAGTGCACCGATGGGTCAAGCGCTTCGACCTGTCGCTTGCGGACTATCGATAGTTGCGCGATACCGCGCGGATGCTCGGAATCGACCTGACCGGAAAACGCGCGCTGGTCGCCGGGGTGGCGGACGATGCGGGGTTCGGATTCGCCATCGCCAGGGCCCTGGCGGAGGCGGGAGCGTCGATCTGCATCGGCACCTGGCCGCCCGCGCTGAACATCTTCGAGACCCTGATCCGGCGGGGGAAGATCGACGAGTCGCGGAAGCTGTCGGGCGGCGGCATGCTGGAGTTCGAGCGGATCTATCCGCTGGACGCGGCGTACGACACGCTCGCGGACTGCCCGGAGGACGTCCGCAGCAGCAAGCGCTACAACGAGCGCGGCGACTTCTCCGTGCAGGGCATCGCGGACGCCCTGCGGCGCGACTTCGGCGAAAAGTGCCTGGACATCGTCGTGCACTCGCTGGCGAACGGTCCGGAGGTGAAGAAGCCGCTCCTGGAGACGTCGCGCAACGGCTACCTCGCCGCCATCAGCGTCAGCGCGTACTCGATGGTCTCGATGGTGCAGCGGCTGGCGCCGTTGATGCGGCCGGGCGGCAGCGTCGTCTCCCTCACCTACATGGCGAGCGAGCGCGCCGTGCCGGGGTACGGCGGCGGGATGTCGTCGGCGAAGGCGGCGCTGGAGAGCGACACGCGCACGCTTGCGTTCGAGGCCGGGCGCAAGCACGGGCTGCGGGTGAACACCATCTCCGCCGGCCCGCTCGCGTCGCGGGCGGCGAGCGCGATCGGGTTCATCGAGGAGATGGTCAAGTACTACAAGGCGAACTCGCCGCTGCCGGAGGAGCTGGCCGCGCGCGA
>JBGQLA010000368.1:0-5040 GCA_041499865.1 Deltaproteobacteria bacterium
CACTCGGCGGCGAAGATCTCGCCACGCAGCAGCGGCTTGACGTACCGCTCGCGCTGCGCGTCCGTCCCGTGCCGGACGATGGCGTCGCAGACCAACTCGGCGCCGACGCCGAAGACGCAGGCGAAGACGTAGCCGAGCGCGCCCACCTCCTCCATCACCATGCAGGTCGCGACCCAATCGAGCCCGCGGCCGCCCCACTGCTTCGGGTAGCGGACGCCGCCGACGCCGCCGACGCCTTCGGCGTCCTCCGGACGTCGAAACCGCGGGCCTCCAGGACGTTGCGGACCCGACGCACGCGCGAAGGCGATCGACGACCTCGTCATCGCGAACCGCATCCTTGCCGACCAGGGCGTACTCGACGGCTACGGCCACGTGAGCGTGCGCGATCCGGAGCACCCGGATCGCTTCCTTCTCTCGCGCTCGCTGGCGCCCGAGATGGTCACTGCGGCCGACATCCTCGAGCACGATCTCGATGGCAACGTCGTCGAGCAGCGCGGCGGCGTCACTCCGTTTCTCGAGCGCTTCATCCATGCCGCCATCTACCGCGCCCGGCCGGACGTCAACGCGGTGGTGCACTGCCATTCGCCGTCGCTCATCCCGTTCGGAGTCACCGCGGCACCGCTGCGGCCGCTGTACCACATGAGCGCCTTTCTCGCCGGTGGCGTGCCGGTGTTCGACATCCGCACCGCAGCCGGCGACAGCGACATGCTGGTGCGCAGTCCCGAGCTGGGACATGCGCTCGCGAAGACGCTGGGCGCGCACACGGTCGCGCTGATGCGCGGCCATGGCGCAGTGATCGTCGCCGCCGATCTTCCCCATGCCGTGTTCCGCAGCGTCTACACCGAGCTCAACGCGCGGCTGCAGGCGCAGGCGATGGCGTTGGGCAAGGTGAAGTACCTCGATGACGAGGAGGCCCGCAAAGCGGATGCGACGATGGGCGCTACCGTGCAGCGGCCGTGGGAGCTCTGGCGCCGCAAGGCGATGAAGTGAAATGGGACTGCAAGCTCAGCGGGAAAGCGCTTGGACGCGGCCGAGTCTTGACAGCGCGTGCACGCAGCGTCTTTTCTTCGCCGCCCCGAATCACCGGGGAGAGGATCCTGCCAGCGGGCGGCCCCCCAGATTCGCCGTCCCCAACGCGCCCATCGATGTCTCGACGCAGTATTCTCGTCGGCGATGCTCGAGCGCCGCCCGTGACGACGAGGAGATCCATGACAAGAATACGCAGGGGCTTGGCTGTGACTCTTCTTGCAGGCGCGATCGCGGCGCCTCATTCCGCGGCACAACCGCAGCAGGTGAACAAGCCGCCACGGTTTCCGCCGCTCACTTACGAGCAACTGAACACGTACCAGAGACCACTCGGCGAGCAGATCCTGAAGGTGTCGAGCGTCGGCCTCGGCGGGCCGTACAATCCGTTGCTGCGCAGCCCGGTGCTTGGCCAGCGCATGTTCGATCTGCTGTATTACCTGCGCTGGAATTCCTCCTTACCCTTGCGCCTGAACGAGATGGCCATCCTCATCACAGGCCGCCTCTGGCGCTCGCAGGTCGAGTGGTACGCGCACGCGCCGCTCGCGATCAAGGCGGGTCTTTCCCCCGAGGTCGTCGCCGATCTCAAGGCGCAGAAGCGCCCGGCGAACATGAAGGAGGACGAGGCCACCATCTATGATTTCGTGATGGAGCTCTCCACCAGGCACCAGGTGTCCGACGAGACCTTCGCCCGAGCCAGGCGTATCTTCACCGACCAGCAGGTAGTGGACCTGACGGCCGTGACCGGCGCCTACGTGACGGTGGCGATGATCCTGGCGATGGCCGAAGAGAGCGTTCCTCCTGGTAAGGAACCGCCATTCAAACCGGGAGAGCCCTAGCCGACGGGTGGGCAACTCCATCCGAGCGGTGCTATCAGGGTGCGCATGAAGGCTCGGCGCTTATCCGCGCCTGGGAGGGAAAGCTGCGCGCCGTTTCCCCCACGCGACGCTGGTGGAATTTCCCGAGTTGGGGCATGCGCCGCAGATCCAGGATCCCGCCCGGTTTCACCAGGCGCTGCTCGATGGGTTGCGCTGACGATCTCGTGGCGGTAGTCCAGAGGCGATCGCTCGCTGGATGAACGGGAGGAAGCATGGAGCCGATCTCGAAATTGGCGCAGGTCGTCGGTCGGATCGCCCTCGGCGCGATCTTCGTGATCAGCGGGGTGGGAAAGCTGGCGCAGTGGCATGGAACGGTCGGATATGCCGGCACGAAGGGCGTCTCCGAAGCGCTGCTCGCGATCGCCACCGCGTTGGAGTTGCTCGGAGGCCTCTCGGTGATCGTCGGGTTCAAGGCGCGCTGGGGCGCCCTGGCGCTGCTGATCTTCCTCGTGCCGGTGACACTCGTCTTCCACAACTTCTGGGCCGTCGGTCCGGCCGAGCAGCAGGCCCAGATGGTCAATTTCCTGAAGAACCTGTCGATCGCCGGCGGAGTGCTGATCGTCCTCGGCAGGGGCGCCGGCGCGTACAGCATCGATGAATCGAGTGCGCGAACCAGCGCCGCGCGGATGGCAACTCCAGGCGCGGGATGAAGCACGTGCCAACTCAGGCGAGGGCACCGGGCTCACGCAGCCGGCGGGACGATTGACATCTCAGGCTGGGTCCAGCGCTGTGAGATCGACATCAGCGCCCGGTGAATCGGGGAGACAGCGCCCGGTCCTGTTGCCGTTCCCAGGGTGATATGGTTTCACACCCGGCACGGTCCGCACGGCGACGATCTGTCGCGATCGCCGCCCTCATCGTTCCAAGGAGGGGGCACATGTGCTTCATCGAACCTGAGGCAACTGGTCTTTTCCGCAGGCAGGTCCTCGGCGCCGGAGTGGCGGGCGCCGCCGTAGCGGGAGCGAGTCTGCTGCTGCCGGGCCTGGCAGCAGGAGCCGAGCCCACGAGCAAGAGCGGCGGACCGGGCGCAAGCGGCGTGCGGTTCAAGTGGTTCGGCACGAACGGTTGGGAGATCGCCTTCGGCGGAAAGACCATCCTCATCGACCCCTGGTTCGGCCGCTTCGACAGCGGATTCTTCAGCGGCAAGTTCAACCCGAACACGCCGATCACCACGGATCAGGCCCTGATCGACCAGCACATCGCCAAGGCGGACCACATCCTCATCGGGCACGGCCACTGGGACCACCTGGCCGACATCCCCATCATCGCGAAGAAGACGGGCGCGATGGTGATCGGCTCGGAAACCCACGGCAACATCCTGCGGGCGGCCGGCGTCCCGGAAAAGCAGATCGTGCAGGTGAAGGGCGGCGAGAACATGCAGTTCGACGGGTACACCATCGAGGTGTTCCCGGGTCTCCACTCGATGGGGCCGATCAAGAAGTACGCCGTGCCCGGCCATCTGTCCGCGGTGCCGGCAGCGGCACCGGGCAAGGTGGGTGACATGCCCGAAGGCGACAGCCTGATCTACCTGATCACCTTCGGCGGCAAACAGCGCATCTTCTCGATGAGCACCGCCAACTTCATCGAGCGCGAGATCACCGGGCTGCGGCCGGATGTCGCGCTGCTGGCGTCCATCTTCTACACGCAGATCCACGACTTCACGCCGCGGCTGATGAAGGCGCTCAACTATCCCAAGCTGATCCTGCCGACCCATTGGGACAACTTCGAGAAACCCTTCTCCGAGCCGGTGCAGGACCTGCGAAGCGTTTTCGGCGACCCCGGCAATCTCGATCTGTGGGTGAAGGAGGCCCGCCGCGTCTCGCCGAAGAGCAAGGTGGTGGTGCTCAAGTTCTTCGAAACGTACGCGCCGTAGGAGTCTGTTCGCTACTGCGATCGACGCGGAACTCGAGCACGTCGCAGTGGCGCAGCGCTGCGTCGAGCCGGTCGACCATCGCAGCGTCGTGATTCGTCGACTGGAGTTCGAGGCGCAGCGATTCCAGCTCGGCCCTGAGCGCGGCGAAGGCCGTCCCCTCGTTCACGGCTTTTCGAAACACCACCGATGCCCCGACGATCCGGTCGTTCTCGTCCCGCATCGGGCGTCCCGTGGCCATGATCAGAAGACCTGCCGGATGCTGCGCGTTCCGGATCAGCATCCGGACACCGTCGGTTTCCTCACCGCGCAGCGCGCGCATGAGCGGGTATTGTTCGGTCGGGAACGGGGCGCTGCCATCGGGGAGGAACACGCCGTAGTGCGCGGCCCACTCCTCAGGCGAAGAATCGGTTGGCGCAACCCCGAGGATGCGATCGGCGGCCTTGTTTGAGAAGACGATGTGACCTCGTTCGTCCGCGAGCGTCACTCCGTCCCCGAGCGCGTCGAGAATCGCAAGAGGCACCACGCCGCCTTTGGATCGACTGAGTATCGCCATGGCACACCAGTGGTTCTTGTCGACGAGTCTACGCTCGAAGCCGCGGCGATCGCCACCGCGCAGCGGATGGACCGGCCAGACCTGAGAGAGCGAGTTGGCGATGGAGACGAGGCCCGGCTCCATGCCGAGAACCCGCAACGAGCGGATCGGCGTAGAATTGGTGTTTGTCGCCGGGATCAAAGATCCCATGGAGTCCGCAGTACAGCCCGGGCGCTCGCCCGGTTCATAGGGGCACGTCATGACTTTGCGAGTTGGATTCGGAGTCTCGTTCCTGCTTTCCCTCGCGGCGGGAGTCTCACCTGCGCTCGCGCAACCGACCCAGGCGCCCGCGCCGGGAGCGCCTTCGGCTGCACCGACGAGCAATTACCTCACTCCCATCGGCGCGACGATCGGCCTCGAGGTTGCAAAGAAGGCGGCGGCGGCAGCGTCCGCCGAGGCGCAGAAGAACAAGTGGCTGATGGCGATCGCGATCGTCGACCCGGCTGGCACGCTCGTCTATTACGAGAAAGCGGACAACACGCAGAACGGCAGTGCGATCGTCGCGATCGACAAGGCGCGTTCGGCGGCGCTGTACAAGCGTCCGACGAAGGCATTCCAGGACGCGGTGGAGAAAGGCGGTGTGGGGCTTCGCGTCCTGCGCCTCGAGGGTGCGATTCCCCTCGACGGCGGCGTGCCGCTCCTGGTCGACGGAAAGCTGATCGGAGCGCTGGGCG
>JBGQLA010000369.1:0-5023 GCA_041499865.1 Deltaproteobacteria bacterium
CGATTGGAGTGCCATGGTGTCCTCCGCTGCTGACAGCGTGCATGCCGCGCGCCGAACCTCGCGGAGACGCCGCAGCGGGGAATCCTTGATCGCCGCGGCATCTCACCGCCGAAAATCCTGCCGTTGCAGGCATTCGACTGTGCGGTTTGTTGCAATTCAAGGATCGCGTGCGGTAGGTTGGCATCCGGTGTTCGCGCATCCTTCGCGCAGGAACGCTCGACCCGGCGATTCCATCGCCAGCAGCCCGCCTTTGCCGGAGCCTTGCTGAAATGCACAGGCGCCTCCGCCGGCAGCTCGACGAGGCACTTGGTCAGGTAGAGGAATCGCCCCCGCACCTGCGCAAGCTGTTCCGCAAGATCGACAAGGAGTACCGGCGCGCCGACGACGATCGCGCCTCGCTGCAGCGGGCCCTCGCCTTGCTCTCGGAGCTGCTTCGCCGGCAGCCGGAGACGGAACGGCGGCGCTCGTCTTCGCCGCAGACGCGCGCGGTGGCGAGGCTCTTCGATCAGGCGCCGTTCGCGGTCGCGCTCTGCGACGCCGACCGGAAGGTGACCGCCTGGAACCCGGCAGCCGAGCAGCTCTTCGGCATCCCGGTCTCCGAGGCCATCGGGCGCGAGCTGTCGATGCTGGTCTTCCCCGACACCGACGCCACCCGCGCCGACGCGCGCACGGAGCTCCGGCAGATCCTCGCCGGCGGCGGCACGCAGCAGCTGGTGCGCGATACGCCCGCCCGCTCCGGCCCGCCGCGCATCTGCGAGTGGACCATCGTCGCGCTGCACGACGCCAAAGGCGCCGAGGTGGGCAGCGCGGCGCTGGTGCAGGCGCGCGATCCGTCGCCGGATCGCCGTGCGCTGGCCTGGGAGGGTGCCGGCGACGGCATCTGGGACTGGGACGTCGCCGCCGATCGGCTCTGGCTCTCGGACTCCTTTCGCGCCATCGTCGGCGCGAAGGAGAGCGGCGAGACGCCGTCGGCATGGCTGGACCGCATCCACCCCGCGGATCGCGAGCAGGTGCAGGCGGCGATCGCCGCACACCTGGAAGGCCGCTCGCCGCGCTTCGACAGCGAGCATCGCCTCCGGCACGAGGACGGAAGCTGGCGCTGGGTCCTCGCGCGCGGGCAGGCCTCGCGCGACGAGGGCGGCAAGGCGCTGCGGTTCTCCGGGGCGGTGATGGACGTCACCGAGCCGCGGTTCACCTCGGTCCACGTGCTGCACGACGCGCTCACCCGGCTGCCGAACCGGGCGCACTTCATCGACGTCGCCCGGCGCTCGTTTGCCCGCGTGCGGCGCCGCGAGGGCGAGCGCGTCGCCGTCCTCTGCATCGACGTCGACGAGTTCAAATCGATCAACCAGAACCTGGGCCGCGCGGTCGCCGACGAGCTGCTGGTGAAGCTCGGCGAGCGCCTGCAAGCCTGCCTGCGGGAGGGGGACCTCCTCGCCCGCGAAGGGCCGGACGAGTTCAGCATCCTCCTCGATGACGCCCGCGAGCCGGCCGATGCCGAGATCGTGGCGCGGCGGATCCACGAGGTGACGGCGCAGCCGTTCGAGGTGGGCGGCAACCAGGTGCTCGTCACCGTCAGCATCGGCATCGCCGTCAGCGGCCCGCCGTACGCCGCGGCGGAGGAGCTGCTCCAGGACGCCGGCGCCGCGATGCACCGGGCCCGGGCGCAGGGCCGGGCGCGATCGGCGACGTTCGACGCCGGGATGCGGGAGAGCGCCCCCCACCTGCTCGAGCTCGAATCCGATCTGCGGAAGGCCCTCGCGCGCGAGGAGTTCCGCGTCCACTACCTCCCCATCGTGGAGGTGAAGAGCGGGCGCATCCAGGGCCTGGAGGCGCTGCTTCGCTGGCAGCACCCGACGCGCGGGCTGCTCTCGCCGGAGAGCTTCGTCGCCTTCGCCGAGGAGACCGGGCTGATCGTTCCCATCGGGCGCTGGCTCCTGGCCGAGGCCGGCCGCGAGTTCCAGGGTTGCCGCCGCCATTCGGGAGCCGAGCCGCTGAGCTTGAACGTGAACCTCTCCGCCCGGCAGCTGCAGCACGCGGATCTGCTCGGCCACATCGACGGGATGCTCTCCGAGAACGGCCTGGACCCGCACGACCTGGTGCTGGAGCTGACCGAGAGCACGCTGCAGCACGACCAGCACGCGCTGCGTATCGCGCAGTTGCGCGAGCGCGGATTGCGGCTCTCGATGGACGATTTCGGCACCGGATCGTGCTCGCTCAATTCGCTGCTGCGCGTGCAGTTCGACTCCCTGAAGATGGACCGCTCGCTCTTCGCCGGCGGCTCCCCGCGGGGGCAGGCCCCCGACATGGTCCGCACCATCCTCACGCTGGCGCGCGATCTGGGCACCCCGGTGGTCGCCGAAGGGGTGGAGACCGCCGAGCAGTTCGGCTTCCTGCGGGAGGTCGGCTGCGAAGCGGCGCAAGGGTACTTCTTCTCGCGCCCGGTGGATGGCGGGCAGGCGCAGTCGCTGCTCGAGCGCAGCGCGAGCTGGCAGGTCCGGGAATAGCCTTTCGCGGCCGGCGGTAAGAAGCCCGGGCGGGCGAGTGCCGGGCGCCCGTGCTACATCCACCTACCGGTCAGCGAGGCGCCATGCACGTCCAGACCAGCAACGAGAAGCCGGTGACCGCCGGGGAGTCGAAGCCACAATCTCCGGCAGCGTCCGGCCCAGCCAACGACCTGCTGCTCGGCCGCGGAGTCCGGTTCGAGGGCAAGCTCACCTTCGCCGGCACCGTCCGAATCGACGCGAGCTTCGTCGGCACCATCATCACCGACGACGTGCTGGTCGTCGGCGAGGCGGCGCGCATCGACGCCAACATCACCTGCGGCACCATCGTCGTGCATGGCGAGGTGAACGGGAACATCCAGGCGAAGAGCGGGGTGGAGATCCACAGCACCGCCAAGGTCCGCGGCGATCTGGAGACGGGCTCGCTGGTGATCGAGAAGGGCGCGTTCTTCCAGGGCGCGTCCCGGATGGATCCGGCGAAGTCCGCCCGCGCGAAGACCGCTGCGTAGCCCCTGCCGGGCGCGCGCACCAGCGCAGCGCCCTGGGACAGTCGCCGTTGCCCTTTTCGGCAACGGCCTCCTGGCGGCGCCCATGGCGAAGGCGCGGCGCCAGCCGTGATCGCGTAGGCTCGCGGCGTGCGCTTCTCGATGGGCAAGTGGTACCTGGATTGCGTCACCGCGGAAGGCGAATCGGTGGTGCTCTACCAGGCGCAGCAGCGCTGGGGCGCGCTCGCGATCCGGTACGCGAGCGTGCTCGGCGGCGGCACCACCTTGCGCGCCATCTCCGAACCGTCGGTGGATGGCGACACGGTTGCCTGGAGCGCTCCGCGCCTCGGCGTCGAGGGCACCTGGCGCGCCTTGGCCCCGGCACGCCGTGAGACCCTCTTCCCCGGCGTCGAGTGGCGCTGCGTGCAGCCGCGCGCGTTCCCGCCGCGCCTGCGCCGTCCCCGATCTTCGACCTGCCCGCTCTCCGGGCATCGCTCGGGTTCGCGCTCTGGACCTGGATCGCCTACGGCGTGGACTTCCCCCTGCGGACGTTCCGCTTCGCCCGCCTCTCCTGAACGGCACCGCGCTTCGTCACTGCGTGCGGTGCGCTCTCCCCCCAATTGAGAATCGGGGGGAGGGAGGCCGTCGGGCGCGGGATTCGACGTGCGTCCCGATCAGGTCCGGCTGCTGGAAGTGCAACGCCCGCAGCTTCAGCGAGGATTCGCGCGCCGACCCGAGGAGGACCGGCCCGCCTGGCCCGAAGGCGCCGCTTCCTCCTTCGCCTTGCCCCCGGCGATCCCGCCCAGGCCCTTCAGCGCCCCCGCCGGATCCTTCGCGATCGCCCCGGGGTCCTTCGCAACGTCCGAGACCGCGCTGCCGAGCTGGCCCGGAATCGCCGCCGAGATCTGCTGCTGCGCGAGACCGCCGAGCTGTCCCATCACCTGGCCGACGTTGAGGTGAAGTACCGCCTTGAGCTGGGCGGGGAGCTGATCCGACTGCGCGGCCTTGCCGGCGAGGGCGGCGATGACCTGCATGGCGACGTCCTTGATCGCCGCGCCGTTCTCCGCGCCCTTGCCGCGTCCGACGTCCTTCAACTCCAGCGAAGGCACTTGGACGTCGATCTCCTTCGCGACGCCCGGCAGGCCGGGGCGGATGATCACGTGCGCGTCCTGCAGCTTCAGCTCGTCGATGATCAGCTTCATCGGCTCGTTGGAAGGCGGATGCGAAGGCGTCAGCTGCATCGCCTTGCGGAAGTTCAGCGCGCCGCCCGATTGCTCGATGACGAGCTTGGGCTTGTCGATGGTGACGGAGCCGATGTGGATGGGCGTCTTGCGCAGCTCGCGCAGGTGGACCGCGACGTCCAGGTCGCCCAAGGAGAGCATCTGCGGGGCCGGGAAGCCCTTCGGCGAGGCGATCCGCAGCTGGTGCAGGTTCAAGGTGCCGCCCAGGAGACCCACCCGCGCGGACTCGAGCGTGGTGGCGAGCCGGAGCGAACTGGTGCCTTCGCGCTCCACCGCCGTACGGATGATGCGGTTGAGGTTGAAGAAGGCGATCCCGAGCGCGACCACCGCCAGAACGACCACCAACAGGACGCCGCGAGCGAGCAGCTTCATGCCGTCAATCTACGGACGACGGCTGTGGAACGCCCGTCCGCCTGGATCGCCGGCCGGGCGGTCGCTCGCCCGCCGGCAGTCGAGAGGTGGCGACGGCGTCAGCCGAGCTGCTGGAAATCGGCGATGTCGTTGGAGATCGGCTTCGCGTCCGCCGGGTTGGCTGCGGGAGCTGTGGCCGGCGCCTGCGGTTTCGCCTCCGCCGTCCGGTGCACGCCGATCTTCAATGAAGCCAGGTACAGCGCCAGCACGGCGACGAGCACTGCGAGCGGGCTCTTCCAGCTTGCGGTCATCGGGGTCATGGGTTGCCTCCGCCGCGCACCAAGAGCATCCGCCGTGCCACCGCAGGATCGAACTACGCGCCCCGATTCCCGCGTGGCCGCGCGCCCGACGCTGTAGCGCCATCGTGGCGCCACGCGTGTGA
>JBGQLA010000370.1:0-5018 GCA_041499865.1 Deltaproteobacteria bacterium
GAAGTACAGCGCGCAGCAGAGCCGCTTCATCGCCTGATAACCGGTGCGCTGGATGGCCAGCCGCGAGGTCTGCCAGCGGCGGATCTGCGCGTCCTGCTCCTCGCCGGACATCGAGGTGAACGTCCGCGGAGGCCCGCCCTGCAGCGCGCTGAAGAGCGCGTTGTCGAAGAGCGCGAGCAGCTGCTTGAGGTCCTTGCGGTCCGCCTGGGGAAGAGGAGCGAGGAACGCGTCGGCGCGGCCGGCGATGTCGAGCTGCGAGGCGGTCGGGGCGCCGGAGGGTTTCTCCTCCGCGAGCATCCGGTCCGCCACCGCGGCCCAGATCGAGTACTCCGCCGGGGTGAAGAACTGCAGCGTGCGGTCTTTGGGGATCTCGCGCAGCCGGGTGCGCCGCAGCGCCAGCGGAACGGCGCCGGCGGTCGCGAGCAGCGCCGCGCCCGCGACAGTCTTCTTCAGCAGCCCTCGCCGCGACACGGTCACGGACGCATTGTAGCAGGCACGACCTGGCCTGGAGGTCCCATGCGGACGGCGTTGATGGCGATCGTGTCGCTCTGCTCGGCGTGCGGCGGCGGCGCGATGAGCGCGAGCGACAGCGGCGGGGTCGGCGACGGGGCGGTGGCGGTCTGGTGGAACACGTGCGGCGCGCCCGCCTGCAACGTGGACGCAGGAGTGCCGGATTCCGGGCTCCCGTCCTGCTCCCCGCAGCTCGCGGGCATGGCGTGTCCGGACGCCGGCGAGGAGTGCGATCCCCGCACCGGCTGCAACGTCTACCTTCTCTGCAGCACCACTGATCCGCGAGCGGGCGGGTGCCCGATCTCGCGGGCGCGCTTCAAGCGGGACATTCGCTTCCTCTCGGACGGGGAGCTGCGCGGGTACTCGCGCGAGCTGCTGGAGCTGCCGCTCGCCACCTTCCGCTACCGCGCCGGCGGCGACCGGAGCCACCTCGGCTTCGTGATCGACGGCCACGAATCGCTGGCCTGCGTGGAGGGGGACCACGTCGATCTCTACGGCTACACCAGCATGGCGGTCGCCGCGCTCAAGGTGCAGGCCGGGGAGATCGCCGGGCTGCGCAAGGAGCTCGCGGCGTTGCGGAAGGAGCTGGCGAAGCGCCGCCGCTGAGGCGCTTGACTCTTCCGCAGCGGAAGACCCTACACACTACGCATGCTGCGGATCGGCGACTTCGCCCGCCTCTCCGGCGTCACCGTGCGCGCGCTGCGTCACTACGAGTCGGAGGGGCTTCTCGCGCCCGCCCGGGTCGACGAGGTCACCGGGTACCGGTCCTACCGCTTCGACCAGCTCGCCGCCATCGACCGCATCCTGGCGTTGCGCGATCTCGGGTTTCCCCTCGCCGACATCCGCTTCCTGCTGGCGAGCCGCGCCGACGTGCGCGCGCTCTCCGAGCGCCTGCGGCAGCAGCGCGCGCGGCTCGCGGCGGAGGTCGAGCGGCAGACCACGCGCCTGCGGCGCATCGAGGCGCTGCAGCGCGCGGTCGCGTCCGACCCGTCGTCGGCGGAGCTGGGAGCGCGGGTGCGGGCCCTCCCGGACGTGCGCGCCCTCTCCTTGCGCGCCCGCATCCGCTCGCCGGGAGCGCCGATCGCCGCGCTGTTCGAGGAAGCGGAGGCGCGCGCCGCGAAGGATCGCGCCGACGCCAGCCCGTTCCTGATGGTCCACGCGCCGCGCGACGTCGAGGTCTGCATCCCGGTGCGCGCCGGCAGCCGCGTCGAAGGCGTGCGGACGATCGCCGGGGCGCCGCTGGCCGGCTCGATCACCTACTCCGGCGGGTACGGCCAGACGCGGCCGCTGCACGCGCGGCTGGTGCGCTGGCTGGAGCGGAGCGGGCTGCGCGTCGCCGGTCCGCTGCGCGAGGTCTACCACCGCTTCGGCGCCGGTCAGCGCGGCTACAGGCTCCCGGCGCGGCGGCTGGCGGCGGCGCCGGAGCAATTCGTGACCGAGCTGCAGGTCCCGGCCGAGGAGGAGAGATGACCGCGATCCTGTTCCTGGCGCTCGCCGTGGCCGACCTGCCGCTGAAGGCGCCTCTCGAGCAACACCCGGGCATCGAGACCGTCGCCGGCACCGTCGAAGGGCCTTCCGGGCGCCTGCGCACCATCACCACCGCGCCCTCCGGCTCGGGTCGCCTCCCCGGCATCTTCGTGGTGGGCTGGCTGAGCTGCGACTCGATCGCTCTCGCCTCGCCGAATCAGCGCGGCGTCGGGCGGCTCCTCCAGGACGTGGTCCGCAAGTCCGGCGCGCTGGTCTTCCGGATGGACAAGCCCGGCGTGGGCGACAGCGAAGGGGACTGCGCCCGGACCGATTTCGTCACCGAGCTCGAGGCGTACCGGCGCGCCTTCGCGGTCTTCCTGCGCAATCCCCGCCTCGATCCAGGCCGGGTGATCCTGCTCGGGATCAGCAACGGCGGAGGATTCGCGCCGCTCGTCGCCGGCGACGCTCCGGTGGCGGGATACGTGACCGTGGGCGGCTGGTCGAAGACCTGGTTCGAGCACATGATCGACCTCGAGCGCCGCCGCCTGGTGCTGGAGGGCGCCGATCCGGCGGGCATCGGTCCGGCGCTCAAGTCGCTTCTGGAGCTCCACGCGGCGTATCTCTTCGATCGGCTCACGCCGGCGCAGGTCGCCGAGCGGCGGCCGCGGCTTCGCGGCGTCTGGTACGACGAAGGCGACTCGCAGTACGGGCGGCCGGCGCGCTTCTATCACCAGCTGCAGGGCCTCGATCTGGCGGCGGCGTGGGGGCGCGTGCGGGCGCCGACGCTGGTGGTGTGGGGCGAGTACGACTGGATCATGGACCGCTCCGATCAGGAGCAGATCGTGCGCCTGGTCGGGTCGGCGGCGCGGCTGCTGGTGGTTCCCCGCGCCGACCATTCGTTTTCCCAGCACCCGGACGCAGTGAGCGCATTCCGCCGCATGGGCGCCGGCGAGTACCCATCCGCTTCAGCGGCGGAGATCCTCGCCTTCGTTGCGGCGCTCAGAGATAGGGCAGCAGGCGCGGGGCGGCCAGCGAGGTGAACACGGCCGCGATCCCCAGCGCGATGCTGGCGATGGCGCCCGACAACTCGTTCTCCAGCGCTGCTTGGGCCGTGCCCTGGCCATGGGAGATCGTGCCGAGGGCGAGCCCTCGCGCGAACGGCGATCGGATGCCCGCGCGGTCGAGGAGCCAGGGCCCCAGCATCACCCCGACCATCCCCGTGACGATGACGAACGCGGCCGTGAGCGCCGGATCCGCCTGGACCAGTTGCGCCAGCTCGACCGCCACGGGCGCCGTCACCGACTTGATGCTGATCGAGGCCACGACCGTGCGCGAGAACCCCAGGGCCTTCGCCAGAGCCACCGCCGTGAGCATCGTGCCCAGGGCGCCGGCGACCAGGCCAGCCAGCGCGGGGATGAGGTTCGCGGTCAAGAGCCGGCGGTTCCGGTACAGCGGCAACGCCATCGCGACGGTGGCGGGACCGAGCAGGAAGGTGAGGATCTCCTTGGCCTGCGCGTAGTCGGAAAAGGGCACGCGGCTGAGCGCGAGCACGAGCACTGTCGAGAGAGTAGTGAAGAAGACGGGGCTGGTGAATGGCGAAGGCCAGCGGCGCGACAGCCGGCGGCTCAGCGCGTACATCCCGGTCGTCACCGCGATCCCGTACAGCGTCAGCGCGAGCTTCATGGCTGCACTTTGAGACGCGAGAGAAGCTGGGCGAGCCAGCCGGTGAGGCAGAGGCCGACCGCGGCGCTCGCGACCAGCACGAGCAGCAGCAACCACCCTTGCGAGATGAACGTGCCGACGAGGTTCATCAGCCCGACGGCGATCGGCACGAAGAAGAAGGGAAGATGGCGGGAGAGAAGCGCCGAGCTGCGCTCGAACAGCCGCATCGGGACGATCCCGCTGCAGAGCAGCGCGAAGAGCAGCAGCATGCCCGCGACGTTCCCGGGAAGAGGCACGTGCAGCCGGGCCACCGCGGCGTAGCCGAGCCTGTTCATTCCCCAGAGGCCCGCGAGCTCGAGGATCAGGAGGGCGAGCTCCCTCGCCGCCGGACGCGGGGCGGCGCTGGTCGCGCTGTCGATCGAATGCGGCGCGGCAGGCGCGACCAGGCCGGCGGCGCTCGCCGGCATGGATCGAACCCGCGCGGCGCCTGGCAGCGCTGCGACCTCGCTCACGGTCTCCCCCCGGGGCACGCCGGACCGCGCGCGCTCCTGGATGTTGATTTAGCGAGCACGCCGGGGAGGAGACAATGCCGACGGCTCTTACATCCGGCGCGGAGCGGAAGCAGAGCGGGCGAAGGGGCTGTTCTTCCGGCCGTTGCCCGAAGCGCTGCCCGGCGGATCGTCCGCCGACGGGCCATTCGGGATTCCGTTGTGCATGCAACGGGCCGGAGGCGGCCGGGGTCGGTGCGGCCCGCAGGAACGACGACATCGGGGTCGAGCTACCCGAAAAACACCTCGGCGACGCCGTAGAAGGCGTCGTCCACGGTCTTCAGCTTCGCGGTCGCTTCCACCAGCGGCACGCTGACGATCTGGTTCCCGCGGAGCGAGGCCATCTTCCCCCACTCCTTTCGCGCCACCATGTCCGCGGCGTGGACGCCGAAGCGCGTGCTCAGCACCCGGTCGAAGGCGGTGGGCGTGCCGCCGCGCTGGATGTGCCCGAGCACGGTGGCGCGGGTCTCGAAGCCCGTGACCTTCTCGATCAGCTCGGCGAGCAACTGGCCGATGCCGCCGAGCCGGACGTGGCCGAACTCGTCGAGCCTCGCGCTGACCTTCGCCTCGCCGCCGCCCAGCTTCGCGCCTTCGGCCACCACCACGATGGAGAAGTTCACGCCGCGCGAACGGTGCCGCCGCTCGATGTGCTCGCAGACGCGGTCCACGTCGACGGGCTTCTCCGGGATGAGGATCACGTCGGCGCCGCCGGCGATGCCCGAGTGCACGGCGATCCAGCCCGCGTGGCGCCCCATCACCTCGCAGACGATCACCCGGTTGTGCGACTCCGCGGTGGAGTGCAGCCGATCGATGGCGTCGGTGGCGATCTGC
>JBGQLA010000371.1:0-5006 GCA_041499865.1 Deltaproteobacteria bacterium
CAGCTTCTCGGCGGCCACGAGCCCACCCAGGTGAAGCGCGCGGTCACCGTGTGGATCGAGAGCCTGAGCCGCGAGGCGGAGCGCGTTCGCGCCGTGGTGGCGGTGGAGAACTCGGGCGCCGGGCACTACGTGCCCACCGGGATTCCCAGCCGCAAGCTGGTGCTCTCGCTCTCCGCCACGCAGCGCCGCCGGGTCATCTTCCAGCGCGACCTCGTCTACCAGCGGGTGATGCAGGACGAACACGATCGCACCCTGACCGAGGACTGGGAGATCAAATTGCTCAGCAAGCGCTGCCTGCGCGACAACCGGCTGGCGCCGCTGGAAGTCCGGCGCGAGACGTTCGTGTTCAATGCCGCGCCCGACGACGACGTCGATGTGAACGTGCGGCTCGACTACGTCCACGGCCGCGGGACTGCCGTCACCCAAGGCGTGGAGATCCGGATCGCGGAGGTCGACCAGGTCCTGCAGCGCGGGCTGCGGGAAGCGGAGATGAAGGCCGGAGGCGGGCGATGACCCGAGGGGGATCGGGCGCGATCGCTGCAGTCGCTCTCGCGGGAGCGTGCATCGCCTGCAATGGCGCGGCGAAGGATCAGCCCATCCCCTTCAACCACCAGCTCCACGTGGCGAAGGGCGGGATGCCGTGCGAGGCGTGCCACGAGCACGCCGCCGATCGGGCCCATGCCGGGCTTCCCGCCATCGACGTGTGCATGGGCTGCCACAAGCGGGTCACGCCCAAGAGCGCGGAGGGCGCCGCGCACATCGAATCGATGCGGCGCCTGGCAAAGGAGGGCGGCGAGCTCCTCTGGGTGCGCGTGTACCAGCTTCCGCACCACGTCTACTTCTCGCACCAGCGCCACACGGAAGTCGCCGGGCTCGAGTGCAAGATCTGCCACGGCGACATGGCGGCCCTGACCGTTCCGCCCGCGCGGCCGATCGCGCGGACGGTGCAGATGGACAACTGCCTCGCCTGCCACGAGTCCAGAGGCGTCACCAACGATTGCGCGGCGTGCCATCGCTAGGCGTCAGGGAGAGACCATGAGCATCACGCGGCGCGGATTGCTGGGGGTGGCGGCGGGAGCGACCGGGGTCGGTTTGGTGCGGCGGCACCTCGCCCGCGCCGACGAGAAACCGGCGCCGGCGCATCTGCCGCAGTACGACGAGAGCCTCGGTCCCACCGTCTGCCAGCAGTGCCCGGGCGGGTGCGGGCTCCTCGCCCGCGTCATCGATGGCGAGGTGGTGGGCATCTCCGGCAATCCGCAGCACCCGGTGAACAAGGGCGCCGTGTGCGCCAAGGCCTTCGGCGCCCTGCAGCTATTGCACTCGCCGGAGCGGTTGCACGGGCCGATGATCCGCGACGGCCAGCGCGGCCGGTTCAAGTCCGCCACCTGGGACGAGGCGCTGCGGCTGGTGGGCGATCGTCTCGCCGACTTGCGCGCGAAGCGCCTGGGACACACGGTGGCCATCCTCGGCGGGCAGTACCGCGGCACCCGCGACGCCCTCTGGCGGCAGTTCGCGCGCGCCTACGGCACCCCGAACTACCTGCGCGCGCGGTGCTTTTCGCCGGAGCAGCCGGCGCTGGCGCACCGGCTGATGAACGGCGCGAGCGTGCCCTTCGCGTACGATCTCGGCGAGGCCCAGATCGTCGTCTCCTTCGGAGCGGGGATCCTCGAGTCATGGCTGAACCCGGTCCACGCCTCGCGCGCGTTCGCGCGGCTGCGCCGCAGCGACGACCGCCGCCGGGGAAAGTTCATCCAGATCGACCCCCGCCGCTCGCCCACGGCGATCAAGGCCGACCGCTGGGTGAGCCTGATCCCCGGCACCGACGGCATCCTCGCGCTGGGGCTGGCGAACGTCCTCGTGCGCGAGGGGCTCTACGACAGCGCCTTCGTCGAGGAGCACACCGCGGGTTTCGCGGACTGGACAAGGCCGGACGGCAAGCGGCACGAAGGGTTCCGGTCCATGGTCCTCAAGGACTACGGGCTGCTCGCGGTGTCGGCCGCCACCGGCGTGCCCGTGAACACGATCCTGGAGGTGGCCCGGGACCTGGGGACGGCACGTCCGGCGCTGGTGATCGGGGAGCGCGGCCCCTCTTACGGGCCGGACGATCTGCGCACGCGCATGGCCATTCATTCCCTGAACGCGCTGGTGGGTAGCATCGGCGTGCGCGGCGGACTGGTTCCGCAGGGCCGGCTGCCGCTGCTGCCGCTGCCGGAGCCGGTGCCGGACGAGGTGACCAGGGCCTCGCTCGCGCAGCCGCGGATCGACGGTGCAGGGCAGGGCGAGTATCTCACCGCCGCCGACGCCTCCCAGGCGCTGCCCGGGCGGATCCTCGGCGGCACGCCGTATCCGATCAACGCGCTGTTCCTCTTCGCCACCAACCCGCTCGTCAGCCACCCCGCGAAGGAGGAGTTCGCGAAGGCGCTGGAGAAGGTGCCGCTGGTGGCGAGCTTCTCGCCGTTCATGGACGAGAGCGCACGGCAGTGCGACGTGATCCTGCCCGACTCGTTCTTTCTCGAGCGCTGGCAGGACGACCCTGTCACGCACCTCGCCGGCGTCACTTCCTACAGCGTGAGCAAGCCCGCCGCCGCGCCCCGATACGCGACCCGCAACACCGCCGACGTCGTGCTGCAGCTCGCCGCGTCGCTCGGCGGCCGCGTCGCCGAGGCTCTGCCCTGGAAGAGCTTCGATCAGGCGCTGCGCGCGGTGTCACGGGGACTCTTCGAGGCGCGGCGGGGCTACGTCGTCGCCGGAGCGGCGGACGAGTCGCTGCGACAGACGATGGAGCGGCAGGGCTACTGGATCCCGGAGTTCGACAAGTTCGAACCTTTCTTCGACGCGCTCACCAGGCGTGGGGCCTGGTGGGACCCGACTTCGCTCTCCCCCGGCCGTCACGCGACGTTCGGGACTCCTTCCGGAAAGTTCGAGTTCCACCCCAGCGCCCTGCAGCAGCTCCTCGACGGCGCCGTGCGGCGCGAAGGCAAGGAGAGCGCGGTCGTGAAGTTGCTCCGCGGCGCGGACGGCGACGGGCACCTGGCGCTGCCGGCGGTCGCGTTCCCCGTCGCGGCCGGGGCCGGCGCGTTCCCCTTGCGCCTGATCACGTACCGGCTCGCCACCCGTCCTCTGGGCGGAGCGCGAAACCAGCCCTGGCTGCTCGAGCAGCCGGCGGCGCACGTCAAGGCGAGCTGGGAGAGCTGGGTCGAGATCCATCCGAAGACCGCGGGCGCGCTGGGCGTGAAGGACGGCGACCGTGTGCTGGTCGAGTCGGCCAAGGGCGCGCTCCGGCTGGAGGCCAGGCTGTATCCCGGAATGCGCGAGGACGTGGTCCTCGTCCCGCTGTCCGCCGGCGGGGGGGCGGCGAATCCGAACGATCTGATCGCCAGCGAGCCGGATCCGTTCGGCGGTTTCGGGCTGTTCGGCACCACCCGCGTGCGCATCCGGAGAGCGTGACATGGCCACCTGGGGAATGGTGATCGATCTCGACCGCTGCACCGGCTGCCAGGCCTGCGTGATGGCCTGCAAGGCCGAGAACAACGTCCCTTCGGTGGGCCGAGAGGAAGCGGGGAAGGGACGCGTGCTGTCCTGGATGCAGGTGCTGGCCGAGCCCGACGAGGAGCACGAGGGCGAGGTGAAGCGCTTCATTCCCCGGCCCTGCCTGCAGTGCGACGACCCGCCGTGCACGAAGGTCTGCCCGGTCTACGCCACCTACAAGAACCCCGAGGGCATCGTCGCGCAGATCTACGGGCGCTGCATCGGCTGCCGCTTCTGCATGGCCGCCTGCCCGTACAACGCGAAGTTCTTCAACTGGCACGAGTACCAGCGGCCCACCGCGGGCCAGAACCCCGACGTCTCGCTGCGGCCCAAGGGAGTGGTGGAGAAGTGCACGTTCTGCCACCACCGCCTGCAGAAGGCCCGCGAGCAGGCGGCGGTGGAGAAGCGCCGGCTGTTGCCGGGCGAATACAACACCGCTTGCGCCGAGGCTTGCCCCGCGCGCGCCATCTCCTTCGGCGACCTGTCCGACCCGACCAGCGAGGTCGCGCGCCTTTCGCGCAGCCCGCGGGTATTCCGGTTGCTGGAGTCGCTGGGCACGCGGCCGAAGGTCACCTACCTGACCGAAGGAGAGGGCCGTGGCTGAGCGCCTCGAGGTCGACGAGCTGCTGCTCGATCCCATCCGCAAGACCGGGCGGGGCTTCTGGATCGCCTTCGCCGCGCTGCTCGGGCTGATCGCCTGGGGCGCCGCGGCCTACCTGACCCAGCTTCGCGTCGGCCTCGGCGGGACCGGGCTTCAGCAGCCCGTGTCGTGGGGCTTCTACGTGACGAACTTCGTCTTCTTCATCGGCATCAGCCACGCGGGCACGCTGATCTCCGCGATCCTCCGCCTTTCCAAAGCGGAATGGCGGCGGCCGGTGACCCGGATGGCGGAGGTGATCACCTGCATGGTGCTCCTGGTCGGCGGCGGCCAGATCCTCGTGGACCTGGGGAGGCCGGACCGGCTGCTCAACGTGATCCAATACGGCCGCTACCAGTCGCCGCTGTTGTGGGATGCGACCAGCATCACCGCCTATCTGACCGCCAGCACGGTCTACCTCTACTTGCCGATGATCCCGGACATCGCCATCCTCCGGGACAATCTCCACGGGAAGTGGAACTTCCTCTACCGCGTGCTCGCGCTGGGCTGGACCGGCAGCGAGAGGCAACACCAGATTTTGAACCGGGCCATCACCATCATGATGGTGATGGTGATCCCCATCGCAGTCTCCGTGCACACGGTGGTGTCGTTCGTGTTCTCGATGACGCTGCAGCCGATGTGGCACTCCACCATCTTCGGACCGTACTTCGTGGTGGGAGCGATCTTCTCGGGGATCGCCGCGCTGATCATCGCCATGCTCATCTTCCGCCGCGCCTACCGCCTGCACGCGTACCTGAAGCCGATCCACTTCCAGTACCTGGGCCAGCTCCTGCTGGTGATGTCGCTCCTCTGGTTCTACTTCACCTTCGCCGAGTACCTG
>JBGQLA010000372.1:0-4988 GCA_041499865.1 Deltaproteobacteria bacterium
AGTCCGAAGCGCTCTCTGCCATCATCCACACCAAGGTGCGCAAGCTCGAGCGCTTCTTCAAGCACATCAGCGGCTGCCGCGTCCGTGTCGAACAGCCGCATCACCACCGGCGCTCCGGCGAGCACTTCCACGTCCGCATCGATCTCACGGTGCCCGGCGACGAACTGGTCGTGGAGCGTGAGCCGCCCCTGCGGAGCCGGCACGAAGACGCCTACGTGGCGGTCACCGACGCTTTCTCCGCGGCCCGCCGGGAGCTGCAGGACTACGCGCGCCGGCGCGGCGGCTTCACCAAGCGGCACGAACCCACCCCGAACGGCCGGGTCCGCAAGCTCTTCTCCGCGGAAGGCTTCGGATTCATCGAGACAGATGAGGGACGCGAGATCTACTTTGACCGCCGCAGCGTCCTGCACGGCGCATTCGCACGGCTCGCCATCGGCTCCAAGGTGCGGTTTGCGGAGGAGCCGGGCGAGCGCGGCCCGCAGGCGAGCACGGTCGAACTGATCCAGCGGCCACGGGCGTGAGGAGAGGCGGCACGCGGCTCCACCGAGACCTGGTACAGGAGCCTTCGCTCGCCTTCCTGCAGATCCGCGTGGACGACTGAGCAGGGGCCGAGGCGCGTCAGGACGGCGCCGCGCTCTTGGTCGCCCGGCTCCGCAGGTGCCGGACGTCCGTACCGCGGACCATGTAGATCACCATCTCCGCCACGTTCGTCGGGCTGCACCGCGATGAGCTTGCGCCGCGCCATGACGTCTTCGCCGGGACAGCACTCCCGTCCAACCCGCTTACGCGGAGCGCGGATTCGCGGGCCCCACGCCGGTCCCGTGGCACCCGGCGCCGCCGATCGGGCCTGCCGGGAGCGCTGTTCGCCGCCGTGAAGCGCGCCGCGGCGCCGACGCTCGATGCTCTGGGGGATCGTCGACGTGCATGCTGCCAAGTGAGGGCGGCGAAGGGTCACCCCTCGGCGGCAGCGGCGCGACGCGGAGGGCCGCAAGGGACCGCCTCCAGCCGGGTCCCGTCGCGCACTGCCAGCCGATGCCCCCGCCAATCGATCTCGCTTCGGACCAGGGCGGCGGCCCAGATGCAGGCCAGGAGCAGGTCGCTGATCGGAGCGAGGAGAGAGAAGGCGGAGAAACCGCGCCTGCGCAGCGCGCGTGCCGAGCATTCGTGCAGGCCCGACCGCGCCAGCGCCACGATGCAGAAGCAGAGCGCCGTCCACCGTCCCGGCGACGCCAGCAGCGCAGCCGTCGCGAATGCCACCGGGTTGAGCAGGATCTGGGCCGCGTATGCGGAATTGCCGACCGCCTTCCGCTGCATCACGCTCCAGCGGAGATACCGGGAGAGGAAGGACGGCACGCATTGCGAGCGCGTCAGCCTGAACACGGGCCGTGAGGCCAGCGCGATCTTCTTGCCGAGCTCCCGGACGACGATGCGCCCCGCGAAAAAGTCTTCGGCGAGCACGTCCTTGAGCCGCTCGAATCCTCCCATCGCGCCCAGGTCGCTCCGGCGGAGCGCCATCGACTTGCCGACCACCAGATCGGTCCCGGCGATGCGCCTGGCCGAGGCCACGCCGGCGGCGATCGAACCGCACATCGTCAGGTTGTCGAAGAGCGCGCCGAGGGTGCGCTCCCCGATGGCCGCGATCGGGTGGGTCACCAGCGCGACCTGCGGATCGTCGAGGGCTGCCGCGATCCCGCGCAGGTAATCGCGGCCGGCGCGGATGTTCGAATCGCTCACCACCAGCACCTCGCCGCGCGCCGCCGATCCCAGCGTGATGAGCTGGTTGACCTTGGGGTTCAGCCCCGGTGCGCTCCGCTGCACGATCACGCGGACCCGGTCCGGCCAGCGCTCCGCGGCCCGTAGCGCGACCGCGTGGGCAGGGTCGCCGTGATCGCTCACCCCGAGGAGGATCTCGTACGCGGGGTAGTCCAGGCGCGTGAACGAGCGCAGGTTGCCAAAGAGATCGTCGTCCACCCCGCAGAGCGGCTTGAGGACGGAGACGAAGGGAAGCGAGCGTGGCTCGGCGACGGGCCCTCGCAGATGCACCCGCAGCGCAAGGGCCTGCGCCACGGCGAGCAGGAGCCCTGCCCCGGCGAGGCAGAGGAGCGCCGCAGCGATCACGGGACCATCCGGATCGCGCCGCCGCAGAGGATTCCGATGAGCGCGCCCGCCGCGACGTCCAGCGGATAGTGCGCGCCGAGATAGATTCGGGAGAGGGCGACCGCGAACGCCAGGGCCGCGAACGCCGGGCCGCCCGGAACCAGCCCCGCCATCGCCAGCGCGACCGCGAAGGCGGCAGCCGAATGGCCCGAGGGAAAGGAGAACGCGTCGGGGTTCTCGACCAGCGCCGTGAAATTCGCGATGCCCACGGTGGGCCGGGCGCGACGCCAGAGCCGCTTGAGAAGTTGGGCGACGAGCGCGGCGAGCCCGGCCGCGAGGCCGAGGCGCAGACCCACCCGGCTTGCATCGCCGCCCGCGGCGATCAGCGCCAGCGCGGAGAAGATCCAGCTCAGCGCGTCGCCGAGCCGGGTGAACGTCTTCATCAGCAGCGTCACGCCGGCGGGCCGCCAGCGGCGGATGCCGAGCAGGATGGCTTCGTCGAGCGCGAGGACCAGCCGGACCATGGGCGCCTCCTTCGCCCACGAAGGATGGCGGACGCAGATGAAGTTGCAGTGGCGGCCCGGTGACTTCTTCGCCTCGGAAACCTGTCACCGGAACGTCACCGCCGTCCGGTCAGGGCGGGACGCTCTTCGAGGCGCGGCTCCCGGGATGCCTCACGTCGGTGCCCCGGACCATGTAGATCACCATCTCCGCCACGTTCGTGGCGTGGTCGCCCAGCCGCTCGAGATGCTTGGCGACGAAGAGCAGGCTGTTCGCGCGGCGGATGTTGCGCGGGTCCTCCATCATCAGCGCCAGCAGCTCGTTGAAGAGGTTGTGGTAGACGGAATCGAGCAGGGCGTCGTTCTTGATCACCGCCTCCGCTTTCGCCGCGTCCCCGTCCACGAAGGCGTCGAGCGCCGCCCGGACCTGCTTCTGGCAAAGCTCTGCCAAAGTGGTGAGATCGTGCACGGGCTTGAGCGGCGGGCTCTGGTTCAGATCGATGGCGCGTTGCGCGACGTTCACCGCCAGGTCGCCGATCCGCTCCAGGTCGACGACGATCTTCAGCGCGGTGGTGATGAACCGCAGGTCGCTGGCCGCCGGCTGCCGCAGGACGAGCAGGCGCCGGCAGGCCTCGTCGATCTCCACCTCCAGCCGGTTCACCTCGCGGTCCTGCACGCTCACCTGCTCCGCCAGGGCCGAGTCGCGCTCGGCCAGCGCGCGCATGCTGGTGGCGATCTCCGTCTCCACCTTGCCGCCCAGGGTGAGGAGCTTGTTGCGCAGGTCCTGGAGCTGCGCGTCGTAGGTCTTGTCGGTGTGCGCTTTCATCCGAACTTCCCGGTCACGTAATCCTCGGTGCGCGGCTCGCGCGGGTTGGTGAAGATCTGCTCCGTCGGACCGTGCTCGATCAGCTCGCCGAGGTAGAAGAACGCCGTCGCATCGGACACGCGCGCAGCCTGCTGCATGTTGTGGGTGACAATCACCAAGGTCAACGATTCCCGAAGCTCGTGGATCAGCTCCTCGATCTTCGCGGTGGCGATGGGATCGAGCGCGCTGGCCGGCTCGTCCATGAGAAGGACTTCCGGCTCGATGGCCAGCGCGCGCGCGATGCACAGCCGCTGCTGCTGGCCGCCGGAGAGGGAGAGCGCGCTCTGCTGGAGGCGATCCTTCACCTCGTCCCAGAGCGCCGCCTGGCGGAGGCTGTTCTCCGCCAGACCGGCGTAGTCGCCGCGGATGCCGTTCAGCTTCAAGCCCGAAACCACGTTGTCGAAGATGGACATGGTGGGAAACGGGTTCGGACGCTGGAACACCATCCCGACGCGCCGGCGCAGATCGACCGGATCGATGCGCCGGGCGTGCAGATCCTGGCCGTCCACCAGGACCTTGCCCGACTGCCGCGCGCCGGGGACCAGCTCGTGCATGCGGTTGATGCAGCGCACGAAGGTGCTCTTGCCGCACCCGCTCGGCCCGATGATGGCGAGGACCGTGTTCTGCGGCACCGTCAGGGAGACGTCGCGGAGCGCCTGCGTGTTCTTGAACCAGGCATTGAGCCCCTGGACCTCGATCTTCGCGGTCATCGCAACCGGTTTCGCGAGAGGAGGCGCCCGGCCAGCGACAATGCGCCGATCAACAGCAGCAGCACCAGCGCCGCGCTCCAGGCCTTGTCGTGCCAGTCCTTGTACGGGGCCACGGCGTAGTTGAAGATCTGCACGGTGAGCGAGGCGGTGGGCTGGCTGGCGCGCCAGTTCCAGTACTGGTTGTTCAGGGAGGTGAAGAGCAGCGGCGCCGTCTCCCCAGACGTCCGGGCTACCGCGAGCAGGATCGCCGTCATGATTCCGCCCAGCGCCGTGCGCAGCACCACCCTCAGCGATGTTCGCCATTGCGGGACCCCCAGCGCGAGGGATGCCTCGCGCAACGATTGCGGAACCAGCCGCACCAACTCTTCGGTGCTGCGCGCGAGCGTCGGGATCATCAGCACCGAGAGCGCCACGCCGCCGGCGATCGCGGAGAAGCTCCGCATCGGCAGCACCACCAGCCCGTAGGCGACGATCCCCACCACGATGGAGGGAACTCCCGAGAGCACCTCGGCCGTGAAGCGGATCGCGTCGCCGAGCCGGGTATCGCCCCGCTCCGCCAGGTAGACCCCGGCGCCGACGCCGAGCGGCATCCCGATCAGGGAGGCGATGCCGACGATGTACAGCGTGCCGGCGATGGCGTTGCCGACGCCTCCCCCGCGCTCTCCCACCGGCGCAGGCAGGGCGGTGAAGAACTCCAGCGACAGCCCGGCGAGCCCGCGCGAGACCACCAGCCAGAGCAACGAGGCGAGCGGCACCAGCGCGATCAGCAGCGCGACGCCGCAGAGCCCGGTCATCGCGTAGTTCACCGCTCGGCGG
>JBGQLA010000373.1:0-4914 GCA_041499865.1 Deltaproteobacteria bacterium
ACCCCGGCAAGGTGTTCCCCACGCCGCGGCTCTGCGGCGACAAGCCGGGGCCGTACACGCCCCATCCCACCGAGCTGTCGGGAGAAGCGTGGCGCGGCTGACGCCAGCTTCGATCGAAGAGGCGCAGGCGCTGCTCGCCGAGGGTGGCCGCAGCGTGCTCTTCGTGGGCGGCGGGACGGCGATGCCGCCGGGTCCAGCGACTGACGTAGAGATCTCCACCAGCCGGCTGAACCGGATCGTGGAGTACGCGCCCGCCGATCAGGTGGTGGTGGTGGAGTCGGGGGTGACGCTCGCGCAGCTCCAGGGCGAGCTGGCGAAGAACGGCCAGCGGCTCGCGATCGATCCGCCGCAGCCGGAGAAGGCGACCATCGGCGGGATCGTGGCGGCGAACTCGTTCGGTCCGCTGCGCACGAGGTACGGGCCGGTGCGCGATCTGATCATCGGGGTGTCGGTGGTGCGGGCGGACGGGACCCGGGCAAAGGGCGGCGGCAAGGTGGTGAAGACCGTCGCCGGGTTCGATCTGCCCAAGCTGATGTGCGGGTCGTACGGTACGTTGGCGTTCATCGCCACCGCCACCTTCCGCGTCCACCCGCTGCCGGAGCAGACGCTCTCGCTGCGCGCGCGCGGCGCGGATCCGGTGGAGCTGGTGCGGCGGATCCGGGCGCAGCAGCTGGAGCCGGCGGCGATGCTGGCGCTCGGCGAGGGCGGCAGGTGGGACGTGTACTTCCGCTTCGAGGGGTTCGGCGCCGGCGTCCGCGCGCAGCGGGAGAAGCTGCGCGAGCTCGAGGAGTGCGATTGGCCGGCGCCGGCCTCGGGCGCGGTACGGATCCGCTTCGCCGCTCTGCCCACCCAGGCGGCGGAGGTGGCGAAGGCGCTCGCGCCGCTGCGGGCGCGCATCGAGTGGCTGCCGACCTTGGGGGCTGGCTGGGGGTCTTGCGACGCGGTCGATCCCGTCGCCTTGCAGGGAGCTCGCCGGGCGCTCATGGCGCTCGGCGGATGGCTCGTCGTCCCCGGCGACTGGGGTCCGCCGCCGGCCTCGGCGTTGGAGGTCAATCGATCGGTGAAGCAGCAGTTCGACCCGGCCAACGTGCTCGCGCCTGGAAGGTTCATCGTGTGACCGCGCCGCAACGGGAGCTGATCGACGATTGCGTCCACTGCGGCTTCTGCCTGCCGACCTGCCCCACGTACCAGAACTGGGGCGAGGAGATGGACTCCCCCCGCGGGCGCATCGATCTGATGCGCGGGCTGCGCACCGGGCAGATCCAGATGACGGAGACGGTGGCGGCGCACTTCGACCGCTGCCTGGGGTGCATGGCGTGCGTCACCGCCTGCCCCTCCGGCGTGCGGTACGACATCCTGATCGAGGAGACGCGCGCGTACGTGGAGAAGAAGTATGCGCGCGGGTTCTGGGACCGGCTGAACCGGGGGATGATCTTCCAGCTCTTCCCCTATCCGGGGCGGCTGCGGGTGATGGCCGCGTTCCTCCTCCTCTATATCTGGAGCGGGCTGCGCTGGCTGGTGCGCCACAGCGGCGTGCTCCGGCTGGCGCCGCCGCGCCTGCGCCAACTCGAGGCCTTGCAGCCCGCGGTGACGCCGCACAACGTCTTCGCCCGGCTGCCGGAGCGCGCGCCGGCGGCGGGCGAGAAGCGGTTTACGGTGGCGCTGGTCGCGGGGTGCGTGCAGCGGGTGTTCAACCCGGGCGTGAACGAGGCCACGGTGCGGGTGCTGGCGGCGGAGGGGTGCGAGGTAATCGTCCCGCGCGGCCAGGGGTGCTGCGGCGCCTTGTCCATGCACGCCGGGCGGGAGCACGAGTCGCTGGGATTCGCGCGGGAGCTGATCGAGCGGTTCTCGCGCGAGCCGGTGGATGCGATCCTGATCAATGCCGCCGGGTGCGGGTCGCATCTGAAGGAGTACGGCCGCCTCTTTCCGGGCGACGAGCGGGCGAAGGCGTTCGCGGCGAAGGTCCGCGACATCAACGAGTTCCTGGCGACCCTCACGCCGCGCGCGCCGCGGCGCCCACTGCCGCTGCGGATCGCGATGCACGACGCCTGCCACCTGGCCCACGCCCAGCGGATCAAGGCCCAGCCCCGGGCGCTGCTGGCGGGGATTCCCGGGGTCACGCTGCTCGAGGTGCCGGAGAGCGAGCAGTGCTGCGGGAGCGCGGGGATCTACAACCTGGTGCAGCCGGAGAGCGCGGAGCAGATCGGGCAGCGGAAGGTGGAGAACGTGCTCTCGACGCGGGCGGATCTGCTGGCGAGCGCGAACCCCGGGTGCACGCTGCAGATCCAGAAGATCCTCCGGGAACGCGGCACGCACCTGCCCGCGGCGCACCCGGTCGAGATCCTCGACGCCTCGATCAACGGAACGCCACTTCCGTCGTGACCGCGATCTGCGGGTGGATGGAGCGGTAGATCGGGCAGGACTGGGCGTAGAACCCGTGCACGCGCTGGGCGGTCTCGCGCTGCTCCGGGGGGCACTCCAGCGAGAAGCGGACGTGGATGCGCCGGATCACCAGCGTCTTTCCCTCCAGCTCCACCTCGCCTTCGGCGTCCGCGATCAGCTTCCCGGCGGATGCGGGGATCTGGCGCGCCTCCAGCGCGCCTCCGTAGGTCCCGGTCAGTCAACCCGCCGCGGCGGCCACCAGGTAGTCGAGCGTGGTGGCGTGCGGCTCGAACATTCCCGGCTTCGCTCCGTAGTGCGCCGCCACCGCGCCATGGGTGGAGAACTTCACCGGCTGCGGCTCTTCCGGCAGCCAGGCATGCCGCAGCGATCCCTTGATTCGCTCGATCCGGACCTTGGACCGGTACGCCACCTCGGCCATGATCCCTCCCTGTTTCCGTCCTACCTGTGCCATACTGCTTCCGATGGACTCCGTCGAGGTGAAATCCCGGGAGCGCGTGCACATCCGGATGCGGGAGACCGCATCCACCCTGGCGGCCTGGCGCGTGTCGCTGAAGTCGCCGCCGGGCGCGATCGTGCAGGCGGAAGCGGCCGCGGGAAAGGTCTGGTACCGCGGCGAGGGCGCGCTGCTCGGCGAGCGGCAGGAGCGGCTCGCGGAGCTGTGGAAAGCAGCGCTCTCGTCGGAGGAGAGCGACCCGGAGCTCCCGCAGTACGGGTAGCGCGCGTCCCACCTAGGCGGCGGCGTGGCTGTCGAGGGATTGCGCCGCCTCGCTCTCCGGGTCCCGCTCGAGCAGAAGCCTCCGCGCCGCCGCGGCTTCCGCCCGCCGGCCGAGTTTCTCCAGCGCCTCCGCCCAGAGGAAAGGCCGTCTCCGCCGCGGGGATGGGATTGCGGCGTCCAGTGGTGGGCTGCCGGTGGGCGGAGCCGCGGGCCTAGAGGCCCGCGAGGCCGGGCTCCATCCGCTCGTAGCCCTGTTCCGTGGCCCAAAGGTCCATCGAGAGCGAGACCAGCTCGTCGATCTCCGGGATCCGGCGGGCGTCGAGGGAGAGATCGATGGACTTTACGTAAGTCTTGCAGGTATCGCAGGACTCCACCCGGACCCCGAAGTGCTGTGGTGCGGAGAAGGACGGCAGCTTCCCCGGATCCTCCTCGCCGCAGGAGGGGCAGCGGATCCGGCCGACCTGCCAGGCGAAGGCGCACAAGGCGCAGTGCAACATCCGCAGGGTGCCCTCGCCCGTCCCAGGGCCAGGCGGGATCCGGCGCGACGACACCCACGCGCCGCCTCCGCAGAACACGCAGGCGCCGGACACGCCACGCCCCGGCGACTGCCCCGTCTCGCGCAGCATCCGGGCGTAGGGCTGCAGCGCCGCGCGCGCCAGGTAGTCGAACTCGCCGGTCTCCCAGTACGCGCGCACGCGCTGGTCGAACCCGCCCTGCAGCGCCGACCGCGCATCGGCCGCCAGCTCCGGAGGGCCCTTCTTCGCGCAATACTCCAGTACCGGGCGGGAGGCAGAGGCCACCGCAGCCAGCTCGGCGGCCCGCACCACCCCCTGCGCTTTCAACAGCCCCGCCGCGAACGTCAGCAGCTCGGCCGAGCCCGGATTTTCCTGCGCGAGCTGGAGCGCCCGCTGCTCAGGATCGATCACCCGTCACATCCCGATACCACCGCGGGTGGTGCAGCCTCGCCCACGGCCGGGTGACGGTGCCCCGGGTCATGGAGTGGAACGTCCCCGGCTCCGCCGCCGTGCCGAGATAGATGTGCCCGACGATGGCCGCGAAGAACCCGATGAAGCAGAGGTCGTGGAGGAGGATGGAGATCGATCGCAACGTCTGGCTGAAGTACGTCGGCCACCAGAGCACGATGCCGGTGAGGAGGATCACCAGGCCGGTCGCCAACACCATCCAGAAGAAGAACTTCTGGCCGGCGTTGTACTTCCCGACGTTCGGGTCCTCCTTGTCGGAGAAACGCAGGTACTCGGCGATGTTGAACTTGCGATCGTTCTTGTCGAACAGCATGTCCTTCGCCCAGATCACCATCATCGGCACCGTCGCGGCCGCGAACGCCACTCCCAGCCAGGCATGCAGCCAGCGGCAGACCGACAGGCCGCCGAACAGGTGCGCCATCCAGCCGAACACCGGCGACCAGATCGGCATCCCGGTGAGGAGCGTCCCGAAGAAGAAGACCGCGACGACCCAGTGGATCACCCGTGAGGAGAGCCGGTGCCGGACGATCTCGTCGCCGATCACCACGTCCTCCCGGTCCCGGGCCACCTGGATGGCGGTGGGGCCCATCACCGGCGTCGCTCCAGGAATGCGGAGCTCGCTCATACCTCACCCCCGGTCTCCCTCGATATGTCCTTCGGCTTCTTGGGCCCGAACGCCATGAAGTGCCCGATCGCCCCGAAGATCGCCGCCGCCATGGCCACGAAGCCCAAGGGGTGGATCACCCGCTTCCAGATGCTGACGGTGGTGGGAACGGTCGGGTCCTTCGGCAGCCCGTACCACTCCGGCTTGTC
>JBGQLA010000374.1:0-4909 GCA_041499865.1 Deltaproteobacteria bacterium
GAGTGGTGACGAAGCAGCGCCTGCTCGCGCTCGAGGGCGTGACGCTGGCGGTGGATCACGGGCTGCCGTTCGATCCCATCGCCGCCGTCGAGCACCTCCGCGGCAAGGACCGGAAGCTGGCGAAGTTCATCGAGCGGGTCGGCCCCTTCCGGCTGCGCCCGGCCGAGCTGCAGAGCCCGTTCGACGCGCTGATGGAATCGATCGTGTACCAGCAGCTCACCGCCAAAGCCGCGTCGACGATCTTCAACCGCGTCCTCGCGCTGTTCCACCCGCGCCGGGTGCCGCGGCCGCAGGACATCGCCGGGATCAGCGAGGAGAAGCTGCGCGGCGCAGGGCTCTCGCGCTCGAAGGTGGCGGCCCTCAAGGACCTCGCCGCCAAGGCGCTGGACGGCACCGTGCCCGCGACCGCCAGGGCGCTGGAGAAGCTCTCCGACGCCGGGATCGTCGAGCGGCTCACCGCGGTCCGCGGGATCGGTCCCTGGACGGTGGAGATGCTGCTGATCTTCCGGCTCGCCCGCCCCGACGTGCTCCCCGCGACCGACTACGGCGTGCGCAAGGGTTTCGCCCGCATCCGCGGCGCGAAGGAGCTTTCCTCTGCGAAAGAGCTGCTGGCGTACGGAGAGCGCTGGCGTCCGTACCGGAGCGTGGCGAGCTGGTACCTCTGGCGCGTGCTCGATCTCTAAGGCCGTTGCCGAAGAGGCAACGGCCGACTGTCCCAGGGCGCTGCGCTGGTGCGCGCGCCCGGCAGGGGCCAGCAGGGCGAGCAGCACAGGGTTCATCATCCGAAGCTGGACACGCTAGGGCAGATCGAACAGGAGCACCTCTGCGGAATCGATTCCCACCAGGGTCAGGGCCCGCTCGTCGCTCACCGCCGCGCCGTCGCCGGCGGCGAGTTCCTGGCCGTTCAGCCCGAGGGTGCCGCGCGCCACGTGCACCCAGGCGTGGCGGGAAGGCGCGGGTTCGAACGATGCGCGCTCGCCCTTTCCCAGCGCCGCGCCGTAGACGGAAGCGTCCTGGTGGATGGTCACCGATCCGTCGCGGCCGTCGCGCGAAGCGAGCAGCTGCAGCTTTCCGCCCAGGTCGCGCCGGAGCAGCGACTTCTGCTCGTACCCGGGCTTGATCCCCCGCCGCTCGGGCAAAATCCAGATCTGCAGGAAGTGCACCGGCTCGGTGCTGCTGGCGTTGAACTCGCTGTGCACCACGCCGCTTCCGGCGCTCATGCGCTGCACGTCGCCGGGGCGGATCACGCCGCCGCCTCCGCTGGAATCGCGGTGCGAGAGCCCGCCCTCGAGCACGTAGCTGAGGATCTCCATGTCGCGGTGCGGGTGCTCTCCGAATCCCTGGCCCGGCTGCACCGTGTCGTCGTTGATCACTCGGAGAACCCGGAAGCCCATGTGCTCCGGATCGTAGTGATCGCCGAACGAGAAGGTGTGCCAGGAATCGAGCCAGTCGATCCGGGTGTGGAAGCGATCCTTTGCCTTGCGCAGGGTGATCATCGTCGCGTCTCCGCCGCCAACGTATGCACCCGGCGGCGCATATAGGATGCGCGACTACCCCTGCCGGTTCCGAAAGCTGGCAGGCGGGAGGGCCGGCGTTATCTTCGCCGCATGATCAAGATCCAGTACTGCAACTCCTGAGGCTACAAGCCCCGAGCCGTCCGTGCGGCGGCTGTGCTGCAGAGCGAGCTGGGCCTCACCGCGGATCTGGAGGTCGGCGCGCCGGGCTCCTTCGTCGTCCTGGTCGACGGCGAGCCGGTGGTCGAGAAGAAGGCGCTCGGATTTCCCACCGAAGAAGAGATCGTCGCGGCGGTGCGGGAGAAGATCGGCGGGTAGACGCGACTCAGCCCACCTGGTCGGCTTCGGGCGCCGACTGCTGCTTCGCGATCTCCGCCCGGACCTGATCCATGTCGAGCTCGCGCACCTTGCGCAGGACGTCTTCGAGCAGGTTCTGCGGCAAGGACCCCGGCTGCGAGAACAGCAGCACCTTGTCCCGGAAGATCATCAGCGTGGGGATGCTGCGGATGTTGAACGCGCCCGCCAGCTCCTGCTGCTCGTCGGTGTTGATCTTCGCGAACGTCGCGTCCGGATTGGCCTCCGCCACCTTCTCGAAGACCGGAGCGAACGCCCGGCAGGGCCCGCACCAGGGGGCCCACCAGTCGATGAGGACGATTCCGCCCTTCTCGATCGTCTGCTGGAAGTCGTCCTTGCCGATCGCCACTGCGCCCATGCACTCCTCCGTTTTGCCCATTGGATGCAGGGCGTCACCGGGAAGGTTCATTCTTCCGGCGGCCCGGAGCTGCGGGCCAGGTCCTCGCTCTTGATCCGTCCCGGATCCATCCCCCGCGCCCGCTTGGTCATCGTCTCCATCAGCTCGTCGAACGATGGCGGGGCGCCCTTGATGAAGCGCAACGGGTTGATCCGCGCCACCACGAAAGCCTTCAGATACGGCGAGGTGAGCCCCCGCGCCTTGAGCTTTTCCACCGCCTCGCCGACGGCCTCGTCCAGCGCGAGCACTTTCACGGCCCGCGCCTCCCGCACCGCCAGCGTCTGGCTCAGCGGCTGCTCGAAGTACTGGTCCACCTTCTTCAGCGCCGGCGCGTAGGCGCCGCCCGAGAAGCGCCCTTTCTGCTCGTAGGCGAAGCCGAGGGTCACCAGCGAGGGCTCCTCGAACTCCAGCGCGAACTCGCTCTCCTTGCGAGACCCATCGAGCCGCGCGAGGTCGCGGTACATGCGCATCACCTCCAGCGACTTCTCGCGCAGGTTGTGCGCCTTCTCGATGTTCAGCGCCAGGATCTGGTAGGCCACCTCCCGCTCCGGGACGATCAGGGCGAGGATCGCCTTCGCGCCCAGCTCCTTCAGCGCGGTGAGGCGATGCCCGCCGTTGGGGGTGCGGAACCCGTCGGGCTCGCGGACGGCGATGATCGGATCGAGGTAGCGCCGGGTCTTGTCCATCGCCCGCGTCAGCTTGAGCACGTGCGCGTCGGACACGTCGCGCTGGTAGCTGGTCGGCTCCACCTTCTCCACCGGCAACGCGGCGAAGAGCAGCGAATGTCCTCCGAGCGGCTCGCGGTACGCGGAAAGCACCGCGCCGCCGTCCGCCTCCACCTGCGCGGCGAGCGCCCGCAGCTCCTCCGGCACCGAATCCAGCCGCAGCTGCGCGGGGAGGAGTTCCGTCGGCTTCAGCTTCACTCCCTTGCGGGCGCGCGGCTTTCCCGACTTCGTCACGGGGCGCTTCTTCGGGGTGGCCATGGCGCCGGAAGGTAGCCCGTGCCGCGGGCGCCCGCCAGCGGGCGCGGAGTATGGTTGCGCGCCATGCTGGATGTGGGCGGACTTCCGCGGACCTACTGGATCCTCTGGACGGGCGCGCTGATCAACCGCCTGGGCGGCTTCGTCATGCCCCTGCTCGCCCTCTATCTCACCGGCGAGCGGGGCCTCTCGGTGGAGCAGGCGGGCCTGGTCGTCTCGCTGTACGGCGGCGGCGCGCTGCTGGCGGGACCGGTGGGCGGGTTTCTCGCGGACCGGTGGGGGCGGCGCAGCACGCTGGTCCTGGCGCTGGTGCTCGGCGCGTTCGCCATGCTGCACCTGGCGTTCGCCCGCGGCGCGGTGCACATCGCCGCGGCCGCGCTCCTCCTCGGCCTCTTCGGCGAGCTCTACCGGCCGGTGGTCTCGGCCGCGATCGCCGACCTGGTGCCTGCCGCCGATCGCGCGCGCGCGTACGGGATCCTCTACTGGGCGGTGAACCTCGGATTCGCCGTGGGCAGCGCGCTCGGCGGCGCGATGTCGAAGTACGGCTGGTACCTGCTCTTCGTCGGAGACGCCGTCACCACCCTCGCGTACGCGGGCATCGTCTGGGTGCGCGTCCCCGAAACGCGGCCAGCGCACCCGGCATCCGGACGGCGCGAGGCGCTGTGGGGGCCGCTCGCCGACCGGCCGTTCGTGGTGTTCTGCGCGCTGATCTCGCTGGTGGGGATGCTCTTCAACCAGGCGTTCGTCACCCTTCCCCTCGACGTCCGCGACCATGGGCTCTCGCCCGCGGCGTATGGCTCGCTGATCGCGCTGAACGGAGTGCTCATCTTCCTCCTCCAGCCGCTGGTCTCGCGCCTGGTCTCGCCGTATCCGCGCCACCGGATCCTGGCCGGAGCGGCCGCGCTGGTCGGGATCGGGTTCGGGATGACGGGGCTGGTGCGGGCGCTTCCCGGATACGTCGCCGCCATCGGCGTCTGGACGCTGGGCGAGATCGTCATGGCCGGGATCGGCCCCGCGGTCGCTGCCGACGCGGCCCCTCCGTCCCGGCGCGGCGCCTACCAGGGCGTGTTCCAGATGTCCTTCGGCGTGGCCGCGCTGACGGCCCCGGCCGCCGGGTCGTTCGTGCTCGGGCGCTTCGGCGCAGGCGTGCTCTGGGCCGCCTGCCTGCTGATCGGCCTCGCCTCCGCCGCCGGCCAGCTCGCGCTCGGCACGCTCCGGCGGCACGGAGAGGACGCCCTCGGGACTCCCGGCTGATCGCTCACGCTGCGCCGAGGCGCCTGCGGAGGATGGCCGTGACGGTTTCCAGGTCCACCGGCTTCACCAGGTGATCGTCGAAGCCCGCCGAGAGCGCCCGCTGGCGATCGCTCTGCTGCCCGAATCCGGTGAGCGCGACGATCTGCGCCCCACGCACCTGCGGCAGCTCGCGCAGCTTCTGGACCACATCGTAGCCGTCCATTCCCGGCAACCCGATGTCGAGCAGCACCACCTCGGGCACGAACTCGCGCGCTTCCTCCAGGGCGGAGGGGCCGTCGTGGGCGACGCGCACCTCGTGGCCGTCGAGGCGGACGGCCTCGGCGAGCGTGTCCGCCGCGTCCAGGTTGTCGTCCACCACCAGCACCCGGCCGCGGCGCGCGCGCGGCGGCACCGGCACGATCTCGATCGGC
>JBGQLA010000375.1:0-4842 GCA_041499865.1 Deltaproteobacteria bacterium
CTGCGCTCGCGACCCGCGATCCAGGGCTGCTTCTCCCTGCGGGACACCCTGGCCGCAAGCTGCGGCGAACAGTGCCGCCAGAAGCGACGTCATCCGTGCCGAAGTCATCACCCTTCTCCCTGCTCACCGATGGCTGCGAACCAGCGCGGGTAAGCCCCTCCCTCCCGCGTGCAAGTGCAGCACCGAGTGGCCCTCCTCAGGAGAGCGCACGAGCCTGGCGGGAACCTGCCCGCGCATCCTGCGCAATGGGGCCGCCTGCCCGCAGAACCTGCGTGCAAGCGCCAAGTCCCACGGATCGGGACGCGTTGGCGTCAGGGCGATCCGTCGCCACCTTGACCGCCATGGGCGACAAGAACCAGAACGAGGGCGAGGGCAGCAAGTCCGCGGACAAGAAGTATCGCGACGCCGCGAGCGACTTCGCCCGGCGCAACGACACCGTGCAGGCCGGGCTGGATGCCGAGCGCGACGTCGAGCAGCACAAGGGCGAATTCGAGAAGGCGGAGCAGGAGGGCCGCTCCCACAGCAAGGGCGACCTGCCTGACGACGTTCAAGGGAAGGACTTCGACAAGATCTAGAACTCGTATCGATAGAGCGTGCAGCGCAGCGGCCCGTTCCAAAGGACGCGGCGCGGCCCGCGCGGGCGCACGCCGAAGGCGCTCTCGAAGTCCTCGCTCGCGCTCAGCACCGCGGCCCGGTGCCCTTCGAGGCGCCGCAGCGCGGTTCCGAGCTGGTGGTAGAACGTCTTCAGCTGTTTGCGGCCGCCGGCTTCCAGACGCTCGCCGTACGGGACGTTGAGCAGCAGGTGGCCCGCAGGCTCGAGCGGGGCGACCTCTCGCACGTCCGCCTGCGCGACCTGGATGGCCACCTTCGCGGCGCGGGCATTGGCGCGGCAGGCATCGACGGCTTCGATGTCGCGGTCGGACGCGAAGATCGGCGGCGGCGCGACGACGCGCGAGGTCAGCTCGTCGCGGAGAGCTTTCAGGATGGGGCCGTCGGCGGCGGCGGTGCGAGGCCACCGCTCGCAGGCCAGCTGGCGGGCGAGGTTGGGCGCCCGGCGGCTGGCGAACAGCGCCGCCTCGATCGCCAGCGTTCCCGAGCCGCAGACCGGATCGCGCAGCGGCGTGTCCGCACCCCAGCCGGAGTACAGAACGATCGCCGCCGCCAGCGCCTCGCGCAGCGGCGCTTCGACGGTGCGGACGCGATAGCCGCGGTTGGAGAGCAGGTCGCCGGCGAGATCGAGGGACACGCTGCACTGCCCTCCCGCGAGGTGCACCACGATGAGGACGTCGGGCGAGCGCGGATCGACGTCGGGGCGGAAGCCCGCCCGCTCCCGCAGGACGTCGACCACCGCGTCCTTCAGCCTCTGCTCGACGAAATGCGTGTGCGTCAGTCCTTCGGCGCGCCCGCTGGCGGCGACCGCCAGCGTCTGGCCGGGGGCAACCAGCTCCGGCCAGGGCAGCGCGGCGGCGGCGGCGTACAGCTCGTCCGAGTTGACAGCCGCGAACTCGCCGACCGGCTCGAGCATCCGCAGCGCCGTGCGCAGCTCGAGGCAGCCGCGCAACGCGATCTCCCTCTCGCCGGTGAAGCGGACCCCGCCGCGTCCGGCGCGGATCCCCTTCGCTCCGATGGCGCGCAGCTCGCCTTCGAGAGCCTCCTCCGCGCCGCGCGGGCAGGTCGCGTACCAGGATCGAAACACGCGCCAGCGTAGCCCAGGACGGTCAGCGAAGCTGCCCTGCCGGCAGCACGCTGTGCTTTCCCGCTACTCCGGCCAACGCCGCCAGCGCCAGCTTCATCACCGGCAGATCCCGGAACTCCGACCCGAGGAGCTGCACCACCAGCTCCGGATCCTCCTGGTGCAACGCCTGCAGGGAAGGCGCGATTTCGTTCGGATCCTGCAATCCCTGCTTCATCAGGCCCGGCGTGGTCAGCTGCGAATACCTGGCGTGTGCCTGCAGCAGCTCGCCGAGGGCAAGCCGCTGTGGCCGGGAGAGGAACCCGAGCGCCTCGCGGACCACCGAGAGGAACTCCACCGGGTGCAGCCCCCGGGTGAGCCGGTCGAACTGCGCCAGCGCCTGGGTCCCGTCGATCGAATCCGGGTCGCCGCGTTTGACCGCGTCGAGCAGGCCGACCACCACCTTGCCGCCCACCGTCTCCCCGAGCGCGTGCTTGATGCTTTCCATTCGGTCCTCCGGAACGAAAGTGCGCCTGCCGCGCGCGCGCGGCGAGTTGCCGGCGGGGGGGCGCTCGCCGCGCTGTCCGGCGCGGGATACCCTCCTCCGCGGTGACGCCCGTGTTCGAAGCGGCCGGAGCGGTGAAGCGCTACGGCGGATCGGTGGCGGTGGGACCGGTCGATCTGTCGGTCCCCGCCGGGACGACGACCGCGCTGATCGGGCCGAGCGGCGCGGGAAAATCGACCCTGCTGCGGATGCTGAACGGGCTGGTCTGGCCGGACGCGGGAGTGATCCGGTTCCGCGGCGAGCCTCTGCCCCGGGAAGGGCTTCCCGCCATCCGGCGCCAGATCGGCTACGTGGTCCAGGGCGGCGCGCTCCTGCCCCACCTCGATGGGCGCGAGAACGTGGCGCTGGTGGCGCGCTTCCTTGGCTGGGACGGGGGCCGGATCGATCAGCGCATCGAGGAGCTCGCTTCCATCGTCCGGCTTCCCGCCGATTCCTTGCGCCGGTTCCCACGTCAGCTCTCGGGAGGCCAGGCGCAGCGCGTCAGCCTGATGCGCGCGCTGATGCTCGATCCGCACGTGCTGCTCCTCGACGAGCCGCTCGGCGCCCTCGACCCGATGACCCGGTTCGACCTGCAGCAGGACCTGCGCGACGCCTTCGCGCGGCTGGGAAAGACGGTGGTGCTGGTCACGCACGATCTCGCGGAGGCGGCCTTCCTCGCCGCCCGCGCGGTTCTGCTCAGGGACGGCCGCATCGTGCAGGAAGGACCGGTCGCGGAGCTCTCCCACGCCCCGGCGGACGAGTTCGTCGCGCGGTTCGTCCGGGCGCAGAGGCGCGTGCCGTGATCGCGCTCGCGCTGGCGGCGGCCGCGACCCTGCAGGTCGGATCCAAGCAGTTCACCGAGTCGGTGATCCTGGCGGAGATCGCCGTGCAGACGCTGCGCGCCGCGGGCATCGCCGCCGAGCACCGGCGCGAGCTGGGCGGGACGCGCGTGCTCTGGGAAGCGCTGCGCGCCAGGCAGATCGATCTGTATCCGGAGTACACCGGGACCATCGCTCAGGAGCTGCTCGGCGGAAGGCGCGAGCTGGCGCCGGCGCTGGCGGAGCTCGGGATGCGGATGGGCGGCGCGCTCGGATTCGAGGACACCTATGCCATCGGGATGCGGCGCGCCGACGCGGCCCGGCTGGGGATCCGTTCGCTCTCCGCCCTGGCCCGGCGGCCAGAGCTGGAGATCGGGCTGACGAACGAGTTCATGCGCCGCCGGGACGGCTGGCCGCGGCTGCGGGAGCTGTACGGCTTTTCCGACGCGCACGTGCGCGGCATGGAGCACGCGCTCGCCTACCGGGCGCTGCGCGCCGGCGAGATCGCGGCGACCGACCTCTACTCCACCGACGCGGAGATCCAGGCCGGCGATCTGGTGGTGCTCGAGGACGATCGGGGCGCCTTCCCGCACTACGAGGCGGTGCTGCTCCAGCGCGCCGATGTTCCTGCCGCGGCGGCGCGCGCCCTCGCGCGGCTCGAAGGAGCGATCTCGGCGCGCGAGATGATCGCCCTGAACGCCCGCGCCCTCATCGACCGGGTTCCGGAGGCGCAGGTCGCCTCCGACTTCCTCAGCGCGAAGCTCTCCATCTCCTCCACGGCCGATTCCCGGAGCGCCGCCCAGCGCATCGCGCGGCGCACGCTCGAGCACCTCTTCCTGGTCGCGGTCTCGCTCGCCGCGGCGGTCGCGCTGGCGATCCCGCTCGGCATCCTCGCCTGGCGGCTGCCGCGCCTCGGCCAGGGCATCCTCGCCGTCACGGGCGCGATCCAGACCGTGCCATCGCTCGCCCTGCTGGTGTTCATGATCCCGCTGCTCGGGATCGGCGCCGGCCCGGCGATCGTGGCGCTCTTCCTCTACAGCCTGCTGCCGATCGTGCGGGGAACGCACGCGGGCCTTGCGGGCATCGCGCCGGAGCTGCGGGAATCGGGCGAGGCGCTGGGGCTGCCGCCGCGCGCGGTGCTGACGCGCGTCGAGCTTCCCCTCGCCGCGCCTTCCATGCTGGCGGGGATCCAGACGGCGGCGGTGATCGACGTCGGGACGGCAACGCTGGGCGCGCTGATCGGCGCCGGTGGCTACGGCCAGCCCATCCTCACCGGGATCCGGCTCGCGGACACGGGATTGATCCTGGAAGGCGCCATCCCGGCCGCCCTGCTCGCCCTCGCCGTCCAGGGCGCCTTCGACCTGCTCGGCCACGCGATCATTCCCCGGGGCCTGCGCGCGTAGCAGCGTTGGAGTTGGCCGGCGGGGCGCGGTCATCTATCCTTGCGCTTCGACGAATCGAGGAGACGGATGCAGCCGCGCACGGCCGAGAAGAGCTGGTTCCAGTGCATCGAGCCCGGCTGCAGCGCCCGGTATCCGATCAACTCCGTCATCTACCGGTGCAAGTCCTGCGGCGCGCTCCTCGAAGTGCAGCACGACATGGAGGACCTCAAGCGGCGCGACGCGCACCACTGGATCAAGCTGTTCGAGGACCGCTACAAGTCGACCCAGTGGCCCTACGGCTCGGGCGTGTGGGGAAAGAAGGAGTGGATCCTCCCCGAACTCGACAACCACAACATCGTCTCGCTCTACGAGGGCGGCACGAACCTCTTCTGGGCGGAGCGGCTCGGCAAGCAGCTCGGCCTCGAC
>JBGQLA010000376.1:0-4830 GCA_041499865.1 Deltaproteobacteria bacterium
CTCTCCAGCCCGCGCGACCGCCAGACGGTCCTCGAGGCGGTGGAGATCGAGCCGCGGCTGGAGCTCGCCCTGCAGTCCGCCGCCGCCGCCCTGGCGCGGACGGCCTCCAGCGCATCGTCGGCCCCGAACTGATGCGAAGAATCCTCCTCCCGCTGCTCTGCGCGCTGCTCGCCGGCTGTCCGGAGCAATCCGGGCTGCAGTGCCCGCCGAACACCAGCGTCGTCGGCGAATACGCCTTGACCTTCACGGCCAGGCACGATGCCGGCGAGTGCATCGCCGTGCCCGACGCCGGAACCGACGCTGGTCCCCTGCTGCTGGCGCTGGACCCTCCCTTCGTGAAGGGGGTCACCCTCTGCGTGGCGACGGGCAGCGACGGCGGCCCGGAGCTGCAGCTGGTCTCCCCCGGGAAGGGTCTGAAGAAGAGCGACGTGCTCGCCGACGGCGGGTTCCACTTCACCGGCGATCCCGTCGCCCAGGGACAGACGGCGTGCGTCTGCGACGTCGACATCACCGAGACGATCGACGGGTTCCTCAACGCCGGAGGCCCGTTTGCGCTCCGCGCCGACGGCGGACTCCCGCCGGTCACCGGCATCAGCGGGACCCTGGTCGACCTGCTGACGGACGCGGGTTCGGCGACACCCTGCCGGTGCGCTCTGCCCTGCGCCGTCACGTATTCCCTCAGCGGCGTTAGCTTATGATGCGTCCGGCCGTCGTCCTCTTCTCGGGCGGGCTCGACTCCAGCACCTGCCTGGCCATCGCCCGGGAGGACGGGTTCGCGCCGCACGCCCTGGCCGTCCACTACGGGCAGCGGCACGAGCACGAGCTGAAGGCGGCGGAACGCGTCGCCGCGGCGCTCCCGGCGCCGCTGAAGATCGTCTCGCTCGATCTGCGCGCGATCGGCGGATCGGCGCTCACCGCCGGGATCGAGGTCCCCAAGGACGCGCCGATCGGCGAGGGGATCCCGGTCACCTACGTGCCGGCCCGCAACACCGTCCTGCTCGCGCTGGCGCTCGGCTACGCGGAAACGCTCCAGGCGGAGGATCTCTACATCGGGGTCAACGCCATCGACTACTCCGGATACCCCGACTGCCGTCCCGCCTTCATCGAGGCGTTCGAGAAGCTGGCGAACGTCGCCACCGCCGCGGCCGTCGAGGGGCGCGCGCGTTACCGCGTCCGCGCTCCGCTCCTTCAGCTGAGCAAGGCGCAGATCATCGGGCGGGGCGTGCGCCTCGGCGTCCCGTACGCGCTCACCCATTCCTGCTACGACCCGGACGCCCTGGGGCGCGCCTGCGGCCGCTGCGACTCCTGCCGCCTGCGCGCGCAGGGATTCCGCGACGCGGGCGTTCCCGATCCCACCGTCTATTCCCCGAGGTGAAACCATGCTGACCGTTCTCGCAGCGCTCCTCATCGCCCAGGCCCACCTGCACGGCGCGGCCGACGCCGACGCCGGCGCCGCTTCCGACAAGGACAGCGCGGTGCCGGCGCACCAGCCGCACCCCCTGGACGCGAACGCGCCGAAGCCGCGAGGCGCGATGACGAACCTGGAGGTCGCGGGACAGCCTTCGCAGGCCTACGTCGCGCGCCCGCAGGGCAAGGCGCGCGGGGCGGTGCTGGTGATCCACGAATGGTGGGGGCTGAACGACTGGGTGAAGCACCATGCCGATCAGCTCGCGGGCGAGGGATACCTGGCGCTGGCGATCGATCTCTACAAGGGCAAGGTGGCGAAGGATCCGAAGCAGGCGCAGGAGTTGATGGCGGCGAAGGACGAGAAGTGGGGCGATCAGGTCGAGGAGGCCGGCCTTGAGTGGCTGAAGAAGAACGCAGGCGGCGCCAGGGTCGCCACCCTCGGGTGGTGCATGGGCGGCGGCGAGTCGCTGAAAGCTTCCCTCAACGATCCGAAGGACGTGGACGCGACCATCATCCACTACGGCATGCCGGTGATGGACGTGGCGAAGCTGAAGACCCTGCACGGCCCGGTGCTGGGCATCTGGGCGAACAAGGACGGCTGGATCACGCCGGACAAGGTGGCCCAGTTCGACAAGGCGCTCACCGAGGCCGGCGTGAAGCACGAGTTCCACGCCTACGACGCGGACCACGCGTTCGCGAATCCTTCCGGCGGCAAGTACAACGGCGAGGCGGCGAAGGACGCCTGGGACAAGACGGTGAAGTTCCTGGCCGCGAACGTCGCGAAGTAGCCGCTACACCGCGGAAGCGGTGCGGCGGCGGGGCAGCTGGCGGATGGTGCCGTAGAAGCGCATCGCCGCCTGCCCCGCGCGCTGCAGATCGCGGTTGTTCAGGTACGCGACCACGGGCGAGGCGAGCACCGGGACCACGCGCCCCAGCTGCGCCAGCCCGCGCTTGGTCAGCACCTTCTCCGCCACCCGCGCCACCACCTTGGGTCCCGCGCGTCCGGCGAGGTTCACGGTATCGGCGCCGTTCGAGTAGCCGAGCACCTCGAACACCTCGTCCCTGGCGCGGCCCGACTTGAGGTTCACCCTGTGCAGCACCGCGATCTCCATGATCAGCGTGAGCTGCAGGACGGTGACGAAGACCAGGTCGGCGGGCACCAGCGCCAGCCCGAACAGGCCGGAGATCGCGCCGCCCGTGGACGCCCAGGTCTTCTTCGTGTCGGTCAGCCGCTGCGCCAGCTCCTGCGCGGTGGCGCTCGGATACTTGCCGCGCAGCTCGTCGACCCGCCTGCGGCAGCGACCGATCTCGCCGACGTACGCTTCCCAGAGGCGCTCTTTGGCTACGGTCAGCACCGGCTCGATTCTAACCACCTTCACGCGGGCGAGCAGACCTGGCGGAGGATGTCCAGCTCTTCCAACGCTTTTCCCGCCCCGATCACCACCGAGGAGAGGGGGTCCTCGGCGAGGAACACCGGCAGGCCGGTCTCCTCGCGCAACAGGGCGTCGAGGTTCTTGAGCAGCGCCCCGCCGCCGGCGAGCACGATGCCGCGATCGGCGATGTCGCCCGCCAGCTCCGGCGGCGTGCGCTCCAGCGTCACCTTCACCGCCTCGACGATGGCGTTGACCGGCTCGGCGAGGGCGTCGCGGATCTCGTCGGAGCTGACGGTGAGCGTGCGGGGAACGCCGGCGACCAGGTCGCGCCCCTTGATGTCCATGGTGAGCACTTCGTCGCTGGGATAGGCGTTGCCGATCCCCATCTTGATCAGCTCGGCGGTGCGCTCGCCGATCAGCAGATTGTACTTGCGCTTGATGTGCTGGATGATCGCCTCGTCCATCTTGTCGCCGCCCACGCGCACGCTCTTCGCGTAGACGATGCCGGCGAGGGAGATCACCGCCACGTCGCTGGTCCCGCCGCCGATGTCGACGATCATGTTCCCCGACGGCTCGGTGATGGGGAGCCCGGCGCCGATGGCAGCGGCCATCGGCTGCTCGATCAGGTAGACCTCGCGCGCGCCGGCGCTCTCCGCGGCCTCGCGCACCGCGCGCCGCTCCACCTCGGTGATGCCGGAGGGGATCCCGATGATGATGCGCGGCTTCACCAGCGTCGAGCGGTTGTGCGCGGCGCGGATGAAGTAGCGCAGCATCGCGGCGGTGATCTCGAAGTCGGCGATCACCCCGTCCTTCATCGGCCGGATGGCGACGATGTTGCCCGGCGTGCGGCCGAGCATCTCCTTCGCTTCCTTCCCCACCGCCAGGACTTTCTTGCCGCCGCGCGCTTCCTGCTGCACCGCCACCACGGAGGGCTCGTTGGAGACGATCCCCATCCCGCGGATGTAGATCAGCGTGTTCGCGGTGCCGAGATCGATGGCCAGGTCGCGGGAGAAGAGCTTGTAGAAACCGTTGAACATGAACGCCTTGCGTCGGAGGGGAAACGCGCGCGGACGCTAGCATCCGACTGCTGGCTCCGCAAAGCGCACTTTCTCCCGTTTCGGGCTGCGCGTCGAAGGAAATTTCACTCGCCCGGCCGATGCCCGCGAACGGATGTGCGCGCCGCGCCGACACGCGCCGCGGAAGCTCTACGCGGCGAGCACCAGCCCGGCCGCGGCGCACGCGATCTGCCCGAGCAGGAGCAGGACGCTGGCCCCGTGGAGCGCTCCCCAGCGCTTGCGGCGCGGGTCTCCGGGCTCGAGGCCCTCGGTGGACCCGCCCAGCTGCTCGCGCAGGGCACGGATGCGCCCATCGAGAGGAGCGTGCGCGACCGTCAGGACGGCCGCGGCGGTGGCCCACCACAGGCCCGACGTCCGCGGGAAGAGCCAGGCGATCGCGGTCAGCGCCACCGCCGCCCAGCGCAGCCTGGAGAAGCTGGAGAGCACCGCGCCGGAGAAGAGGCCGCCTTGCCTGCGGGTCTCCGCGGCCCGGAAGATCGAGCGCGTCCCGAGCGCCACCGCGAGCCCGCCGCCCGCCCAGATCGCCAGGGCAAAGCGCAGCAAAATCACATTCATCGCGAGTGTGTAGCAGGGCGACCATCCGCGCGCCTTGACCTTGCGCCCTGGCCTTGAAAGAGTACGATGTTTCTCGGAGGGAGCAGACGATGCAGCGCCGCCGGCCCGCAGTTGCGCGGATTCTCTCCGCCGTTCTGGGGCTCGCCTTCGGCCTGCTCGGCGCCGAGATGACGTTCGGGCCGCTCCGCCCCGAGGAGGCGCGATCCGACGCGATCCTCTACTCCATCGAGGTGCGCAACGGCGCCGGCGACCTGCTCGCCAGCCCCATGCTGGTGGGCGAGGAAGGCCGCCCCGTGCACCTCAGCCTCGCCCAGGGGATGGGGCCGCACAGCGAGCCTCTGGCGATGTCGCTCGATCTCGAGCCGCAGGCCGACGGCGACAATCTCTGCCTCGGCTACCGCCTCTCCATCGACGACGGC
>JBGQLA010000377.1:0-4823 GCA_041499865.1 Deltaproteobacteria bacterium
AGCTCGTCGAGCACCTTCACCGGGCCGGTGCGGCCCTTCTTCAAGGTGTCGAGGATCCTCAGCTTGTCCTCGAGCGCCTTCTTGTCGTCCTTGATCGACTTCACCTCGCCGATGGTCTTCTCCAGCTGCGCGATCTCCGCGCGGGTGTTGGCGATCTGCTTGTCCAGGCCCTTCAGCTGGGACTCGAAGCGGTTGTAGACGAAGTAGTTGCCGATCCCCGCCAGCACCAGCAGCAGCACGAAGAGCACCAGCTGCTGGCGGCCGAATTCGCGCTTCTTGGCGGCGCGGACGGGGAGGAGGTTGATCCTGATCATCGGCGCGTCCTCCTACCGCTCGTTGGACTTGCGCAGGGCAAGCCCGATGGCCACCGCCGCCGAGGGGGCGACGTCCATCACGTAGTTGGGGTCGAAGCGGCGGTTGTCGATCTCCACCCCTTTGAAGGGGTTGAGGATCTCGACCGGGACGCCCACCCGCTGCTCGATGACCTTGAAGAGCGCGGGGATCTTGGCGGTGCCCCCGGAGAGGTAGAGCCGGGCGATGTGCGAGTCGGCGGCGGTGGCGGTGTAGAAGTCGAGCGAGCGCTGGATCTCGCCGGCCATCTGGTCGGCGACGCCCTGGATGACGCGCTCCACCTCCTGTGGCACCACCGATTCCGAGTCCTGCGCGGCGTCGCCGCCCACCTTCAGCTTCTCCGCCTCGTCGTAGCTGACGTTCAGCTGCTTCTGGATCTCCTCGGTGAACTGGTTGCCGCCCATCGTCACGTCGCGCGTGAAGGTGGTGAGGCCGTTCGCCAGCACGTTGATATTGCAGACGCTGGCGCCGGCGTTGACCAGAACGATGGTCTCGTTGCGGGGCAGCTCGTAGTTGATCTCGAACGAGTTCTGCACCGCGAAGGCGTCGACGTCGACCACCACCGGGGAGAGCCCGGCCTCGGAGACCACCGAGGTGTAGTCGTTGATCATGTCCTTCTTCGCCGCGACCAGCAGCACGTCCATCTGGCCGGTCCCGGTGTCCACGTCGGCGGGGGTGAGGATCTGGACGTCGATGTTCACGTCCTTGACGTCGAAGGGGATGTACTGCTCCGCCTCCCACTGGATGCTCTCCTCCAGCTCCTCCTGGGTCATCTTCGGCATGCTGATCTTCTTGATGATCACCGAGTGCCCGGAGACCCCGATCGCCGCCTCCCGGTTCTTCAGCTTGTACTGGGCCACCAGGCCGCGGATGGCCTCGACGATGGCGGTGGAGTTCATCAAGGCGCCGTCGACGATGGCCTCGGGCGGCAGGTTGGCCACCCCGAAGGCGTCGAGGATGAAGCCGCGCTTCGCCTCCTTGAGCTGGACCAGCTTCACGGAGGACGAACCGATGTCGAGTCCGAGCGCGAGCTTGCTCTTTGCCATGCCCCCTCAGCCTTCCTCGCCGGGCGTCAACACCCTTGCCGCGACGCTAACATTGCCGCCGGGGTGCCCAAAAAAAACATCCATCAGCCCCTCAGCAGGCGGTGCCGGCCGGTGCCGCCGTTGGGACGCGGGAACAACTTTCCGCTTTCCTGGATGCTGAAACCGAGCGCGAAGAGGATCTTGCGCTTGGTCTCCATCCGGCAATCGTGGCCCGACTCGATGCGATCGATGGTCGACTCGGAGACGCCGGCCTTGCGGGCCAATTCGGCCTTGGCCATCAACGCAGCCTCCCTGAATTTCTGCACTCGATTCACGCGGCCCCTCCGCGAGCAGGCAGTATCCTTGGATCGATACCGTGTGGGCGGTCAAGGAACCGTCCGGCATTGAAGGGTCATTGACCCAGCACTGACCCGTCACTTCACCCGCATTGCGGGTGCGCGGCGCACATGCGCGGAGAAGGGAAAAGTGGGTATTTCTCGGGCTTTAGAGGGACACATCGTCAGGATGCAGAGGGAAGCCTCAACGGTTGTGAGATCGGGACGAGCCTCTCGACGCTGTATCTTCCGCCCCGAGCTCCGCTCGGGGCGGTCATTCCAGGCCGTATTCCCGGATCTTGTAGAGCAGCGCGCGCGGGGAGAGCTCGAGGAGCTCGGCCGCCCGGGTCCGGTTGCCCTGGGTCCGCTCCAGGGCGCGGCGGATCAGCTCCGCCTCCAGCGCCCGCTGCGCGCGCTTCACCGAGAGATCGCCGGGATCGGGGTGCGAGGGCGGCGGCTCGGGCAGCACCGCGCGCTGCACCGCGTCTGGCAGCGCCTCCGGCCCGATCTCCTCGTCCTCGGCCAGGACCAGCGCCCGCTCCAGCGCGTTCTCCAGCTCGCGCACGTTGCCGGGCCAGCGGTAGCGCTGCAGCAGCTCCAGCGCCCGGGGAGAGAGTCGGCGCGGCGGCATGGCGATCCGCTCCGCGTGCCGGGCGAGGATGTGGTCGGCGAGCACGGCGATCTCGTCCTGGCGCTCGCGCAGCGGGGGAAGGCGGAGCTGGACCACGTTCAGCCGGTAGTAGAGGTCCTCGCGGAAGCGCCCCGCCTGCACGTGCGCGCCGAGGTCGCGGTTGGTGGCGGCGAGAACCCGCACGTCCACCCGGGCGGCGCGGCTGTCGCCCACCCGCCGCACCTCGCCCTGCTGCAGAACCCGGAGGAGCGAAGGCTGGACCAGGAGCGGCAGCTCGCCGATCTCGTCGAGCAGCAGCGTCCCGCCGTCCGCCTCCTCGAAGAGGCCGCGCTTCGCGGTGCGGGCGTCGGTGAAGGCGCCTTTGGCGTGCCCGAACAGCTCGCTCTCGATCAGGGTCTCCGGGATCGCGCCGCAGTTCACGGCGACGAACGGCCGCTCCCCGCGGGGAGAGAGAGCGTGGAGGGCCCGGGCGACCAGCTCCTTGCCGGTCCCGCTCTCGCCCTCGATCAGCACGGTGGTGGGGGTCGGCGCCACCTTCTGCACCACCCGCATCACCTCCTTCATCGCCGGCCCTTCGGCGACCAGCTGCGGGGCGCGGCGCGACACCTCCTCGCGCAGCCGGAGGTTCTCCCTGCGCAGGCGCTCGCGCTCCTCGGCCTTGCGGAGGACGAGGAGCACCTCGTCGGGGCGGAAGGGCTTGCCCAGGTAGTCGTAGGCGCCGGCCTTCATCGCCTCGATGGCCAGCTCGTGCGACCCGTAGGCGCTCATCACGATGATGGTGGTCTCGGGCGAGACGGTCTGGGCCGCCCGCACCAGGTCGAGGCCGTTCATCTTCGGCATGCGCACGTCGGTGACCAGCGCGTCGTAGTCGCGCAAGGAGAGCTCGCGCACCGCCTCCTCGCCGTCGGAGACCGCCCGCACCTCGTAGCCCCGCTCGTGGAGCAGCTCGGAGAGGACGTGGCGGATCGACTCCTCGTCGTCCGCGATCAGCACGCGCCGCATGCGTACAGTGTATGCCGTTTCGCGACGGGCGCACGCTTCCTCCCTCGCGAACGATTCCTTGGAACCGCGGCGCGCGCGGGAGAGAATGCGGCCCGAATGCGCGCAAAACCGGTCGCGATCATCGGCGCGGGTCCCGCCGGCCTCACCGCGGCATATCTGCTCGCGAAAGCGGGCGTGCCGGTGACGGTGATCGAGGCCGATCCGGAGCTGGTCGGCGGCATCGCCCGGACCGCCAGCTACAAGGGCTACCACTTCGACATCGGCGGGCACCGCTTCTTCTCCAAGTCGAAGGAGGTGGAGGACCTCTGGACCGAGCTCCTCCCCGACGACCTGCTCGAGCGCCCGCGCTCCTCCCGGATCTTCTACCGGGGGAAGTTCTTCTCCTATCCGCTGCGCGCCGCCGAGGCGCTGCTCAAGCTCGGCGTGCTGGAGTCCGTGCTCTGCGTGCTCTCGTACGCCAAAGCCCGCCTCTTCCCCGTGCGCGATCCGAAGAGCGTCGAGGACTGGGTGAGCAACCAGTTCGGACGCAGGCTGTTCGGCATCTTCTTCAAGACCTACACCGAGAAGGTGTGGGGGATGAGCTGCAAGGACATCTCCGCCGACTGGGCGGCGCAAAGGATCAAGGGCCTCGCGCTCGGCTCGGCCATCCGCAACGCGCTGTTCCCCAGGCGCAAGCCGAAGGACAAGTCGGCGGTGATCAAGACCCTGATCGATTCCTTCCGCTACCCGCGCAAAGGCCCCGGGATGATCTGGGAGGCGTGCGCCCGCCGCGTGCGGGAGATGGGCGGCGCGGTGCGGATGGGCGAGAAGGTGGTGGCCTGCGCCTTCGACGCCGGCCGGCGCGAGTGGACGCTGACGCACGTGGATCGCGCCGGGACCGGGCACGAGACGCGCGCCGCGCACCTGATCTCCTCCGCCCCGCTGCGCGAGCTCGCGCTCGGGCTCACCCCGCGGCTGGAGGAGGAGACGCGCGCGGCGGCCGGGCGACTGCGCTACCGCGACTTCCTCACCGTGGTGCTGATCCTCAAGGACCGCCAGGTGTTCTCGGACAACTGGATCTACATCCACGATCCCGCCGTGCGCGTCGGGCGGGTGCAGAACTTCAAATCCTGGTCGCCGGAGATGGTTCCGGACCCCTCGATGGCCTGCTACGGGCTGGAGTACTTCTGCTTCGAGGGCGACGGCGTCTGGACGGCGAGCGATGCCGAGCTGATCGAGCTGGGCAAACGCGAGCTGCAGCAGATCGGGCTCGCGGCCGCCGCGGACGTGGTGGACGGCTGCGTGGTGCGGCAGCCCAAGGCGTATCCGGTGTACGACGACGGGTACGCGCAGAACGTGGAGAAGATCCGCAGCGAGCTGGCGGCGCGCTTCCCCACCCTGCACCTGGTCGGCCGCAACGGGATGCACAAGTACAACAACCAGGACCACGCGATGATGACGGCGATGCTCTGCGTGAAGAACATCCTCGCCGGCGCGCCG
>JBGQLA010000378.1:0-4813 GCA_041499865.1 Deltaproteobacteria bacterium
AACGGCCAGCCGAGGCGACTCGCGGGACAGCGCCACAGAAAACAAACCGCCGGCGCAAGCCGGCAAGGGTGAAACGGTGCGGTAAGAGCGCACCGCGCCCGTGGCGACACGGGCGGCACGGCAAGCCCCACCCGGAGCAAGAGCACATAGGGGAGCAATGCGGTTGCCCGCCGCGCTCCCGGGTAGCTCGCTCGAGGCCGGCGGCAACGCCGGTCCTAGAGGAATGTCCGTCGCCGCCGGGGAGGCAACGACCCGGCGGGACAGAATCCGGCTTACAGGGCGGCTCTGACCATTTTCTTTTCGTTCCGGCAGGTTGCGAGACGTTCTTGGGCGTGTGGATCCCGTTTTGAGCCCAAGTTGCACAACTTCTGCGTCGGTTTGGGTCAGGTCTACGGAGATCGTGCCGAGGTCGCTCGCGGGGAAGAGGTCGGGTCGCAGGTGCCAGGAGCCGCAGCACCTTCTCTTCCATCGCCGGGAGGCCCAAGGCGCTCATGTGCGCAGCTTACAGCTGAGTTCGGCGATCGTGGATCGCGAATTCGCGGGAGTAGATTCAGCCGGGGGAGATGCGTCGCCGCACGCCAGCCCAGGCGGGTATGCGGCCCCCTCCAGCATTCTTGCGGAGTTGCTCAGCGCACGGTGTTGCCGAGACATCGACGCGAACGTGTGCATGGCGGCGCGCATGCTCCTTCATGCCTCCTCCGCGCGCGCCACCGAACGCTTCGCCTTGGCGAGATTCATCTCCGCCGCTCGATGAAAGACGAACCGCTCGGCGTCTCCCAGCATCTCGATCTCTTCGCGCGCTTCGATCCGGGCGCACGCAAGCTCCCGCCGGCGGCGACGCACGCCGCCCAGCCCGTGTGGACGGTCAGGCCGATCGCGCAGCCTTTCATCTCGAAACCGCCGTACCGGGATCTACCCTCGTCCAGGTGCCTACGAGAGCTCGTCGTCCTCTCGTGTCCCCACGGCGACCCGCTCGGCGGCGTCGAAGGCGACGGAAACCGTCTTGCGCATGAGCCGACCGCCCTGGAGGATGATCCCGTACACGACGGACGAGACCCCGTCGTGGACGACGCGGACCACGCGGGTGGGCAACGCCGTCGGCGGAATCCATTCGAGGATGGCGAACGGTCGCGCCGCCGTGCCCTTGTGCAGTCGCTCGACGGCGGCAATGCCGTGCTCCATCGCATCCCCGAGCAGGGCGGCGAGGCCGCGCAGCCGTTTCACGGTCGCCGTTGTCATGACTGCCTCTCTTCGCACCATGAACGGATGCTGGGGTAGAGGTCGCTGTGGTGGGCCAGCGTCAAGTGGCCGAGGCCGCTCATGAGCCTCACGTGCCTCGGCGGAATCAAGTCGCGCCTGGGATCGACGTGACCGTCGGTCGCGCTCGGCACCGGGACGAGCGCGTCGCCGAAGAGCGTTGCCATCCAAGGGTCGTCCGAGAGCGAGCCGGCGACCAGGTAGTGCTGAATCTCCGGCAACAAAGGAACCGGATGGTGCGGGTCTCGCAGACCGTTGCCCAGATCCTTGATCCCCGCGCTGCGAAGGTCCGAAATGTCGGCGATGAGGCGCGTGTACGGGTCGGGGACCGCCCGCAGCAGCTTCGTGACCGCACGCCCCACCCGCTCGAGGGGCGCGCCCAGATGCGGAGTTCCCACGTAGATGGCGCGGCGGACGAGCCGTAGCCAGCGGAATCCCTGGAGCGATGCCACGTGAGAGGCGCTGCGAATGACCAGGCCCCCCATGCTGTGCCCGACGAGAACGATTTCCTCGATCGGCACGGGGTAGTTGGCCAGGAGAGCTTCGAGCGCGCGGCAGAAGCTCGCTCCGTTTTCAGCGAAGGGAAGCCCCGTATTGTACCGCACGTAGATCGGCGTCATGCCCAGGTCACGCTCGAGAAGCGCTCCGTAGTCGCTGCCGTCGCGCATCTCCCAGATGCCTTCCGTGCACATCAGGCCGTGGATGAGAACCGCCACGCGCCGGGAGGCCGCCGGATACGCGCGCTCGAGAGAAGCGCGGTCCAGCCGGACCGTCCTCCCGTTGCGCACCTTCGTGACGAACGTCATCCCGGTCGCGAGGCCGTTCCCGGTCCTCGTGAGGTAGTCTCCGAGATAGCCGTTCAGGATCGCGAGCGAGGCTTCGACCGTGCTTCCCATGCCAGGGAGGCTCGCATATCCGTGCAACCGGCGCCAGGAACGTTCCGGTCAGCCACGCAGGCTCACTTCAGCTTCCCCTCCGGCGAGCTGCCGGCGATTTCGCGACTCTGGTCGAGGCACAGCAGGCGAACGCTGCCCTTCGCGACCAGCTTTCCGTCCGCGGACGTGATGCTCGCCTCCCAGACCCTGCGTCGAGCGGCTTCCGGCGAGGCCACGAAACGCGACGATGGCGGATCTCGTTGGGTTGCTCAGCGCTTCTCGTCGATGGTCGAGATGATGATCGCGGCCGAGCGCTCCGGAAAGCCGCCTGCCCAGACGACGCTTCGCTCGTTCATGTCGAACTGACCGAAGGTGGAGGGAAGGCTGGTCAGCGTCCGACCCGCGATGACGTCGCCCGTGCGGACGAGGAGTCGCAGGTCGCGTTCGGAAGTGCCGAACCAGATGCCCCTGTTGTTGGTGACATCGACGCCCCCGACCCCGATCGCCAGCGTGCCGATGAATGCGATCGTGCCGTCCTCCGAGATCCGGATGTCTCCGAACGACGAGAACGTTCCCGCCGTTCCGGGCGCGGTCGTCCCCAGCAGGGCCACGGCCGTCATCGTGCTGCCGTCGCTCCGGAAGATGCCGCCGTTGCTGGTGCCGGCGGTGAGCCGTGCATTGAATGCGATCTGCCCGCGATCGTTCATTCGGAGGGGCTGGAAAAACGACGCCGTGAACTTGCCGCCGGCGGGCGCGCTGGCGCCATCGAGCGCGATGACGGAAGTCTCGCGCCCGTCGCCGCGGAAGAGGCCCGCCTGGCCCGATCCGTTCTCCAGCAAGGCAACCGCCGCCACTTGCCCGCGTTCGTTGATGACGGGATCGCCGAAGTCCATGAACGTCGCACCGCCCGGCGCCTGCTGGCTCGCGCCGAAGATGGTCCTGGTCTCACCCTCCCCGTCACCGCGAAAGATGCCGAAATCACCCGGCCCGCCCGTCATCCCCGCGAAGAAGGCGACTTGGCCGCCGCGTCCCACCACAGGGTCCCCGAAGAAGATGAAGGTCCCGCCGAGCGGCGAAGGGTTGTTGTCGCGAGCGATCGCCGCGGTTCGGTGCCCGCTGCGCAGGAAGATGCCCGTCGTGCTTTCCTCGCTGGCGATACCCGTCAGGAAGGCAACCGCGCCGTGGGAGTTGGAGGAGTGGCTCGCCGGAGGTCCGACGAAGTTTCCCCCGCCCGGAGCGGGGGCTCCGTCCTGCATGATCGCATCGATCCTCGTCCCGTGCGCGCGGAAGAGCCCTGCATCGCCGTTGAAGACGACGCTTCCGCGCGAGTCGATGGCGGGCGAGCCGACGAGGGCGAAGTCTCCGGAGGCGGGATCGGGATTCCCGGCCCGCGCGATCGCCGACGACGTCCCGCGCTCCCAGAGGAAGATGCCTTCCCGGCTGCTCCCGAGCAGGAACGCGTCGAACGCGACCTCGCCGTGCTCGTTCAGCGCGAGGGTGAGAAAGCGGAAGAAGGTCCCTCCACCGGGTGCGGCGCTGCCGGTGGCGGCCACGACCACGTGGTTTTCCCTCGCGGGGTCTTCCTTCGCCCACGCAGCAGGAATGACGAGGGCTTGCGCCAACATCGCGCTGACGATTCCAACGACGGCTTGCTTGGCCATGAACCGGGAGGCTGACGTTGCAAGCGCCGGACCGCCCGTCAGGACAGCAGGCGCGCGGCCAAGAGAAATGCGCCGAGCGCGGCCACGCACGCCGAGGCGAGCGGGGCGAAGGCGCGCGCCCTCTGGAGCGAGCGGAGCAACGGGAGCGCGACCACCACGATGCACACCTGCCCACATTCAACCCCGAGGTTGAATGAGACCAGGCCGGTCGCAAGAGCTGCGCGGGGGAGGTGCATCTGGCGCAGGACCGCCGCGAACCCGAACCCGTGCACCAGGCCGAAGGCGAAGGTGAGCAGCCAGCGGTGGCGCAGCGCGGACTCGGGTTCCCGCCGCCGCAGCGCCCACAGGTTCTCCGCTCCGACGAAGAGGATGCTGGCGGCGATCAGGACCTCGACGGCGCGTACCGGTGGTGCGAGCACGTCGAGGGCGGCAAGCGCGAGCGTGATCGAGTGCGCCACCGTGAAAGCGGTGACGATCTTCACCATCTGCCCTACCGAGCCGCCGAGGAGGAGGAGGCCGAGGAGGAACGCGAGGTGATCGTAGCCGGTGAAGATGTGCTCGACGCCGAGGAGCAGGAACCTCCAGAACTCGCGCCCGGGCGACCGCGTGCGGCGGACCTCGAACGAGGGATCGTCGCGTTGCGCCACCCGCTGCGAGATCTCGCCCGGGCTGAACTCGATGCGCGAGAGGTGGGTGTGCCCCGGAGGGAAGTACTCCAGGAACCCGGGGCGGACGAGAAGCTCTCCGGCATCCACCGGGCACGTCCAGCGCGCGTGCAGCGCCAGGCCGTCCTCGCCGTCCATCCCGGCGGTCACGCCGGGCTGCAGCGCGCACGGCTGGCCGGATGCCTTGATCGCGAACGGCTCCAGCAAGAGCCGCGTCAGCGCTGGCGCCGGCGGGTCGCGCGGATCGTCGATGCGCAGTTGCGTGCGCAGGTCCACCAGCGCGAAGCGCAGCGTGCCGGCGATCTCGCGCCCGCGCGGCCTCAGCTCGCTGTAGGAGACGCTGGCCTGGTGCGCG
>JBGQLA010000379.1:0-4794 GCA_041499865.1 Deltaproteobacteria bacterium
CGCGCTCCGGAGCCAGCAGAAGACGAACCGCTTCGCCATCCCCGTCCTCGTGCTCGCCGGCGCGGGGCTCGCCGGTCTCGGGGTCCATCTCCACAAGAAGACCGAGCTCTTTCTCGAGAGGGCCGTGCGCGGCACGGGCGTCGTCGTCGAGCTGTCGGCCAACCACTCGAGCGACGGCACCACCTGGGCGCCGGTGGTGGAATTCGAGCACGAAGGCCGGAAGCACAGGTTCAAGGATTCGATCAGCGCGAATCCGCCCTCCTACCGCACGGGCGACACGGTCGCCGTTCTCTATGACCCGTTCCATCCAGCGGACGCGCGCATCGACCGCGGCTGGTGGAACAAGGCCATCCCGATCCTGGTCGGTGCCTTCGGTGCCCTGTTCTGCTCGCTCGGTCTGTGGATGGCGCTTCGGCGGACGCGGACACCAATTCCCAAGGAGACTGCCTGGACCTCAATCCAATGACCAGCCTCCGTTTCTCAAGACGGTCCGGGTGAAGCAGAAGGACTGAGTCGCACCGACGCTCGGGTCAGGAGTCGCCGTCCCAGATGGATGCCGATCAGCTCCGCCGCGAGGGTGGGGCCGAAGTGCCAGAGCAAGACCTGGCCCGGGCCGGCTGACCTTCGCCCAGCCTCGTGGCATTCTGGCGCCGGAGGCCGGCATGCAGAATCTCTGGAGGCAGACCCTGGGCGACGTCCTGCACCGCAGCGCCGCGCGCCATCCGCGCAAGACGGCGATCGTCTGCGGCGGCGTGAGCTGGACGTTCGCCGAGCTGGACGAGATCTGCGATCGGGCGGCGTCCGGGCTCGCCGGGATCGGCGTTCACACCGGCGATCGCGTCGCCATCCTCTCCCGCAACTCGCACGCCTTCGCGGCGCTCCGCTTCGCCCTGGCGCGGCTGGGCGCCGTGCTGGTGCCGATCAACTTCATGCTCAATGCCGACGAGGCCGCCTTCATCCTCCGGCATGCCGGCGCACGATTCCTGGCAGTCGGGCCGGACCTGGTCGACCTCGGCAGCCAGGCGGCAGCGCGGGAGACGAAGGTCGAGCGGCTGATCTGGCTGCCCGGCGAGGAAAGCTCGAGCGCACCGGAAGGGATGCTGACCTTCGACGCGCTCCTCGCGGCGCCGGCCCGCCCGATCGAGAGCGAGGTCGAGGGCAGCTCGCTGGCGCAGATCATCTACACCAGCGGCACCGAGTCGCTGCCCAAGGGAGCGATGCTGACGCACGAGGCGCTGCTCTGGGAGTACGTGAGCTGCATCCTCGAGGGCGAGATCGCCACCGGCGACCGCGTGCTCCACGCGCTGCCGCTCTACCACTGCGCGCAGCTGGACGTGTTTCTCGGGCCCTCGATCTACGTCGGCGCGACGAGCGTCCTCACCGGGAAACCGACGCCGGACAACATCCTCGCCCTTTTGGAGAAGCACGGCGCCAATTCGTTCTTTGCCCCGCCCTCGATCTGGATCGCGCTGCTCCGCTCGGCGAAGTTCGACAAGGCGGATCTCTCGAAGCTGGCGAAGGGCTATTACGGCGCCTCGATCATGCCGGTGGCGGTGCTGGAGGAGATCGGCCGGCGCCTGCCCAACGTGCGCCTGTGGAACTTCTACGGCCAGACCGAGATCGCGCCGCTCGCCACCGTGCTCAAGCCCGAGGACCAGGTGCGCAAGGCCGGGTCGGCAGGGCGGGCGGTGCTGAACGTGGAGACGCGCGTGGTCGACAACGCGATGAAGGACGTCGGCCTCGGCGAGGTGGGGGAGATCGTCCACCGCTCGCCGCAGCTGCTGCGCGGCTACTACAACGACGAGCCGCGCACCGCCGCTGCCTTCGAGGGCGGCTGGTTCCACAGCGGCGACCTCGCGACCATCGACGAGGAGGGATACATCACCGTCGTCGACCGGAAGAAGGACATGATCAAGTCCGGCGGCGAGAACGTGGCGAGCCGGGAAGTGGAAGAGAAGATCTACCAGCACCCGGACATCGCGGAGGTCGCGGTGATCGGTCTGCCGGATCCGTACTGGGTGGAGGCGGTCACGGCCGTGATCGTGGTGAAGGAGGGCCACTCCCTCGACGAGAAGACCGTGACCGAGTACTGCAAGTCGCGCATGGCCGCCTTCAAGGTGCCCAAGCGTGTCGTGTTCGTGGAGAGCTTGCCGAAGAATCCCAGCGGCAAGCTGCTCAAGCGCGAGCTGCGCGCGCGCCTGAAGGTGTAGTCGAACGGGGCGCGCCGCGCCGAACGAGCGCGACAGCGGAGCGTGACCATGGCAAATACCGTTCGCAGGAGAGCGTCATGAATTGGCCGTACCTGCACACCCTGATCAATCACTTCCCGATCATCCTGATCGTCATGGCCGCGACCGCGGCCGTGGTCGCTCTCTTCTCCGGCCGGCGCAGCATCTGGCTCTACGCGCTCGCCACGCTGACGTTCGCCGGCTTGAGCATCTTCCCGGTGTTCTTCTCCGGCGACAAGGCGTCGGACGTGATGCGCAACAAGTGGTACGTGGTCCCCGAGATGATCCACGAGCACGAGGAGGCGGCGGAGGTGGCGCTGTGGATTGTGCTCATCGCCGGCGTGATCGGCGCTTACGCGTGGTGGCGCCAGGTCCGCCGCGACCGCGACACGCTGCTGCCTCGCTGGCTGCAGCTCATCGTGGTCCTCGCGGCGCTGGCCGGCGTGGGAACGGTCGCGTTTGCCGCGTACGACGGCGGCAAGATCGTGCACGAATCGCCCAAGCTGGTGGCTCCGACCGGCGGGAAATGACCCGCGGACAGCTCAACGCGAGCCGTAGAAATCGTAGTTGGCGGAATAGTCGATGCGCGCTTCCTCGCCTGCATGCGCCGCGTCGCAGCCCGCCGGCGGTGCGACCCCGCCGACCGTGTCGACGCGCTGGATGTAGTTGACGCCGGCAAACGCGCCTGCTCCTTCGTGCGAGGTCGCGCGCAGGAGCAGCCACGGAATTGCGCCCTGCACCGGCGAGCGCTGCACCATCTCGCCTACGACGCGACTCCCGTCGGCGCTCTCCCAGGTCGGCCCGGCATAGTGGCGGCCAATCTTCGCGCCGCCCTGATCGAACAGCTCCGCACCCGGCGCCTTGAGCGCCCACTCGAACGCCGCCGGCTCGGCTGCCTTCGCCTTGCACGTGTAGATCTGGGCGCCGCGAGCCGCGGCGCGCAGCAGCAGCACCTGTCCTTCGGGGACGCGGATGTTCTCCGGAATGGCTGACGGCTGCGGCCGCGGAGAGGAGGCGCAAGCGGCGAGGATGAGCATCGGGGTCAGCCCGGCGAAGGAACGGAGCAGACGTGTTCGGGGCACCTGGTTCATATCGACTCCTCACATCCCTGACCGCGCCGGATTGCGTGGCCCACCTATCGAGGATGAAGCGAGCTGCGCCACTATTCCGAATCCGGAAACGTCCGTAAAGCCGGCGGATCGGACCAGTCCCAGCGGAGCAGGGCCCAGTCGTCGGTCGCGTCCCGGTACCGGGTGCCGGCGCTGCGCACGGTAGAGGAGATCGAAGACGCCCTGGCCGCGCCATTCTCTCGCGACGCAGACCTGGCCCATCACGTAAGCGCTCGCGGAAGAGTCCCAGGGATTCGAGGCGTTGGAACCTGGGCTCGTCCAACGGGGCGCTGGCGTCGTCACCGCTCCTGCGCGCGGGGCCGGATGAGGAGCTCGCAGACCGTCACCCGCTCGGGTTGCGAGACCACGTAATAGATCGCGTTGGCAATGTCCTCCGCCTCGAGGATCTCCCGCCCCGGAGCGTACCCTCCGCCGGGCCCGGTCATCGCCTTGTGCGCCGGCTCGTACCGGATCGACAGCGGCAGCTCGGTGGCGACGGCCCCGGGCTCGACGTCGGTCACCCGCACCCCGTAATCCAGCGCTTCCTTCCGCAGCGCGTCGCTGATGGCGCGGACCGCGAACTTGGTCCCGCTGTAGACCGCGCCGTTCTTGTTGGCGACCCGGCCCGCGACGGAGCCGAGGTTGACGATGTGGCCGCGCCCTCGCTTCGCCATGCCGGGGTAGACCGCGCGGATCGAGTAGAGCAGACCCTTGATGTTCACGTCGATCATCTGCTCCCACTCGTCGGCGCGGCCTTCGATCATCGGCGAGAGCGGCATCAGCCCTGCATTGGCGATGAGGATGTCCACTCCACCCATCGCCTCCAGCTCTTCCCCGAGGCGCTCCATCGCCCGCCGGTTCGCGACGTCCACCGGCTTGACCACCGCGGTGCCCAGCTCCCGAGCGAGCGCGCGCAGCCGATCCTCCCGCCGCGCCGAGAGCACCACCTGCGCGCCGTGCTCGGCGAGCAGCCGCGCGGTGGCAGCGCCGATCCCGCTGCTCGCACCGGTTACCCACGCCCGCTTTCCTGACAGTGAAGCCATGAATCCTCCTGACCCGTACTCCGCCGCGCCGTTCCCGGGCAGCGGGGCGCGAGGTCGTGAAGATAGTCAGTCCCGGGAAATCGCGAAGACGGCGAGGAAGATCGCGACCACTCCAGGTCGAACGTTCATGTGCGTTCTCCGTCGCGATGCGCCGGGATCGTTTGTGCCGGCGCTCGCGCGAAAACCCTGATCCGACTTCGGTCGCAAAGGGGGGCTCGTTCGGGCGACGATGTGGGCACCGGGTCGCTTCGAAGTCAAGGCGCGCGCCGTCGAAGACATGTGTATATGCCTTGATAGGAATATGCACGGAGTGGCATACTCTGGACCATGGTCGATGCTTTCGCCGCTCTTGCCGAGCCCAGCCGGTTCCGCATCGTCGAGCTCTTGCGCTCGGGGCCGCGTTCGGTGAACGAC
>JBGQLA010000380.1:0-4753 GCA_041499865.1 Deltaproteobacteria bacterium
ACGTACGGCAAGGAGCGGCTCGGCCGGCTCTTCCGCCGGATGATCGAGCAGCTCGAGGGGGGCCTGAAGATGACGGTCCTGGGCTCGATCGCAGAGGGCGATCGCGTCGCCGTCGAGGTGGAGTCCAGCGGTGACCTGCGAAACGGCCGCCGCTACCGGCAGCAGTACCACTTCGCCATCACGCTGCGCGACGGGAAGATCGCCTCGGTGCGCGAGTACCTCGACACGCACCACGCGTACGACGTCTGGATGCGCCCCTGACGCCCGGAGGCGTTCTCCTACTCGATCTCGAAGTCGAAGAACGTCTCCGGATACGGCTCGTCGCGCAGCGTGAAGTGCCACCACTCCGGCGGGTACGGCTTGAAGCCGTGCTTCTCCATCAGCGCCCGCAGCATGAGCCGCTTCGTCTTCTGATCGACCGTCATCGCAGGATTGTCCACGTTGGCCAGCGCGTCGAAGCAGTCGTACCCGGTGCCGAAGTCGAGCGTGTTGTCGCCGAATCGCTGGCCGGCGGGCAGCCCGCAGTCGCGGAGCTTGTCGCCGTCCTTGTACGTCTCCTGCGGCTGCGGAGGCAGCGCGATCACCGTCAGGTCGATGGTGCTGCCGCGGCTGTGGCCGGATCGTTCGAGCAGGTACCCTTCGCGGAAGATGCGGTCCTTGGGGACGCGCGGATAGAACTCCGCCTGCATCCTGTCGTCGGCGAAGTCCTTCGCCCAGGCGACGAAGGTGTCGACCGCGCGCTGCGGGCGATAGCAGTCGTAGGCCTTCAGCGAGAGGTTGAAGGGCCGGAGGTCGTCCTGGACTTTCTTCAGCGCCAGCGCGGTGGGTCTGGTGAGCAGACACTTCTCCGCTTTGTAGCCGCGCACCGGATGGCCCATGAAGTTGTGGGATTCGAAGTATCTCAGCTCGATGACGATGGATGGGTCGACTTCGGCGAGCGAGACGAACGTGTCGGGCCGCTGCGCGACGGTCCCGCGCTGGACGGCCGGCGTGCCGGCGGCACACGCGGACAGCAGCGCGGCGACACCGAGCGACGGGGCGAATCGAGGGTGGTTCATGACGGCGCAGCCTAGACCGCATCCTCCGCCGCTGCCATACCCCTGCGCGGAGGCGTGTAGCCCAGCCTCCCCGCGCTCTGATAACTTCGATCTTGTGTGAGGAGGAGGAATGCCCCTTATCTGTCCTTCCCTCACGCGGAGATTGCAAGAGTGAAGGTCGAGCCGCTGCAGGAGGATCTGTTGAAGATCGTCGAGCGGCGCCGTGGCGGTAATCCGGGCGGCCCTCCTTTCGAAACCACGGAGTTGGAGGCGGTCTTCAGGGTGGGCGCGTGATCGCCTCGGCGCTGCTGATGACGGCCCTCGCGGCGAACCCTCCTGCGTTGATCGGAACCTGGGAGGCCGAGTTGAACCCGAAGCTCGTCCTCGACCTCCGTGAGGACGGGCTCGCCGCGTTTTTCCAGGGCGCGTTCTTCTGGGTCGCCGACGACAAGACGGTCCGGCTCGTCGACCCGAGCAAGAGTGAACGGCTGCGGCCCGGCGATCCGGAGGCCGTCGTCACCTACCAGCTCGAGGGTGATCGGCTGACGATTCCCTTCGAGAAGAACCAGCCGGTGACGTTCGTGCGCCAACGCGGCACTGCGCGGCCCGGCCCGGTCGGGACCCCGAAGTGGCTGGGCAACGGCTACGCTGAGACGACGAGCGGGCTCTGGTTCCGCAAGTACTCGCAGAACAACGGGATCCTCCTCACCGCCGAGTACCACTGGGAGAGCGTGACGAACATCGACCGCGGCACGCTCAAGACCGTGTGCGGGCTCACCGTCGACGCCAGCCACGTCTTCGACAACGGGAACCCCATTCCGAACATCGACGTGGCGAGCTTTCACGACATCGGTCGTGGCTTCTGCGCCGACAAGACCTCGGTGCGCATCCGCGTGGTGAAGCAGGTCTGGGCGGTGAGGCCGGGTTCGCCGGGTCGTGATTTTGACGTCGCGACGTTCGAGCCGCTGCTGGGCGAGCTGGTGAAGGACAAGAACGGCGTCTACACCCGGCGCGAGTCTGGCGACGTGGGTCAGAGCGAACCGGTCGGCCGCACCAACTACCGGGTCGACTCGTGGGAGCGGTTCGACCTGCCGGACGCCGCGACCTTCGAGACGCCCACCGCGAGCACGGCGCGTGACCACCGCTACGAGTACCGGATCGAGAGCCGCCAGGTCACCAACTCGAAGCGGCTGGTGATCGTGAAGGTGCTGCAGGGCGGCGGCAAAGTCCTCGACCTCGGCGCCGGCTTCCAGCTTGCAGACGGCGTGATCTCCTTCGAAGGCCAGCGGCTCGAGCGGGCCGAGGTGGCGACCTTCGAGGTGCTGCTGAAGCTGCCGAAGGAGCGGATCTACCGTGGCTACTGGGCGCGCGACCGCAACGCGGTCTGGTACGGCGCGCGCAGGGTCGAAGGCGCCGATCCGCGCAGCTTCACGGTGATGGACGAGGGCTCGAACCTCTACGCGTTCGACGCGAAGGGCCGCTACGAGTCGGGCCAGCCCCTGGATCCGGTGTGGAACGACAAGTTCGAGCAGAGGCGAGCAGCGTGGATGAAAAGGAAGGAGACTCGGTGAAACCTGCTGGCCTTGTCGCGATGGCGTCAGGGGTCCAGCCCTCGGCGACGCGCTCGAATACCTGGGCAGCGAGCGGCAACTCTATCGTGAACGTCGTCCCGTGGCCGACGACGCTCTCGACGCGGATCGCACCGCCGAGCCTTCAACTCGTCGTAGCGTGAGCAGTGCGCGGGAATCACGGTTCCCCCGGGCGGCGGCCGCGCGGTACAGCGGCGGCATGCCGATCAAGATCACTTGCCGCCCGAATGGACCCTACCTGGTGGAGAACGACGGTACGCTAGAGCTGTACGACCCGACGGGCGCGAAGGTGGATCTCGCGGGCAAGTCGAAGTTCGCGCTCTGCCGGTGCGGCGGGTCGACTACCAAGCCGTTCTGCGACGGAACGCACAGCAAGACAGGGTTCCAGGCCGCCGAGGCGGCGGTGATGCAACAGAAGCCCTAGGTCAGCCGCCTGCGCCGCGCTAGTGTCCTGAGTCTGAAATTGGGTGACAGTGTGCGTCCGTCGTGATCTACGGTCAGGATGCCTACCGCGATGCAACGCGCGCAGCGCATGCCAGCTTTTGTTTTGACGGCGGAGCAGCGAGAGACGCTGGAGCGCTGGCTTCGTCGGCCCAAGACTGGTCAGGGCTTGGCGCAGCGAGCACAAATCGTACTCGAGTGCGCGGCCGGCGGGTCAGACATACGCATCGCAAGGAAACTCCGCTGCAATCGGCTTACCGTTGGCCGATGGCGCCGACGCTTTGCCCGTGATGACCTGGATGGTTTGCTCGATGAGCCTCGTCCCGGTGCACCACGGACGATCAGCGACGCGGACGTCGAGCGAGTGCTCGCGAAGACGCTGGAGTCGAAGCCTCGAGACGCGACGCAATGGAGCACGCGCTCGATGGCCAAGACGATGGGTCTGAGCCAGAGCACGATCAGCCGCATCTGGCGTGCGTTTGCCTTGAAGCCTCACCGGTCAGAGACGTTCAAGCTCTCGCGCGATCCACTCTACGTCGCCGGAAGAAGGATCTTTTTCCGCAGCGAATTCTAGCGCGGTCCCTGCAGCGTCGTCCGCTGGTAGCAACCGGGTAGCAAAGGAGCCGGAGTGGGGGGCGGTTTCACCCGCGCGCCTCTGACGTGGATTGCGAAGCGCCGGGCCCGGCAGCGCAAGGCATTGCGTGTTGCAATGCAAGTTGCTCCGGCCTGCGGTTTGAATCCGGGCCGGAGCGACTTCCGCAAGGAGCGTTATCCCTCGGCTTTCGCAATGCAGGTGCCGGTGCGTCATCGAGGCGGCACAACTGTTGCTGAGCAGACGGCGGAATCAACGAAGTGGCTCCGATGACCTCCATTTCGAAAGCCGCCCTCCTCGCGGTGCTCTGCGCTGGATGCGTGTTCCCGGGAAGAGCGACGCGCAAGGAGAGAACGGTCATCACTTCGCAGGAGCGGGTCCTCTATCGGCTCCACCGCCACCAGGCGCGCCGGGTGCTCAATCACTCCGCGCCCGCTGAGCCCGATCCGTTCTGGCTCAGCGATGGCTGGATGGAAATCGCGATGCAGCCCGACCGCTCCCGATTCATCGCGATGGTGTGCGGGCAGAGCGCCGAAGAGGGCGAGCTGGTCGACTCGCGCGCCCAGGAAGTCATCGCCAGCCACGAGTTGCACTGAGGTCCGCATGCGCGAGCTCTCCACCGGCGACAGGCTCGACCAGTACCAGCTGACTGAGCTGCTTTCCCGGGGAGGGATGGCGTCGATCTTCAAGGCCACCGACCTCGAGTCGGGCGCGACGGTGGCGTTGAAGGCCATTGGCCGAACTGCCACGCGAGGCGAGCCAGCGGAGGCGAGGGAGGATTTCCCGCCGGATGGTTGCGCCGCTCACCATCGCCGCCATTCTCGTCGGGTCCGCCTCGCTCGTCTGGTTCAGCCGCCGGCACGCGCCGGCCCCGCTTCGCGCGCAGATCGTCGAAGGGAATCGGAAGAAGTGACAGGATGAACTTCAGGGCAATCGAGACCGGGAAAGCGGCCGCGTTGGCCGTGCTCTTCGCCGCTGCAATCCTGGAAGTCGCCGGCGATGCACTGATCCGGAAAGGGATGCGAGGAAGCGGCGTCTGGATTGCGGTCCTTGGCCTCACCGTGCTGGGTTGCTATGGCGTGCTCGTCAACCTG
>JBGQLA010000381.1:0-4752 GCA_041499865.1 Deltaproteobacteria bacterium
CCCAGCGCGGCGTGCGCGAGACCGCGCCGAGGCGCCGGCGCTGGTCCTCGGAGTCGACCTTGATCACGCTCCCGTCGATCTCGTAGGGCAGCTCGTGCCGCTTTCCCATCATCCGCCGGTACTTGTCCTGGACCGCCGCCACGCTCTCGCAGAGCTCGTTCTCGGGATTTGTCCGCAGCCCCAGCTCGCGCAGCTTCTGCAGCTTCTCCCAGTGCGTGGAGAAGGTCAGGCCCGGCGTCTCTCCCACCTCGTAGAGGAAGATGCTCAGCGGCCGCTGGGCGGTGATGCGCGGGTCGAGCTGCCGGAGCGAGCCCGCCGCGCAGTTGCGCGGGTTCACGAAGGTGGGCTCGCCGGCCTTCTCCCGCTCCTCGTTCATCCGCACGAAATCGCGCTTGTTGATGAACACCTCGCCGCGCACCTCGAAGCGCGCCGGCGGATCGCCGGCCAGCTGCAGCGGGACCATCTTGATGGTGCGCAGGTTCGCGGTGACGTCCTCGCCGGTGAGGCCATCGCCGCGGGTGGCGCCCTGGACGAACCGGCCCTTCTCGTACGCCAGCGTCACCGCCAGCCCGTCCAGCTTGGGCTCCACCACGTAGCGGACCGGCGCATCGCCGAGGAGCTTGTGGACGCGGGCGTCGAACTCCAGGAACTCCTCTTCGCGCATCGCGTTCGCCAGCGACATCATCTGGCGCCGGTGGGTGACCTTGGCGAACTTCTCGCTCGGGGCCGCCCCCACCCGCCGGGTGGGCGAGTCGGCGGTGATCAGGTCCGGGTGATCGGCCTCGATCTGCTCCAGCTCCCGGAAGAGGCGGTCGTACTCCGCGTCGCTGAGGGTGGGCGTGTCGAGCACGTAGTAGCGGTGGCTCGCTTCCCGGAGCAGCGCGCGCAGCTCCTCCGCGCGAGCGGCGGGGTTTTCCATGGCGCCGGAATCTAACCGATCGGCGCTGCGGATGGTCAGTTGCGGATCCCGGGCCGGAGCTGGGCCCAGACCCACAGGTACGTAGGTTCGAGCGAGCTCCAGACGGTGTCGCGGCGGCGCTCCGACAGCAAAGCGCGGCCGGCCTCCTCGGCGGCAAGGCGGTCCCCGTTGAGTCCGGCCAGCCGGACCCGCTGCATGCGGCAGAGCCAGTCCACCGCCGCGCAACGGGCGGTTTCGGTGAACGCGCCCGCGAGGTCGCCCTTCGCCTCGGCCAGCACCGGCCGCAGGCCCTGCACCACCGTCGCCAGGCCGCGGTTGCTGGGCGCGACCGCCTCCGCCTCCAGGGCCTTGAGGAGGCGGGCAGCCTCGCCGGTTCGTCCGTCCTGCGCGAGCGCACGGATGCGCCAGCTCGCGGCAGCGCGCCGGACCGCGTTCTGGTCCGCCCCCGAGAGCTTCTTGCCGGCGGCACGCTCGACAGCCGCGTCGAGCAACGGCAACGCCGCCTTCGGTTCCCCGGCGAGCACGTGGAATGCGCCGCGGGTCACGGCCAGCTGCGCGTACAGCGCGGGGACGTTCGCGCCGCGCGCCTCTTGCTCGGCGGCGTCGAGCGCCGACAGCCCCTCCGCGCGCCGGCCCTCGGCGAGCAGGCTCCAGGCTGCGAGCACTTCCAAACGCACCCGCACCGCGGCGTCCGGCGCCAGCGGAAGCTCGTCGCGCAGGGCCTTTCGTCCTCCCTCGAAGTCGCCGCCGAAGAAGCGCGCCGTCGCGACGCCCGCGGCCGCGTACCAGAACTGCGGATTCGCGGACGCCTTGCGGAACGACGCCTCTGCGTCCTCGAGCCGGCTGGCGCGGAGCAGCACCTCGCCCAGCGAGTCGAGCGGGTTCGGGTCGTCCCGCTTGAGGGCGGCATAGCGGCGCATGGCGGTGATGGCGCCGTCGTGCCGGGCGAGATCCGAGAGGGCAAACCCGAGGTGGTTGTACGCTTCGGCCGCCTGCGGATTGAGCTCCACCGCGCGGCGGAAGAGCCCGACCGCCTCTTCCGCGCGCCCTTCATCGACGGCCCGCTCGCCGAGGAGCAGCTGGATCCGCCAGTCGCCGGGCGCGACCTGCCCGAGCCTCGTCAGCGTGCCCTCCACGGAGGAGTCGTCGCCCTGCTGCAGCGCGCGCCAGTAGTCCAGCATCGCCCGCTCGGCCTCGCCCAGCCGCGCGCCCAGGGCCACGGCGCGCTCCAGCCTCTTCGTCGCGCCTGTCACGCCCGGGCACTGCGCCAGCATGGCATGGGCGAAGGCGAACTGCGGATCGAGGGCGACGGCCTTCTCGAAGAATGCGCGCGCCTCGAACTCGCGGGAGGACTCGAAGAGGTCCCGCCCGCGCCGGAACGCGGCCACGGCGTCCCCCGAAGCGGACGAGAGCGGGATCTCCGCCGCCGGAGCGGACTCCGTTTCGGCCCCCGGTGCCGCGGCGACGGCGGCGACCAGCAGAACGATGGCTGCACTCATGGCCCCCCCGGGGTCGGACGGTTGAGCATGGTCCGCTTCGGCGCCGGCCGCAAAAATGCGGCAAGCTACGGCTTTCGTTGACAGGACCCGTCTCCTCCCCTACAGTCCACGCCGCTCCCAAGAAGTCCTCCTCATTCGCGCGCCGCCTCTCCAGGCGAGCAGCGCTCCCCGACCAGATGAACCTGTCCGAGCTGAAGGAAATGAAGATCCTGGCCCTCGCCAAGCTGGCGAAGGAGCTGAACATCGAAGCGCCCGGCGCGCTGCGCAAGCAGGAGCTGATCTTCTACATCCTGCAGGCGCAGAAGAGCGACGCCCTGATCACCGCCGAGGGCGTGCTGGAGGTGCTGCCGGACGGCTTCGGCTTTTTGCGCAGCCCGGACTTCTCCTTCATGCCCGGGCCCGACGACATCTACGTCTCGCCCTCGCAGATCCGCCGCTTCAACCTGCGCACGGGCGACATGGTGAAGGGGCAGATCCGGCAGCCCAAGGACAGCGAGCGGTACTTCGCGCTGCTCAAGGTCGACGAGATCAACTTCCAGGAGCCGGTCGAGGGCAAGCAGCTCTTGCTCTTCGACAACCTCACCGCCCTCTACCCGACCCGGCGGATCAACCTGGAGCACAAGAACACGGACATGAGCACGCGGATCATCGACCTGCTCAACCCCATCGGGTTCGGGCAGCGGTGCCTGATCGTCGCGCCGCCGCGCGCGGGCAAGACCGTGCTGCTGCAGGACATCGCCCACGCCGTCACCGCCAACCATCCGGACGCGTTCCTCATCGTCCTCTTGATCGACGAGCGGCCCGAGGAAGTCACCGACATGCTGCGCACGGTGCGCGGGCAGGTCGTCTCCAGCACCTTCGACGAGCCCGCCACGCGGCACGTGCAGGTGGCGGAGATGGTGAGCGAGCAGGCGAAGCGGCTGGTGGAGGGCGGCAAGGACGTGGTCATCCTGCTGGACTCGATCACCCGCCTGGCGCGCGCCTACAACTCCACCGTGCCTCCCTCGGGGAAGATCCTCTCCGGCGGCGTGGATTCGAACGCGCTGCACAAGCCGAAGCGCTTCTTCGGCGCGGCGCGCAACGCCGAGGAGGGCGGCTCCCTGACCATCATCGGCACCGCGCTGGTGGACACCGGCTCGCGGATGGACGAGGTGATCTTCGAGGAGTTCAAGGGCACCGGCAACAGCGAGATCGTCCTCGACCGCAAGCTGATGGAGAAGCGCATCTTCCCTTGCCTCGACATCAACCGCTCCGGAACGCGCAAGGAGGAACTGCTGATGGACGACAAGCAGCTCAACCGGGTGTGGATCCTCCGGCAGCTCCTCCATCCGCTGAACACCATCGACGCGATGGAGTTCCTGCTCTCCAAGCTGCGCGGCACGAAGTCGAACAAGGAGTTCCTCGATTCGATGAGCCGCTGATGCCCTGGCGGCGCGCCGTCCTCTTCCTCCCGGCGGCGGTCCTCGTGCTCTCCGGCATCGTCCGTTCGCTGGGCGGGTGGAGCGACTTCGGCGGCTACGTCATCGCCGGCAGCGAGCTGCTCTCGGGCCGGTTCAGCGCGGATCGCTCGAACACCTGGCCGCCGTTCTTCTCCGTGCTCTCCATCGGGATGGCGGCGCTCGGCCAGCTTCCCCCGGTACTGGCGCGCTTTCTCTGGGCGGCCTTCAACGCGCTGGCGTACTCCCGGGCTTGCGCCCGCTTCTGGCGCGCGGCGGGCGGCGCGCGCGCCGCGTGGTGGGTCGCTCCCGCGGGCGCGCTGGTGATCGCGCCCTTCCTCGTGCAGCACCTGATCTCCCACCAGACCTACGCGCTGATCTTCGCCCTGCTGGTGGAAGCGTTCCTTGCCGCGCAGGCAGCCCGCGACGCCCGCGCGGGCGTGTTCGTCGGCGTCGGCGGCAGCCTCAAGGTCACCCCCGCTCTGCTCCTCCCGTACTTCCTCTTCCGCAAGCGCTGGAAGCTTCTCGGCGCCGCCGCCGGCACCGCCCTGCTCTGTTCGCTCTCGCTGGTCCCCTTCCTCGGCTGGCGCGGCACGGTGGACGCGCACCGCGCCTGGATCGCGCGAGCCAGCGCGCTGCGCGGCACGCACGGCATCCGCAACCAGTCCATCGAGGCGTTCGTCGAGCGGCTCACCACCGGCGAGGCGAAGCTGGAGGGCGCGGGCATCGATCCCGTCGTCCGCCTGAGCGCGCCCCGCGCCGACCGCCTGGGGAAGGCGCTCTCCTGGGCGCTGCTGCTTCTCGCCTGCTTTCTGCTCCGCAAGGTGGAGCCGGTGCAGGCGCTGCCGGCGCTGGCGGCGATCTCGGTGCTCGCGGTCCCCTACTGCTGGCGCTCGCA
>JBGQLA010000382.1:0-4747 GCA_041499865.1 Deltaproteobacteria bacterium
GGGCCGATCATCCGGCCCGTCCATCTCGCGACCGTGCAGGTCCAGTCGCCGGAGGCGATCATGATCTTGTAAGGATTGTTGTCGAGATGGTTCTCGATCGACTTGAAGAACGCCTCCGACTCCGCCTGGTGCGCGTCACGACCGCGCGTCGGGTCAGGCTGCCCTGGCCAGAACACAGCCGTGTCCGCCGAGTGCCGCTTCCTGAAGACCTCCCAATTCTGTGAGTTCCACGCGTCGTCCAGCGTCTTCATGCGCTGCAGGTTGTCCTCTCCGCTCATCGGAGCACCTCCGCAGCCAACTTAGTCCCACGGCAACGCGCGGACTACCGCGGCGCTGCGGGACAGCCGGCGCGACCCCGCGCCGATCTAGTCCTCTGCAGGGAAACAGCCCGGTTGGTCGACCTCCATCAGCACCTGCCGTCGTCTGAACCGCTTGCGCGGTGCCGCGCATCAGAACCGCGGATGGCTGCTTACTCGATTCTCGATCTCGCCCCCGTCATCGAAGGCGGCGATGCCGGCAGTGCGCTCCGCTGCTCGCTCGACCTCGCCCGGCACGGTGAGCGCTGGGGTTACCACCGGTACTGGGTTGCCGAGCACCACGGAATGCCCGGAGTGGCGAGCGCGGCGACCGCCGTGGTGATCTGCCACGTCGCTTCCGGCACCTCGACCATCCGCGTCGGCGCCGGCGGGGTGATGTTGCCAAACCACGCGCCGCTGGTGATCGCCGAGCAGTTCGGCACCCTCGAGGCGCTCTTCCCCGGGCGCATCGATCTCGGCCTCGGCCGCGCTCCCGGAACCGATCCCGTCACCTCCCGCGCGCTGCGCCGCACGCTGGATTCCGACGTCGACGCCTTTCCGCAGGACGTGATGGAGCTGATGGATTACTTCCGTCCCGCCCGGCCCGGGCAGCCCGTGATCGCCGTCCCGGGCGCGGGATTGAACGTGCCGATCTGGATCCTCGGCTCGAGCCTCTACGGCGCGAGCCTGGCGGCTGCGCTCGGGCTGCCGTACGCGTTCGCTTCCCATTTCGCGCCGGCGCAGCTGCAGCAGGCCATCGATCTCTACCGGGCGGAGTTCCGTCCCTCCGCCCAGCTCGCGCGCCCGTATGTGATGGCCGGCGTGAACGTCATCGCCGCGGAGACCGGGGAAGAGGCCGCGGTGCTTGCGACGTCGCTGGAGCAGGCGGTGGTGAACCTGCGCACCGGCCGGCCCGGGCGTTTGCCGCCGCCGCGTCCGGGTGCGCGCTGGTCGGGCATGGAGCGGGCAATCCTCGACCAGGTGCTCAGCTGCTCGGCCATCGGATCGCCTTCGACCGTGCGGAAGTGGCTGGCGGACTTCATCGCGCGCACGGGCATCGACGAGGTGATCATCGCCGCGCAGATCTTCGATCACGCCGCGCGGCTGCGCTCGTACGAGCTCGCGGCGCAGGCGCTGTCCGACGTCCGCCGCCCGATGAGCGGCATGTCGACGGCAGGCTAGAACCTGCCGTTCGACGCGGAGGCGGCGGGCCTGGAGACCGCGGCCATCCCTCCGTTCCAGCTCCAGCGGCCCGGCACGGCGCCGCCCCCGGCGTTCGCGCCAGCGTTCGTCGGGCGGCGATTCCTGCTCTATGCCCCGTGCCGTCACTTCTATCCGGGGATGCCGATCTGGGGAGGACCGTGGAACGGCAGCCCGTGGTTCTACGATCAGTCGTACGGGACGTGGGGAGCCGTCGCTCCCCACCCGGGACATGTTGCAGCAAGCGCTCCCCGAGGGCGTGCTGCAGCCGGGGGGGGACGGCGGCCGGGTTCCTCCATTTCCATCGCCTTCGCGACAGCGGCCCGGTCATGTTCTCGGCGGATTTGGTCGACCTGAATTCGCGCGAGTTGATCGGCTCGGTACAAATCCCGATGGTCCTGCAATGAGCCCCGAGGTCGCGGGCGGGCGTAGGCGCGACGTGTCCTTGTCTTTTCCGATAGGGTCCGCATCTCTGTCTGCCGATTGCAGCAGCGAATCGCGCTCGGATTCCGCTTGCGGAGCTGGGGACGCGCACAGCGGCCCGACGACCGGAACCTGCGGGGCACGCCCGTTTCGCCGCCAGCGTGACTCGCCGGCGCGGTGCCGCCACCATCCCTGCCAGTCTCCCCACGGCTTCGGCGGCGAGAAGCAGAGCGGCCTGGCGGACGCCTGTGTCTCGCCTGCACGCCTGGCATGCACTCGATCGGACTCCGGTCCGGCGCGTCGCTGCGGCAATCCGCCCCTGCGCGGAACGCAACTGCACGGTTCTCGCCTCGCCAGGCTGCGCGCAGATTCATGCCGTGTCTCACGCCCTCCAGAAGAGCCGGGCCTTGCGTCACTACGCGCGCATCGCGCCGGCGTATGACCGCCGCGTCACCCGGGGACCGCTCGTGCATCTTCGCCGGCGCGAACGCGCCGCCGTCCTCCGCCTCGCGCGACTCGCGCCCGGGCTCTCGCTCGCCGACGTCGGCTGCGGCACCGGCTACTACGCCCTCGAAGCGAAGCGGCGGGGGCTGCGCGTCTGTGCCATCGACGCCGTGCCGGAAATGCTCGTCCAGCTTCATGGGAAGGTCGACGAGGTGCGGCTGGGGGACGTCGAGGCCCTGGCGGAGTCCGCGCCGTTCGATCGGGTGATCTGCGCCGGTGTGCTCGACTTCGTCTCCGACCCGGAGCTCGCGTTCGCGAGACTGTGCGCGGTGGTTGCGCCCGGCGGGCGCCTGGTCGTGCTCGTCCCCCGCACCGGCCCCGGCGGCTGGCTCTACCGCGTCGAGAAATTCTGTTTCGGATTGCGCGTGAACCTCTTCGACTCGCGCTGGTTCGTCTCTCGCGCCGGACGGCATGGCCTGCGCGTCAGCGAGGTGTGCACGCCGTTGCCGGGAAACCTCGTCATCGCAGCGGACCGCGCCTGAGGATGTCGGTCGCGGTCGGGACCGACGGATGCGCGCCGTGCCGGGCGGGCGCTAGAGCTTCGACTTGACCCAATCGAGCAGCGCCTGCTGCTCCAGTTGGGACAATGCCGAACCCTGCTGCTGCTGCGCCTGCGTATTTGCCGCGGCGACTCCGGCCTGTGCCGCCGCCTGTTTGTCGCCCTGTTGCTGCGGCGGCGCCTGGGAAAGGAAGTTCTTCGCCGCGGTGATCGCGACGCCGGTGAACTGCTCCGCCCTGCCGAGCAGGCCTGACTTGGGCGCGGTGGCGTGCTGATCGCTGTTGGTGGTCGCGCAGCCGAGCGGCGCCGCGACGAGCATTGCTGCGACGAGAGCGAATCCGATGTTCCTGGTCATCTCGCCAATCTGGGTGCGCTCCGGGGAATCCGCCCGCATCCGCGAGCTGCGAGCAACCGGTCTCGTCTTCGTGCGCTCGCGCTGGTGTGAGCCGCGCCTCGCGCAGTCGACGCGATCGGCCAAGGGCTCGCCGCGGCTATCCCCGGGCTACAGCGAACCGGCCCGTCGCAGCGGCGTCCCCGTGCTCTGGCCCTCCGCCACCGCGACGGCCCGCTGGCCGGGAAGAAATGGCGGCATGGGACAGCCGAGCGAATCGGAAATGGCGCGGAGCAGCTCGCCCTCGGCGATCGTCACCTTCCCGTCCGACGCGACGGCGGCGACGCAGGCGGCGAGGACGTCGCCCCGGAGCCGCGGCGCGGTGTCGCCGAGCCGGAGGAGCGCTCGGTCCAGCGCAGGCAGGCCGCACTTCTCCCGCGGCAAGAGCGCGGGCCTCAAGCGGTCCCGCGACAGCTCCGCGCACGCCGCCGCGAAGGCGGCCGTCGCGGCCCGCGGATCCTCCGCGCCCGCATGCGCCAGCATCGAGAGCAGGATGGAGAGGGCATCGCCGGCCTCCATGGGTGGCGCCGTCCGGCGCGGGCGCGGCGGCTCGAAGTGCGCGGCCAGGTGGCGCATGAGGACGCGCTGCAGCGTGTACTCGAAGAGACCGATGCGGGAATCCGCGCGGATCAGCCGGTCGACGGCGTCGCGAAGCTCCCCGTACTGCGCGCCGGACAATCGCCGCAATGCGGGCAGCGCGAGGTCGACGATCGGCAGCCGCGCTTCCGCAGGGCAGGTCCGCAACACGGTGGAGGCGCGCGACACCTGGTCGGCGAGCTGCGGATTGCCGAACCCGAGCAGGCCCTGGATCTGCGCCGCTCTCGTCTCCGGATTGTCGTCGAGCAGCAGCCCGAGCACCACCGCCCTCGCGACCCAGGGCTCCCGGATCCCGTCGCGGAGGCGTTGCGGAATCCGTGCCACCAACGACTGCGCGTAGGCGATGTGCTGATCGCCCAGCGCTCCGACGCTGGCGAGGACCGCGCGGGGCTGCAGGGGAATGGCGGCGGAGGCAGGGACGGCGGCGGCCATACCCGGGATCTCCTCTGCGAGCGCCACGGGCTTCAGCTCGCCGCCGGGCATCTCGCCCTGGAACTCCGGATCGAGAAGGCGGATGCGCTCGGCGAGTGGCGGATGCGTCGACATCATCGCCAGGAAGTGATCCATTCCCTCGCTGAAGTAGAAGTGGCTCGCCTCTTCGGCGCGGGGCGCGAGGAGCCGGGAACCCGGGCCAAGACCGCCGATCTTCTTCAGCGCACCGGCGAGCCCGCCGGGATTGCGGGTGAACTGCACGCCCGACGCGTCGGCCAGCAGCTCGCGCTCGCGGCTGACCGCGGCCTTGATCAGCCGGGTGAAGAACACCCCGATCGACCCGATCAGATACAGGCCGCCCCCGATGAAGACCAGGGCGCTCGATCCGCCGAGCTTGCGCCGGAA
>JBGQLA010000383.1:0-4742 GCA_041499865.1 Deltaproteobacteria bacterium
CTTCCCCGACGGCCCGCGCCGGAGCGCCCGCGTTGGCGAGCGCCTTCAGGATCCGGACGGCGGCCTTCGGGTCCACGGCGGCGAGCATGCCGCCGTTGGTCTGCGCGTCGGCGAGCACCAGGCGATCCGGCTCGTCCATCTCCCTGGGGAACGTGGCCCGGGCGGCGACGAACTGCAGATTCGCCTTGCTGCCGCCCGGAACCACGTCCTGGCGCGCCAGCTCGCGGATCCCCGGCAGCACGGGGACGGCGCCGGCATCGAGGAAGGCTCGCGTCTTCGAGGCGCGCATGGCGGAATCGAGATGGCCGAGCAGGCCGAAGCCGGTGACGTCGGTGAGCGCGCGGACTGATTTCCAGTGCCTGCGGTAGACCTCGCCGGCCGCCCGGTTGAGCTGCTTCATCACCACGGTCGCGGCGCGGGTCAGGTCCGGTCCGGCGACGCCCTTCTTGATCGCCGACACGGCGATCCCGGTGCCCAGCATCTTGCCGAGCAGGAGCACGTCGCCGGGTTTCGCCCCGGCGTTGCTGAGGATCCGTTTCGGATGGACCATCCCGGTCACTGCAAGGCCGTACTTGGGCTCGGGGTCGTCGATGCTGTGGCCGCCGACGATGGGACAGCCGGCCTCGCGCGCCGCCTCCGCGCCGCCGGCGAGCACCTCTCCGAGAAGCTCCAGCGCCTGCGCGCGCGGCCATCCGACGATGTTGAGCGCATACAGCGGGGTGCCGCCCATCGCGTACACGTCGGAGAGCGAGTTCGCGGCCGCGATCCATCCGTAGTCGCGCGGATCGTCGACCACCGGGGCGAAGAAGTCGACGGTCGCCACCAGCGCGCGCCTGGCGTCGAGCTTCCACACCGCCGCGTCGTCGCGGGTCTCGGTGCCGACCAGCAGGGACTTGGGGCGCTTCGCAAACGTCAGATCGCGCAGGACCTGCGCGAGCTCCGCGGGGCGGAGCTTGCAGGCTCAACCCGCGCCGTGGCTGAGGAGCGTGAGGCGCACCGGCTTGGGGTGGCCCTCGGACGCCTGCAGAGGGGCGCGATCTGTCGGCTTGGGGTCCACGGTGCGCGCTCCTCGTTCTAACGCCGCCGGGAGGCCGGCGCGCTCAGAACTGCCGCAGGTACCCGCGCTGGATCAGGGCGGCGATCCGCTGGGACACTTCCAGATCGCTGCCGGAAGCGCGGTCCAGCACCGCCTGCACCACCCCGTAGTTGTGCACCAGCTGCAGCAGGTCCAGGTCCTCGGGGGAGAGATCGCGCAGCTTGGGCGCGAGCGGCATGGCGATGCCGATGGCCGCGGTCGCCGCCGGCCAGTTGCCGCGGGCCAGCTCGTCGGCCTGCTGCACCGCCTGCATCACCAGCTGCTCGGTGGTCTCGACGATCTCGTTGGGCATCGCCGCCAGGAGGTCGCCTTCCTGCGGCGCGAACTCGAACGCTCCCTGCGTCCACGCCACCATCCGGAACAGCGCCTTCTTGGGCGGAAGCGTCGGGTCGGCGTCGATGACCGCGCTCACCACCTTGCCGGCGCGCAGGTGCACCCGTCCGCTGCGGTAGCCGCGGATGACGATGGCGCCGGTCTTCTTCGAGGTGCCGAGCAGCTGCAGCAGATCGACGAGCGGGACCTCTTCCAGCCGGCCCTGCACCGCGCTCCGTCCACCCTGCTTCTTGTCCTGCGCCGCCGCGGTCGCTTCCAGGTTTTGCTGCGCCGCCTTGGCGTTCACCGGCGCTCCCTGCCCCCGGGCCACCGCCACCAGCTTGAGGATGTTGGTGCCGATCAGGATGCGGTCGCCCTCCTTGAGTTGCGCCCGCCGCACCTTCTCGCCGTTCACGAAGGTGCCGTTGGTCGAGCCGAGGTCCGCGATGCTGATGCCGGCCGCGCCGAGCGTCACCTTGGCGTGCTTGCGCGAGACCATGTCCTCGACCAGCACCAGATCCAGCTCGCTGGATCTGCCGATCACCAGCTCGCCGGTCTCCCCGAGGGGGTACTCCCCCCCTTGGTACTTTCCGGAGATGAAGCGGAACGCGTACGCGCGATCGCTCACGAGCGCGCCTTCTGCGAGCGCGCCAGCTTGAGGTACATGCCCGCGGTGCGGTGGTGGGGGTCCATGCGCAGGACCTCTTCCCATTCGCGTACGGCGTCGTCGAGCTTCCCCTGCCCGTAGAGAGCGATGCCCAGCGCCACCCGCGCGGGGGGATAGGCGGGAGCGTGCTGCACCGCCAGGCGGAACTCCGCGACCGCGCCTTCGCTGTCGTTCGCCTCGCGCAGCGCGTTGGCCAGCCGCAGCCGGAGGTCGACGAAGGTGGGGCAGAGCGACAGGGCGCGCCGGTATTCCGCCGCGGCGTCGTTCGGGCGCCGGATGGAGAGATAGCCGTCGCCGACGGCGGCGTGCAGGTTGGCGACCTTGCCGAGGGTGTAGTTGTCCATCGGCTCGTCGCCGTTCGGATCGCGCTTGCCGCGGGCCCGGGCGCGCTCCAGCACCTCGGCGTAGACCTGGCGCGCGCGTTCGTACTGGCCCAGGTCGTTGCAGACGATGGCCAGGTTCAGGCCGGCCTCGACGTACGCGGGATTGATCTCCAGCGCTTTCTGGAACGCGCGCTGCGCCGCCTCGAACTCGCCGAGGTGGTGGTAGATGATCCCCAGCATGTGGTGCACGTCGGCGAAGGCCGCGCCGCGCGTGACCGCCTGCTCGAGGTGGCCGGCGGCCAGCGAGTAATCGCGGCGATGGAAGTGCTCTTTGCCGAGGGCGACCAACTCTCGGACGTGGTCGTCCATTCTCTCCCCGTCGCACCTTTCCGGCGGGAACCGTACCACGGATCACCCGCCGGGCGGCGTCAGCTCCGGGGTGGACGGCGGAGCCTGCGGGTTCGCCTTCGATGCGGGGGCCGGGTTCGTGGGGTGCGCCGGCGTCGGCCTTTCCGGAGCGACGGGTTGCGGCGATTCGCTCGCGCCCGGCGGCACCCCCGGCCCCGGCGTCGCCTGCGGCGGCTCGCTGCGCGCCGACGGAGTCTCGGACGGCGTCACCGGCTGCGCCTCGTTCGCTTCCGGCGAGGGTTTCTGCTCCGTGGGCGATGGGGCCGGCGCGTTCGCGGGGAGCGACTGCAGCAGCGCTTCCGCTTCCTTCCGGTGCGCGTTCTGCGGCGCCTCCTGCACCAGGCGCTGCAAGGCCTTGCGTTCGCGGGCGGGATCCTTCGCGTTGCGGTACGCCTGCGCGGCGCGCCAGAGCGACTCGCCGCGAATCTTGCCGCTCTGGAGATCGCCGTAGGTGTCCGCCAGGGTCATGAACCGGCCCGCGGCGCCGCGCCATTGCTCCCGCTTCCAGTAGAACTCTCCCACGTAGCGTTCGTGCGCGGCGAGCAGCTCGCGGCAGTCGGCGATCATCTCGCGCGCCTTCGGCATGTAGTTGCTCTTCGGATACGCGTTCACGAACCGGTTCAGCGCCTCGAGCGCCTGGCGCAGCGGCGCCTGGTCCTTCTCGAAGCTCGGGGGGAGCAGGAAGACGGTGGAGGGGCGGTCGTTGAAGTACGCCAGCCCCACCCGGAAGGCGGCGTAGTCCGCCTGCGGGTGCGAGGGATGGCTCTTGACGAAGTCCTGGTACTGGGAGGCGGCCGCGGACCAGTCGTCGCGGTCGAAGGCCATGTCGGCGATGGCGAGCTGCGAGAGCGAGGCGTACTGCGAGTACGGGAAGTTGTTGCGGACGTACTCGAAGAACCGGGTCGCCTCCATGGGGTTCTGGTCCTTCTTCTCCTGCATCCCCTTCTCGTACGCCTTGGCAGCGTTGCTCGCCTCGGCGCCGGTCACCGGCTTGGTGATGTCGACGCCGGCGTCCTTGCCGGACGCGCACGCGCACAGTGCGGAGAGGAAGAGCGCCTTAGCCGTCGTCGATCTCATCGTCACCTTCCCACTCCATCCCCAGCGCTTTCGCCGCCGCCGCCGGCCGGTGGCCCTTCGCGATCAGCCCCCGGAGCAGGCGCTGCTTCTCCCGCGCATCGGCGGGCTGCCTTCCCCGCAGCTTCCGCCGCAACGCCCTCGCGGCGAGCTCTTCCTCCGACGCGCCCTCCGCGGCCTCGGCCACCGCCCCGCGCGCATCGGGCTCTTCGATCCCCTGCGCCGCGAGCTTTCTGGCGGCAAGGCGCGGAGCGTCTCCCAGCCCGACCCGCGTGCGGGCGCGGACCCGGGCCGTCTCCGCGTCGTTGATGTAGCCCAGCTCTTTCAGCCGCGCCAGCGCCGATTCGCGCCCGTCGGGCGGAACCCCTGCGCGCTCCAGCGCCCGTTCCAGCTCCACCGCGGTCCGCGCACGGCGGGCCAGCAACCGCATTGCCTTTTCGAGGGGCGTTTCGGGCACGGCGCGCAGGATAGCGCGCCGGAGTTTCGGGGACACAATACGAAATTCGTCCGACCCACCCGGACTGCGGGCGCGAGTTTCGTATTGTGTCCCCGAAACTCCCGCGGCGCTAGAACCGCTCGATCTGGAAGTCGTCGTCCGCGGGCGGCGTCGAGCCCGCCGGCTTGGCGGGCGCCGGCGCGACCTGCTTGAGCGCGACTGCGCCGATCGGCTTGGTCCCGTTCGCCGGCGTGGTGCGCGGCGCGACCGGCGGCCTGGGCGTGCTCTGCGGCGCCCCTGCGTGCTGCGGCGGGGGCTGTCCCTCCGGAGCCTTGCCGCCCTCGAAGTCGTCCCAGGTGCTGTCGCTGGTGCCGCTGATGCCGGAGACGCGCAGCGCGAAGTCGTCGGGGTTCGAGCACTGCCGCA
>JBGQLA010000384.1:0-4737 GCA_041499865.1 Deltaproteobacteria bacterium
ACGGCGATGGCGGCGCCCTCGCGCGGATCGGTGTCCGCCGCGATCTCGTCGATCAGCGCCAGCGTGCCGGGCCCGGCCGCCTCCAGGATCCACTTCAGCGCGGAGAGGTGCGCGGTGAAGGTGGAGAGATCCCGCGAGAGGTCGCCCTCGTCGCCGATCGCCGTGTACACGGTGCGGTACAGCGGCATCCGGGAGCCCGCCTCCGCGGGGATGGGCAGGCCCGCGCGCGCCATCAGGGCGCAGAGCCCGACGGCGGTGATGGTCACCGTCTTCCCGCCGGCGTTCGGTCCGCTGATGACCAGCGCCTGCGCCGGCGCAGGCAGCGCGACGTCGTTGGCCACCACCGCCGCCGGCTTGCGCTGCAGCACCAGCAGTGGATGGCGGACCTTGCGCAGGTCGAATCGATCTCCGCCCAGCTCCGGGGCGCCCGCCTCCAGATCGTCGGAGAGCCGGCCGGCGGCAGCCGCCTCGTCGAGGACCGCGATCACCTCCACGTCGCGCTCCAGCGCCGGCGCCTGCCGGCCGACGGCCCCGGAGAGCTCGTGCAGGATGCGCTGCTCTTCCTCCAGCGCTCCCGCCTCGGCGATGGTGAGCTGGTTGCCGAGCTCCAGCAGCTGCTGCGGCTCGATGAACAGCGTCTGCCCCGAGTTCGAGGCGTTGTGCACGATCCCGGGAAGGTGCGATCGGTGCTCCGCCCGGACCGGCAACACGTAGCGATCCCCGCGCACCGAGTAGTAGGCCTCGCGCAGCATGGGGACGATCTTCTCGTCCTTCAGCAGCTCCTCGATCCGCTGCTTGATCGCGCGGTGCAGCCCGCGGGCGCGCTCGCGCAGCTCCCCGAGCAGCGCGCTGGCGGTGTCCAGCAGCTTTCCCGCCGGATCGAAGGCGCGCTCCAACTCCTGCGCGAGCGGGACCAGCTCCGACAGCTCCTGCGCTCGCGCGAAGTGCAGCGGCGCCCGGTCCGCCTGCGAGAAGCAGAACCTGCGCGCCGAGTCGCTGGCCCGGATCAGCCGCGCCACCTGGAGCAGCTCCATCGGCTCCAGCGTTCCCTCTCGCGCCGCCCGCCCCAGCGACGGGCGCACGTCCACCGCGTCGGCGAGCGGCAGCTCGCGCTCATGCCGGTGGAGCAGGCGCGCCTCCTCGACCAGCAGCAGCTTCTGCCGCGCGGCGTCCGCGTCCTGGCCGGGAAGCAGCGCGTCGCAGCGGCCGCGGCCCATGGGGGTGCGCGCGCGCGCCGCCAGCTCCGCGCAGAGCTGCGCCCAGCCGAGCTCGCGCAGCGCCTTTTCGTTCACCACCCCGAGCATGCGGGCGCGGAACTTAAGGCCTCCGTCAGGGGGCGTCACGCAGGGAGCGCGGAGGAACACCCCAGCCGCGACAGGATTGTCGCGGTCGAACGCCCCGTGACCCTGCTCACGCAACGGGTAAACGGCCGAAATGACTCGAAGCGAACGCGAACGGTGGCATGGGCACGGCGGGTGCTAGAAGACATGACCTCCGCGACGAACCGAGTGGCTCGAGAGCTTCCCGGACCCCCCGTTCGCCCGGTCCTGACGCTGCTCGATGGCCGCGTCCAGGACTCCGTGCTGATCGGGCGCGCCCTCGCAGGCGGCGCGCGCAGCAAGGCGGCCGAAGAGGAGCTGTACCGCCGCTACCGGCCGGCCGTGTCCCGGCTCGCCGCCAGCTTCTCCGAGCTGGACCCGGACGAGGCGGAGGATGTGGTGCAGGAGGCGTTCGTGCGCGCGTTCCGCGCCCTCCGCTCCTTGAAGGACCGCGAGCGCTTCGCGGCCTGGCTCTTCACCATCGCTCGCAATCGCGCCCGCAGCTATCTGACCTCGCGCGCCACGCACAACAAGGCCGCGGAGGACGCGACCCGGGAAGCGAATCTGCTGCAAGATCACGTGCCCGCCGCCTCGCACGCGATGGAGAAGGAAGCGGAGCTGCGCGCGGTGCGCGAGGTGATCGACGGCCTTCGCGAGGGGCCGGAGAAGGAGACCGTCCGGCTCTTCTACCTGGAGGGGACGCTCTCCGCCCGCGAGATCGCCTCCCGGATGGGAGTGGGCAAGAGCGCCGTCACCATGCGCCTGGAGCGGTTCCGGGCGAAGATCAGGGCGCAGCTGTCGGAGCGGCTCGCCGGCTGAGCGTAACGTTTTTGCGCGAATCGGGACCTGCTGGGGAGCATCGAAAGGATCGAGGTGGGTTCCATGCGACGCCTGAGCCTGAGGCAGATTCTCCTGGCCATCGCTGTCGGAGCGCTGTTCGCCTCATTGCAGGGCGATCCGCCCGTCCCCGCGCTGAAGAAGCTCGGGGCCCTCACCTGCGTCGCGCAGGTCACGCACTGCTGAGCGCGGCCGGCGCTACGCCGGGTCGATCCTGAGGATCTGCTCGCCGACCAGCAGCAGATCTCCCGCGGTCACCGCCGCCTGGCCGTTGACGCGCACGAAGGTTCCGTTCGCGCTGCCCAGGTCCTTCACCGCCAGCGATCCTTCCGTCACCGTGATGGTCGCGTGCTTGCTGGAGACGTACCCGTCGTTGGGAAAGCTGACGTCGCCGGTGCCGCGCCCGACCAGGTTGTCGCCCCGCTTCAGGGGAAACACGTCGCCTTCCACGCCGCCCTCGAGGAGCTGCACCACGCGCGCGCTGTAGCCCGGGTCGGGGCTGCCCCAGACCGGCTGCTCCGCGAGCTGCTCGGGATCCTCGGGCAGCCACTCGATCCGCAGGCGCTGCCGGCCGATGCGCAGCTCGTCGCCGGATTCCAGCGCCCGCTCCTTCAGCCAGAGGAAGACGCCGTTCGGGCTCCCTGGATCCTGCACCACCAGCTGCGGACCTTCGAAGCGGAAGACCGCGTGCAGCGGGGCGATGAAGGGGTCCTTGTCCAGCTTCACCTCGCTCGCCTCGACCGAACGGCCGACGCGCGTCTCGTCCCTGGTGAGCACGAAGTCGGCGCTGCGGCTGCCGTCGCGCGCGATCGCCGAAACGCGGGCGCGCGGGCGCAGCGGGGCGGCGGGCTTCGGCGGCAGCGGGCGCGCCTGGCCGGCCACCGGCTTGGGCGGAGGCGGCGGCGCGGGCCTCGGCGCCACCGGAGGGCGGGGCGGCACGGCTGCGCGAGGCGGAGGGACGGATCTGGCCGGGGCGGGTTTCGGCGTCGCGCCGGCGGAAGCGGGCGCGCCCGTGGCGCCGAGCGGTGTTCCGCAGCGGGCGCAGAACTTGAAGGTCGCCGCGTTCAACGTCATGCAGTTCGGGCACTGCTTGGGCGGCGCTCCCTGCGCGAGGCGCGGGGCGTTGGCCGGCGCCGGCGGAGCGGCGGCGAGCGGCTTGCGCGCGAGCGTGGGAAGGCCTTCGTCCTCGCCGATCGGAGCGCCGCACGAGGAGCAGGGCCCGACGTCCGTCTCGTTCTGCGCGCCGCAGCGGGGACAATCCATGAGATCGTTTCTATGCCGCTGGCCAAACAAGGGTCAAGGCGGCGACGTTCGGGGGTGTTTCGGCGGCTTGGTCGAAGCCACTCACCTGTGCCATCGTCGGCTTCGGAGGCGGGTTGTTGCCAGCGATCGATGCCACCGCCGCGAAGTGCCCGCGCTGCGCCCGCGCGCTGCCGGCGGGGACCGACAAGCTGTGCGTCTACTGCGGCGCCACCCTCGCGCCGGCAGGTCCGCCACCCGCGCCCTCGGGATCGAGGTCCCCGAGCCGCGCCGCGCACGATCCGCTGATCGGCGAGACCGTCGCCGGCCGCTTCCGCATCGAGGAGCTGATCGGCCAGGGAGGGATGGGCAAGGTCTACCGCGCCCGGCATCTCGCGCTCGACCGCCTCGTCTGCCTGAAGATGCTCCGGCCGGCCCTGCTCGAGGACCCCACCGTGGTCGGCCGCTTCGAGCGGGAGGCGATGGCCGCGAGCCGGCTGAACCACCCGAACAGCATCCAGGTGCTCGACTTCGGCCGCAACGCGTCCGACGGCGCGCTCTACATCGCGATGGAGTACGTGCAGGGCAAGGACCTGCGCGAGCTGCTGCGCGACGAGTGGCCGATCCCGGAGGACCGCCTCTGCCGCATCGTATCGCAGGTGCTCGCCGCGCTGGCCGAGGCGCACGCGCACAACGTCATCCACCGCGACCTCAAGCCCGAGAACATCATGCTCGAGCAGCGGCGGAACCACCCCGACTTCGTCAAGGTGCTGGACTTCGGGATCGCCAAGGTCCTCGACAGCGAACTGCCCGGGCTCACGCGCTCCGACGTGGTGTGCGGGACGCCGCAGTACATGGCGCCGGAGCAGGCCACCGGGGCCCAGCTCGATGCGCGCTGCGATCTCTACGCGGTGGGGATCATCCTCTACCAGATGGCCACCGCCCAGCTCCCGTTCGACGGCCCGAACGCGATGGACGTGCTCACCCGCCAGGTGAACGAGCTTCCCGTGCCGCCGCGGAAGCGGGAGCCGAGGGCGCCCATCTCCGCCGCCATGGAGGCGCTGATCCTCCGCGTGCTGGCGAAGGATCCGGCGGCGCGGCCGCAGTCGGCGGAGGTCTTCCGCCAGCTACTCCTGGCGGTTCCGGGCGGCGGCGTCACCCCGGGCTTCGACGCGGCCGCGACGCCTGCGCGCGGCACGGCGCCGCTGATCCGGGCGCGGACCACTCCGCTGCGGCAACCCGCAAAGGGTCCGTCGTGGCAACGCCGCGGCGCCGCCCTCGCCAGCGCCTGCGTCCTCGCCGCCCTGGTCGCTGGCGCGGCGTACCGGCAGTTGCGCGCGCC
>JBGQLA010000385.1:0-4724 GCA_041499865.1 Deltaproteobacteria bacterium
AGCCGCCAGCTCCTCCGCCCCCGCCGGTGCAGCTCGAGCTGCCCGATTCCGGCGACCTGGCGCAGCTCTCGCCTGCGCGCCTGTACGCGCTGGCGGCGTTCACCTCCGCTTCCGGAGCGCTGCAGATCGAGCTCGACAAGGGCCGGACGCTGCGGACCGCCTTCCGCCGCGGGACGCCGGAGCACCTCGTCTCCGACGATCCCGAGCTGTCGCTGATCCGCTTCCTGCAGGGAAGGAAGCGGGTGGCGCCGGAGCAGGCGCTGGCGGCGGAGGAGCAGGCGCGGTCGAGCGGGCAGGACGTCCTCTCCGTGCTCTTCCAGCTCCAGCTCATCCCGCCTGCGGACGCCGCCCGCCTGCTGGGCGAATACAGCGCGTTCCTGCTCGATCGGGCGCTCGTCTGCTGGCGCGGCAAGTTCACCTTCGAGAAGGACGCGGCGCTTCCCCCGGGCGCGTTCCCTTTGGGATCGAAGTGGGGGCTGCTCACCGATTCCGTCCGCCGGCTGGAGAGCACCTTGCTGCGCGCGCGGCTGGGAAAGCGGCTCCTGCTCCCGGTGGTGCGTTCGGGCGGGCTCGCCCTCGGGAACGTGGAGGAGCTGGCGCTCAACGCCCAGGAGGCGCGCATCTACGCCGGCATCGACGGGACCAGGACCGGAGAGGAGCTGCTGCGCGCGCACGAGGGCGCCACCGGCCTGCGCCTGCTCTATCTGCTCACCGAGCTGGGTCATCTTGCGTTCGCCGGCGTCTCCGTCGAGAGCGAAGCGGACCCTGCGGCGGCGGTGAAACCCGTGCCGCCGGCGAAGCCCGTGCAGCCGGCAAAGCCTTCGGCGGAAGAGGCAGCCGCGCCGCCGCCGCCGCGCACGCTGCCGAAGACGACGCGCGAGGCGCCCCGGCAGGCGGCGCCCGCCGCCTCACGGCCGCCCGTTCCGCCGGTGATGAAACCCACTGCGCCGCCGGCCCCGAAACCGGTGGTGGCGCCGGTGATCTCGCGCCCGCCGCCCACCTTCGCGCAGCCGCCGCCGGACGAGCCCCCGGAGGCGGCCCGGGCGCGACTCTCCGCGCTCTGGGAAAGGCTGACGGCCGCGGACCACTTCGAGGCTCTTGGCGTCGAGAGAAAGTCGGCGTCGCCGGCAGAGGCGAAGCGGAACTTCTTCGCGCTCGCGAAGGAGCTGCACCCGGATACGGTCACCGACCCGTCCCAGGCGGAGCTGAAGGATTTGAAGGAGCGCCTGTTCGCCCGCATCAACGAGGCCGCCCAGGTGCTGGCGGACGACAAGCGGCGCAAGGAGTACGAGGGCGAGCTGGACGGCAAGGCGTCGACGGTGGACGTCTCCCGGATCTTCGCCGCGGAGGAGAACTTCCAGCGGGCGGAGATCCTGATCAAGGCGCACAAATACCAGGAAGGCCTCGCCCTGCTCGAGGAGGCGATCGGGATGAACGCCGAGGAGGCGGAGTTCTACGCCTGGCGGGGTTATGCGAAGTTCCTGCTGGCGAAGGACCGCAAGGAAGCGTTCGAGGGGTGCGCCTCCGACTGCCGCAAGGCGATCAAGATGATCGATCGCTGCGTTCCCGCCCACCTCTTCCTCGGCCACATGGCGAAGATCACCGGCGATCTGAAGCTGGCGAAGAAGTGCTACACGCGCGTGGTGGAGCTGGACGAGAAGCACGTCGAGGCGCAGCGGGAGCTGCGCTTGATGGGCGCCAAGGGCTGAGCCGTCACTTCGGCAGCACGATCTCCGGCTTGTCCTTCCGCGGACGGTAGAGCAGGGCGGTGCGGCCGAGGACCTGTGCGACCTGCGCCTGCGTGCGTTCCGCGAGCAGCGCCGCGGCGTCGTGCCGGTCCTGCGGCGAGCTCTCCCCGATCTTCACCTTGATCAGCTCGTGCGATTCGAGCTGCTGGTCCGCCTGCCGCACCACCGCCTCGCTGATCCCTTCGTGGCCGACCTGCAGCACCGGATCCAGGTGGTGCCCCAGCGCCCGCAGGTGGCGGCGCTGCTTGCCGGTCAGATCCTCAGCCAACGTGCGTCCGCATGGCGAAATCGCGATCCTGCGGGATGACCGAAGCCCGCCCCACCAGCGTGTCCAGCAGGCGGAGGAAGAGGAACACGTTGGGGATGGCGGCGATGCTGCCGCCGCCGAAAGCGAGGAGCTTCCCCTTCTGCCGGATGCGGAGGAAGCCGCTCTCCACCGCCACCTTCTCGATCTCCGCCAGGGCGCAGGACTTGTATCCGCCGAACAGCTTGCGGGCGGAGACCTTCTCCCGGTCGAGGGCAAGCCAGCTGCCGAAGCGGACCTCGTCTCCGCGGTCGATCGCCGCGCGCGCCTCCGCGAAGCGGGCCTTCGTCTGCTGCTCGGCGACGCGCTCGGCGAGCACGTCCATGCCCCTCATGTTGGCCGGGACCTTGTGCTTGCGGCCGCTGGGATCGATCAGCGTGAGGTGGATGTTCGTGCCCACGGGAATGAAGTAATAGAGGCGCATCTTCACGGCCCGATAGCGCAGCTGCGCCATGTCGGCCCAGCGAAGCGCCCAGAGCTTGCCGCGCAGTCCCCAGCGCTCGAGCCCGTCGGTCCGCACCACCACCTTGCTTCGGCTTTGCTGGACGACGGCGAGGATTCCCAGCAAGAGCAGTGTCAGCCCGCCGGCGATCGCCGGCAACCGCGCGTCCGCGTCCAGGTCGGAGAGGTCGCTGCCGAAGGCGACCAGGGCCGTCCCCGGCAGGATCATCATCAACACCGCGAGGACGCGTCCGGAGCGCGTGGCCGGGTGCGTTGCGGAGATCTCGCCCTCGGGCGCGTGCAGCGGTTCCATCGCGGTCCCTCTCCCCTCAGCGCGCTTCGCCGGCGCGCTTGGCCGGCGGTGCGAAGAGGTCCTGCTGCTCCGGGATCAGCCCCAGCTTCTTCGCGACCGGAGCGAAGCTTCGCCGATGAAGCGGGGATGCGCCCAGGCGCTCCAGTGCGTCGAGGTGGTCCGGCGTCGGATATCCCTTGTGATTGCAAAAGCCATAACCGGGATATTCGAGGTCCAGGGTGGCCATCAGCCGGTCCCGGTGCACCTTGGCGACGATGCTGGCCGCGCCGATGGTGATGCTCTTCGCGTCGCCCTTGATGATCGGCTGCTGCGGCATGGAGAGCCCGTCCAGCCGGCGCGCGTCGACCAGGAGATGCTGCGGCTGCGGATCGAGGGCGAGGACGGCGCGCTTCAGCGCCAGCAGGCCGGCGCGGTAGATGTTGAAGCTGTCGATCTCCTGCACCTCCGCGCGGCCGATTCCCACCGCGACGGCCTGGGCGCGGATCTCCGGCTCGAGCGCGTCGCGCTCCTCCGGCGTGAGCTGTTTGGAATCATTGACGCCCTTGATGCGCGTTCCCGGGCGGAGGATGACGGCCGCGGCGATCACGGGGCCGGCGAGCGGCGCCATCCCCACCTCGTCGCAGCCGCCGACCAGAAGGATCCCCTGGTCCCAGAGCGGCTGCTCGAATGCGCAGAGGCGGGTCAGCCTGCGCCCTTCCGCCTGCGCCTTGTGGTTCCGCTTCTCGATCTTCTCCGCGATCGCGCGTGCGCCCGCGCGAGGGTCGCACTTCAAGGCGGTGAGGCCGCCGGCCGGCAGGTCGCGGCCCTCTTCCACGAAGAGGCGCTGCAGCTCGGGCACCGGCGTCCTGCGGAGGTCCTCCACGCGCACGCCGGCAGCGTAGAGCCGCGCGGCCGGCCCGCGCAAGGTGCTAGGTTCCGGCGCATGCTGACTTTCTATGACGCCCCGATCTCCGGGAACACGTACAAGGTCCGGCTGCTGCTGAAGCAGCTGGCGATTCCCCACCAGCTGGTGCGCCTGGACATCGCGGGCGGCGCAGTGCGGACGCCCGAGTACCGGAAGGTGAATCCGTTCGGGCGGGTGCCGTACATCACGGACGACGGATTCGGGCTGGCGGAGTCGAACGCCATCCTGCTCTACCTCGCGCGCGGCAGTCCCCTGCTGGCGGCGGATGCGCAGTCGGTGGCGCTGGTGCAGCAGTGGATGTTCTTCGAGCAGAACCAGGTCGAGCTGGGGATCGGGATCCCGCGGGCGTGGAAGAAGTTCGGCATCGACCAGCCGGAGCCGCTCTGGGAGCACTACAAGGGCCGCGCGGTGGCGTCGCTGAAGGTGCTGGAACGCCACTTGGCGAAGCGGAAGTGGTTCGTGGGCGAGGGGTACTCGGTCGCGGACCTGGCGCTGTTCGCGTACACGCACCTCGCGCCCGACGCGGGGCACGATCTGGCGCAGTTCCCGTCCGTGAGCGCCTGGCTGCAGCGGGTGCGCGAGCAGCCGGGGTGGTTCGCGATGGAGTGAGATGGCCGCGAGGTGGTCCGTGGGAGAGGTGCGGGAAGTTACGCTCCGCAATGGGCGGAAATGGTTCGTGTGCACGTCGGACCCGGTGGTCCTCCCGGGCGACACGTGGGGAGCGTGCTTGCTCGCGAGCTCCGCAGACCTTTCCCTCGCGGTGGCGCAGGCATGGGCGACGGCGGCGATGTCCGCCAATTGCAACTGGATTGCGATCGCGGCGCCAAACGGCGAGGCAGTCCACGATCACATCGACCGGATCGTCGAAGCCGAGGAAGCCTATGACCTCACCACCACGTGGTACGACGAGCCCGCGCGCTGGGCGTGGAGCGCATCATGGTGACGCACGCCCAGAGCGACCCGCCGGGGCTCAAGCCTGGTGATTTCGAGGCGCTTGCGGCGGCCGGCGCGTTC
>JBGQLA010000386.1:0-4696 GCA_041499865.1 Deltaproteobacteria bacterium
AGAGCGGCTCAGCCCCGAAGAGCAGGATGAACGCCGCGCCCACCGCGAGGCCCTGAGGATCCTGCAGGAGCGTGGGCTCGACCCCATGGTGGGCGGCGCCTACGCGCTGAAGACGCACACCGGGATCTGGCGGGACACCAAGGACCTCGACCTGTTCCTCCGCAAGCAGGACGTGCAGAAAGCGCTCAAGGCGCTGTCCCAGGCCGGCTACAGCGTCGAGATCACGGACCCGCTGTGGCTGGCGAAAGCCTACGCCGGCCCCTATTTCATCGACCTGATCTTCTCCTCGGGCAACGGGATCGCCACCGTCGACGATCACTGGCGAAGGCGCGCCCTGACCAGCACCGTGCTCGACCGCGAGGCGCTGGTCGTCCCCGCCGAGGAGATGATCTGGCAGAAGGCGTTCATCCAGGAGCGCGAGCGATTCGACGGCGCGGACATCCACCACCTGCTGCGGTGCAAGGGCAGCCAGCTCGACTGGGAACACTTGATGGCGCGGTTCGGTGAGCGCCACTGGCAGGTGCTGCTGGTGCACCTGATCACCTTCCGGTTCTCCTTTCCGGACGACAAGGAGCAGGTCCCCGGATGGGTGATGGAGGAGATGATCCGAAGGATGCAGCGACAGGAAGCCGAGCCGCCGGCGGCGGACCGCCTCTGCCGCGGCACCCTGCTCTCGCGCCAGCAGTACCTCCACGAGACCAACGTCGAAGGATACCGGGACGCGAGGGAGATCGAGACGGAGGGATGGACCGGGGATGGCACCTACCCCGTTCGCCCTCCCAATCAAGGACGGAAAGATGCGCATCGCCGCAGTCGGTGATCTTCACTGCCGGGCGGACACTCGCCGCAACGTCACCGTGGCCCTGCGGGGCGTCGATCAGGAGGCGGATGTCCTGCTCCTCGCGGGCGACCTGACCGATCACGGGACGCAGGAAGAGGCGCTCTGGCTTGCCGAGGAGCTGTCGCAGATCGAGATGGAGAAGTGCGCCGTGCTCGGGAACCACGACTACGAGAGCGGCCAGGAAGCGGTGGTCCGGAGGGTCCTCTCCGACGCCGGCATCCACGTGCTCGACGGCGAGCCGTGGACTCTGAACGATCTGGGCGTGGCCGGTGTGAAGGGGTTCGCCGGCGGATTCGAGCAGTCGCAGCTGCAGAGGTTCGGCGAGGAGGCGACCAAGTCGTTCGTCGACGCCTGCATCGCCGAGGAGCTGAAGCTGGAGAAGGCCCTCTTCCAGCTCCGCACCCGGCACCGGGTGGCGCTCTTGCACTACGCTCCCTGCCGCCAGACGCTGGAGGGAGAGCCGCTGGAGATCTTCGCCTTCCTCGGAGCTACCCGCCTCTCCGGGCCGATCGATCAGCTCCGGCCGAACATCGCCATCCACGGCCACGCGCACCGGGGCACGCTTCGGGGCGTCACGCGCGGGGGCGTGCCGGTGGTGAACGTCGCCCTCCCGGTGCTGCGGCGCCTCGACAAGCCGCTCGGATATCTCACCCTCGACTTGTAGGGCCGGGCTTCCCCGAGCCGCCTACGGCGCGAGGGTCCGGTACAGGTACGTCAGCCGGAGCTGTCCGGCCTTTGCCTGCGCGAGGGCCTCCGGGCCGATGCGCATCATCTTCGCCGAGGTGGTGGGGAGCCGGGCGGCGATCCACTTCAGCGTCTGGCTCGCCCAGATCGAGAACATCGGGCGCTTGCGAGCCTTGTCCGCCGCCCGCCAGTACGTCACGTGCGCGTAGATCCGCGCCGGCTCCAGTTCTCCGGGCGGCGAGTCCTTGATGCGGAGCACGAGACAGTCGGTCTTCTCCTCGTCGATCTGCGCCCAACCGGCGAACGGCCCCGCGGGCTGCAGGTGCGCGACCACCTCCAGGGAGTGCTTGCGGTGGAGCAGGTAGATGCGCCGTTCGTTGGGCAACGACTCTCGCCGCTCGAGGGACTCGGGCCGGTCCAGCAGCGCCTGCGGATCGCCGCGCAGGTAACGGCCCTGCGAGACCAGGAGGCCCGGCTCCCGCGCCGCGATCCCCTCGATCAGCTCGCGCACGTCCGACCCGGTGAGGAAGGCCCAGAGCTGTCGCGCCGGCATCGCGCGCACCATCGCACGGAACGGCTCATTCGATGACCACCGGGACGGCGTCGACCGCGCCCTCGTCCGAGCTGAGCAGCATCTCGAACTCGCCGCGGCGGACGAACTGGCCAAAGAGCCGGCTGCCCGCGACCTGCGCGCCGCCCGGGAGCGTCCACTGCACGCCCGGCGAGACGCCGTCCGCCGCGACCACCGCGCAGCCGGCGCCGGCACGCACCCGCAGCTTGCCCTCGCTCAGCGCACATCCCTCTCCCTGGACCGCGACGAGCGGGACGTTGCCGACCTGCGCGGTGACCGTCAGCCGCGCCGACGCATCTCCGGCGGTGAACGCCACGTGTCCTTCGTGCTTTCCCGCATCGAGGCCCTTGGGATCGACGCGCACCGAGAACCGCGCCGGCGTTTCCGCCCCGGTGCGGCTGAGCACGATCCATTTCGCGTCGGCTGCCGCGGTGAAGGCGACGGTGCCCCCCTCCGCCTTGCGCACCGAGACAGTCTGCGCGCGCGGCACGCGCCCCGGGCGCACCGCGAACGCCAGCTGATCGCGCGAGAGCTTCAGCGCGGCGGCGGTCCCGGTGGTCTCCGCGTCGAGCGCCGCGAGCGCGCGGGTGGCATCGATCCGCCCTTGCTGCACCCCTTTGACCGGGATGCCAGAGGCGAGGATGGCCTTGCGCACCTGCTCCATCGTCGCGTCGGGGTGCACCGACCAGAGCAGCGCCGCCAGCCCCGATACGTGCGGCGCGGCCATGCTGGTGCCGTCGTAACGCTCGTACTTGCCAGGCGCGGTGGTGGAGAGGATGCCCACGCCTGGGGCGGCGACCATGGCGCCGCGGTCGGAGAAGGAGGCCAGCAGGTCGTCCGGGCCTGTGGCGCCGACGGAGATGAGGTTGTCGAGCTTGAGGTTGGCGGGAAACGACGGCGAAGCCTCCGCGTCGTTTCCGGCGGCGGCGACGAAGAGCACGCCCTTGCGCTGCGCGCGGGCGATCGCGTTCGAGATCGCCTGGCTCCCGCCGCCTCCTCCCCAACTGGCGTTGATCACGCGCGCGCCGTGCTCGACCGCGAAGTCGATGGCCTTGGCGAGGTCATCGCTCCGCCCGCCGCGGGGACCGATGGCGCGCAAGGCCATCAGCGAGACGTTCCAGTTCACGCCCACCACGCCGGCGCCGTTGTTCCCCTGGGCGCCGATGGTGCCCGCGACGTGCGAGCCGTGCCAGCGCTCCTCGCCCGTGGCCGCCGGCGAAGGGTCCGCATCTCCGTCGACGAAGTCCCACCCGTTGACGTCGTCGACGTATCCGTCGTCGTCGTCGTCGCGCTTGTTGTTCCCCAGCTCCTCCGCGTTGTGCCAGAGGTTCGGCTCCAGGTCCGAATGGTCGAGGGCGACCCCGTCGTCGACCACCGCTACCACCACGCTGCGGGCTCCCGTCGAACGCTCCCAGGCCGCGGGAGCGTTGATCTTCAGAAGGCCCCACAGCTCGCGGTAGCGCGAGTCGTTGGGCGTGCGCCGCGCCTGGTAGAGGTAGACGGGCTCGGCGTACGCGACGCCTGCCTGCGCCGCCGCGGAGGCCGCCGCCGCCGCGGGATCGGCGCCGGCCTCGACGGGCACCCGCAGAAGAGGCGGCTCGTCCGCGTCCGCGACCTGCGTGAGCGCTACGATCGGCGGCCCCTCGCCGGTGCGCGGCTCCGCGGCCGGCGGCGCTGCCCCGGGCGCGAGCTGCACCAGGATCGAATCCCCCGCCTGCACCGCAGCTGGTTCGGAGCGGCCACAGGCCAGCGTGGCCGCGAGCGCCACCGCCGCCGCCGCGGTGGAGCGGGCCCGGGTCCGCCGGAAGCGCCGGAACGCCGGCTCCTCGACGTCGAAGATCGGATCGAGCGGTTCGAAGCGCGCGTCGAGATACCGGAGCGGATCCGCTCCGGTGGAAAAGAGCTTTTCGTCGTGCATGAGAGATCCCCCGGTCGCCGCGGGTGCGGCCACGTCGTGCCATTGCAGCGGCCGTGCCGTCGCCGGCGCAGAGGAGGGAGGGGCGAAAGGGCGGTCCCGGAATGCTACGGAGGGTGCCAGAATGAGACCGGCGGCGAGCGCCCCGGCTCGAAGGAACGCGCGTGACTCCCTGGCGGTGGATCGACGGTGACCTGGAGCTGGAAGTGCACGCGCAGCCGGGCGCGAAGCGCACGCAGGCGCAGGGGCTTCACGGCGGCGCGATCAAGATCCGCATCGCCGCGCCGCCCCTCGAAGGCAAGGCGAACGACGCGCTGGTCGCGTTCGTGGCAGACGCTTTGCAGGTGCCCCGACGTCGATGCGTCCTGGTCAGCGGCCACGGCAGCCGGCAGAAGCGGCTTCGGATCCAGGCGCCGGATCGCGCGCTTTCCGAGCGCGTGATCGCGGCCTGGCTTCAGACCAGCTCGTAGGCGCGGGCCAGCGCCGCGTCGAGCTTTGCAGGATCGCCGCCGCCCGCCTGCGCCAGATCGGGCTTGCCGCCGCCGCGTCCGCCCAGCGTCTTCGACAGCTCCTTCACGAAGTCGCCGGCGCGGTACTTCTTCGTCAGATCGCTGGTGACGGCCACCAGCAAGGTGGCCTTGCCTTCCTTCACGCCGCCCAGCACCACGATGCCGCTCTTCAGCTG
>JBGQLA010000387.1:0-4678 GCA_041499865.1 Deltaproteobacteria bacterium
CAAGGACCCGCGGGAGAGCGGGTCGATCTCGTCGATCGCTTCCGGCACTTCCCGCGGCGCCAGCCGGTGGACGGCCTGGAGCACGAACTTGTACGGGCAGCTCGCGTAGTTCTGCAGCGCGGTCGCCGAGTAGGGCCGCGCCGCCGGCTGGTGCGCCTGCAGCGCCGCCAGCGCTTCCGCCCCGGGTTCGACGACGCCGTCCGCCGAAGTCCACCGGCGCCGCCACCTTCGCGCGCGAACGCGGACGGCGCGGCCGAGGTACGGGTTGGCGCCGAGCAGGTACGCCGCGGTGCCCCGGCTCGCCGCCGGATCGCGCAAGGCGCGCGCGAGCAAGGCGAGGTCGTGCTCCGCCTCGTCGATGGCGTCCCGCGAATCCGGCGGCGCGGGCCAGCCGGCGCGCGCCTGTGCGGCCTGCTCGGCGCGGCGGGACAATGCGGCGAAGCCCGGGAGCGTCCCCTCCGCGGCGCGCATCACCTCCAGGCCGTAGAAGGAGGGCACCCGCGCCCGTCCTTGCGAGAGATCGATGCGCGGCCAGGAGAGGACCAGCCTGCTTTTGGCGGCCCCCGCGGCGAGGCGAAGCGCGAGCCGCTCCGCGGCGATGCGGTCCTGCGAAGTCTCCAACTCGGGAAAGTCGCCGCGCAGCCGGTCGCGCAGCAGCGGGTCCTCGAGCACCTTGTGCGGGAACAGCTTCTCCGCCAGGCCCGGCACGAACACGGTGTCGAACCCGAGGCCGCGCGCGGAGGCGACCGGCGCCACGTAGACCTTTCCCTGCCGGCGGCCGGAGGGCGGCACGGACAGCTCCGTAAGGCGGCGCCCTAGCACCAGGCGCACTTCCGCCAGCGAGACGGGTCCCACCGGACCCATCGGCGCGAGCTCGGCGAGGAGCGAGAGGACGCGCGCGGGCTCGCGCAGGGCGCGCGCGGCGAGCGCGGTGAGCGGGTCCAGCCACGCCGCCCAGGAGCCGCGCTCGGGGAGCGACGCCAGCGCGTCGAGGAGGGGCAGGGCGAATTCGCGTAGCGCGCCCAGCTCCTCGAGTTGGCGGCGGAGGCGCTCCGATCGCGCCTCCTCCTCGGCGAACGCGAGCAGGTTCATCCGGAGCTGCGCCTCCAGCCCCTTGAGCCGGCGCTCCCAGCGATCGCGCCCGCCGATCACCGCGGCCTCCATGAGGAACTGTTCCCAGTGGCGGGGCGCGCGCAGGTTTCCCGCCACCACCGGGGCTTCCACGTCGGCCGGCGGCGCGGGGTCCTGCGCCGCCGCGGGCTCCTGCCCGGCCCGCGCCGTCAGCTCTTCATCGGGCGGAACCCAGCGGTCCCCGGGCGCGGGCGCAGGCGGAGGCGCTCCGGACACGGCCTCCGGAACTTCGCCCAGGCTCAGGTACTCGGCGAACCTGCGGGCGGAGAGTCCCTCGGCGGCGCAGGCGAGAAGGGCGAGAAAAGCGCGGCCCGCCGGATCGGGCCGGAGCGTGCCGGCGGCGAAGTGCGCGGGAATTCCCGCGCGCGCGAACGCCTCCTCGAGCAGCGGCCGGTACTGGGAGGGAGACCGCAGCAGCACCGCCATGCGATCGAACGGTACGCCGCGCTGCGCCTCGCGCCGGATCAGGCGCGCGATCTCGACGCACTCCCGGCTCTCTCCGGGCGCCGAGAGGAGCAGGACGTCGTCTCCCAGCGGCGTGGGCGGCGCCGTCCCTTCGATGAACAATCGCTGCTGTACCCGCGCCAGGGAGGTGTCCGCGACTTCGGAGAGCATCGCAGGCGAAACGCCGAGCGCGCGGCCGATGCGGTCCGCGTCGGTCTGCGGCGCCACTGCGAGCACCGGGCCCGCAAGCCGGGCCACGAATCGCTCTTCGACCGGAGCCCGCAGGGGGACGTCCAGGAGCAGCGCGGGCAGCGAGAGCAAAGGCGAGTCGGACTCCAGCGCGAGGCGGAACACCTCGGCGCGGTCTGCCAGCCCGGCCTGGCGCAGCTCCGTCTCGTAAGTATCGAGAATCCGGCCGAGATCTCCGCCAGGCCGCGCTCCCGCAAGCCGCAGCTCCTGCACGGTGCGGGAGAGCGCGCGCGGCAGTCCGGGCTGGTCCGCGACCGGTTCGAACCTGCCGAGGTTTCCCTTCAGCTGGTGGACCACCCGGGCGCAGACCGCCTCCACTCCCAAGGGCGACAAAGGCGAAAGCCCGCGTGCCGCCAGCGCATCGGAAGCGACCACGGCCGCGAGGCGCCCGAGCGTGAACCGCTGCCAGCCGAAGGCGGCTCCCGAGGCGAGGGCTGCCGTGCGCACCAGCTCGGACGCCGCCTCCTGCGTGGCGCCCACCACCAGCGCGCGTCCCGAGGGCCCAAGGGCGAACAACCACTGCCGCGCCGCCTCGAGGCGGGGCCCGGACGCGGCGGATGTCAGCAGCTGCCTCACATCGCACAGCCTACCCCAAGGGTCCGACATTGCCGGGGGGACTTCTGTTTTGCGACACTCGGGGGATGCTTTTGTTCCCGGTGCGCGTCGAGGACGCCGAGGTCGACCGCCTGCCGACCGTGTCCATCGGCATCGCCGCGATCTGCGCCGCCGCGTTCCTCTTCACCTGGGTGCTGCCGAAGAACCCCGACGGAATGCGCGCCGACGGGTTCCGCGACATCGTCCGCTACTACCGGGAGCACCCGTACCTCTCGGTGCAGCAGCAGTTCCTCGACGACTACCTCTCCGCGCGCGCGCGCTCCTCGTTCGAGGAGATGCACGAGGACCCGCCGCTGACGCTCGACGAGCCGACCCGCGAGCTCGAGCAGCGGCATCTCGATTCGCTGGTCGAGGATTTCCAGGCGCAGGCGGAAGGCTCGCTCTTGCGCCGCTTGGGCCTGGTCCCCGCGCGCGGCCTGCTCCAGCCCGGCTGGCTCACGCACATGTTCCTGCACTTCGGCTGGATGCACATCATCGGCAACCTGTTCTTCTTCTACCTGGTGGGGCCGCTGCTCGAGGACATCTGGGGGCGGCGCTTCTTCGGCGGCTTCTACCTGGTGGGCGGCCTGTTCGCCGCGCTCGCGCACTTCGGGATGGACCCGCACTCCAAGATCCTGATGGCGGGGGCCTCGGGCGCCATCGCCGCCTGCATGGGCGCGTTCAGCTACCGCTGCGCCAGCCGGCGGATCCGGATGGCGTACTGGATCGGCTGGCTGTGGCGCGGCACGTTCCTCATGCCGGCCTGGCTGTGGGGCGGGTTCTGGTTCGCGGCCGAGGTGTTCAGCCTGGTGACGCAGACCAGCGGCGGCGTGGCGGTGATGGCGCACATCGGCGGCTTCCTCTTCGGCTTCGCCTCCGCCGTCGCCGTCGAGAAGAGCGGCTACGAGGCGCGCAAGCTCGCGCCTGCCGTGCAGGGGAAGACCACCTGGACGCAGCACGCCGGCTTCGACGCGGCGCGCACCGCGCTGGAGGCCGGCGACAAGCCAGCGGCGGCGACTGCGTACCGCGGCGTGCTGCAGGAGCAACCGCTGGACCGCGAGGCCGCGGTCGCCCTCGCCCGGCTCGAGCAGGACCCCGCGCCCGCGTTGCCGCTGTTGCAGAACCTCGCCACGCGCGGCGAGCTGGTCCAGGCCTGGGCGGTGGCGGTGGAGCTCGGGTCCGCGTTCGATCCAGCCCGCCTGCCGGACAAGCTCGCGTACCAGCTTGCGGGCTCCGGCGACAAAGCTTCGGACGTGGGCGATCTTCCCGAGCGGCTGGACGCGGCGATCGGCGCGCGGCAGGGGCCTCTCGCCGCCAAGGCCCTCCTGCGCGCGGCGAAGCGGTGCACGGCGGCGGGACGCGCGGACGAAGCGCGCGCGTACCTGGCCGCCGCGCGCGAGCTGCCCAATCTCGCGCCCGAGATGCAGGCGCAGATCGAGGCGGTGGAAAGATCGCCGGGTCGCGCGGCGGAGCCTTCCGGCGCTTCTCCGCGGGCACCCGCTCGGGCGGCGGCGCCGCCCCCGACACCCGCGCGCGCCGCAGCGCCCGCCCCCGCACCGGCGCGCCCCGCAGCGCCCGCCCCCGCACCGACGCGCCCCGCAGCGCCCGCCCCCGAACCGGCGCGCTCCGCAGCGCCCGTCGCCGAACCGGCGCGCTCCGCAGCGCCCGTCCCCGAACCGGCGCGCTCCGCAGCGGCTGCGGCGGCCGCGAGTCCCGCAGGCGGCGGTCTCAGCGCCGTCCGCCTGATCGGGTGCAAGCTGGTCCGGATCGCGGAGGATGCCCTGCACGTGGAGCTCGCGCCGGGAAAGACCCGCCGGGTGGAGTTCAATCGGCTGGTCGGCGTGAAGGCGGGAGTGGTCGCCACCGCGCAGGGCGCGTCGATCCTCACCGACTTCGTCCTCAGCTGGGGCGAGGACGGACAGGGCCCTTCGGCGATCCGCATCCCCGGTGCGCAGCTCGGGCTCGGCGCGCTCTTCCCCGGCATTCCCACGAAGGAGGCGTACGCGAAGCTGCTCGCGCACGTGCTGGAGCGGACGCTGGGCGAGCCGACGCCCAGCCGGGACGCGTTCGCCCGCGGCGAGTACCCGCGCTTCCCCACGGTGGCGGCGCTGAACGCCGCGTTCTACGGCGCCGCGCCGGGCTGAAGGCAAGGGCGTCATCTGGCCGCAGATGAAGCAGCGCGCTCCGGAAAGAGGTTACACTCGCACCATGAGGATGCTCGCGCTGCTCCCCGCGCTGGCCCTGTTCTCCTGCCACACGG
>JBGQLA010000388.1:0-4676 GCA_041499865.1 Deltaproteobacteria bacterium
AAGCGCTTGGATCGCTCGAGGTACGCGCGCCGGACGGTCCCGCCGTCCGCGTCGGCGTCGAGGTCGAGCAGCTCGTAGTGCGTCAGGCGGTCGCCCCCGGATTCGAGCTTCTGCAGCTCGTTCTGCATGTCGACCGGAAGATCGACGATTCCTCCGGGCCTGCTCGGCGCGACGCCCAAACGGTTCCCCCTGGCCGCAGGCTTTTCGCCCGCGCGTACCCGCAAGATATCCTATGGCGCAATCTGGAGAAAAGGTTCCTTACGTCTTTGCGACAGCCTCGGCGAGCAACCCGGAGGCGCGGTCGATTTCCTCGTCCGACACTGTGAGAGGAGGTGCGAGCCGCACCACCCGCTCGCCCACCGCATTGACCAGGAGGCCCAGGTCCCTCGCTTTCGCCACCACTTTCGGCGCCAGGTCCTCCGAGAGCAGCAGGGCGCGGAGCAGGCCGAGACCGCGTTCGCCGGCAGCGCGGCCTCCGATCCCGGAGAGCCGCTGCGAAAGCCGTTGCCCGGCCTGCTGCACCCGCTCGATGAGCCCCTCGGCGAGCAGGTCCGTCACCGCGCAGGCGGCGGCGGTGGCCAGGGGATTGCCGCCGAAGGTGCTGGCGTGCGTTCCGGGGGTGAAGGCCTTCGCCACGTCCTCGCGGGCGAGCAGGGCGCCCAGCGGGATGCCCGCGGCGATGCCCTTGGCGAGGGTCATCGCGTCCGGCTCGATCCGCTCGTGCTGGTGCGCGAACCAGGCGCCGGTGCGCCCCATCCCGGTCTGCACCTCGTCGAGCAGCATCAGGGCCCCGTGCCGGGTGCACAGCTCGCGCACCCGGGCGAGATATCCGCGTGGCGCCGGCAGCACGCCCGCCTCTCCCTGGATCGGCTCGAGCATCACCGCGCAGGTCTTGTCCGAGATGGCGGCCTCCAGCGCCTTCGCGTCTCCGAAGTCGAGGAAGCGGAAGCCCTGCGGCAGGGGCCCGAAACCCTGCTGATACCTGGGCTGCCCGGTGGCCGCGAGCGAGCCCATGGTGCGCCCGTGGAAGGAGTTGTGGAAGCAGAGGATCTCGATCCGCTCGGGGTGGCCGTTCACCACCTGAAAATGGCGGGCGAGCTTGATCATCGCCTCGTTCGCCTCGGTGCCGCTGTTGCAGAAGAACGCCCGCTTCAGGGTCTTGGTCTGCGCCGTCAGCTTCTCGGCGAGGCGGATCTGCGGCTCGGTGATGTAGAGGTTCGAGGCGTGCCAGAGCAGGCCGGCCTGCTGCATCAGGGCCTCGCGGACGCGGGGGTTCGCGTGGCCGACGCTGATGGTGGCGATGCCGCCGATGAAGTCGAGGTAGCGCTTCCCGTCGGCGTCGAAGACCCAGCTGCCTTCGCCGCGCACCAGCGCGATGGGCTGGGTGCGGTAGTTCTGGAAGAGGACCGACTGCGCGCGCTGCACCAGTTCCTGGTTGCTCATGCGGAGCGACTCTAGCGTCTTCCCCGGCCCGCCGCCTCCTGGAACTCGGGCCAGGTGCCGGCGAAGAAGGCGACGTTGTGGAACGCCTCGCGGGCGATCTGCTCGGCGACGAAGCGGGCGTCGTTCCCGGAGTCGCCGAAGACGACGATGCGGGTGTTGTGGTCCTCGTTCGGCAGCCGGGCGTCGTCCTTGGCCTTCTTCAGCTCCCCGACGTCCTTCCCCTGCAGCACCAGCGCCCGGGGCACGTTCTTCGCTCCGGAAACGGATCCGCCGCGGAAGTCGTCGGCGGAGCGGACGTCGATGAAGACGGCCGTGTGATCGTCGCGCTGCACCCGGCCCAGGGCCTCCGCCTCGATCTGCGTCACCCCGCCGAGCGCGCGCCAGACCGGGATGCCGAGCTGGTAGCGGCGGACGTTCGTGTACCCCGCCGCCAGCAGCTCTTCGCTGAGCCGCTTGCTCTTCCCGCAGTACGGCCCGTTGCAGTAGAGCACCAGCGGCGTCTCCTTGCGGTTCTCCACCAGCCTGCCGACCTCGGCCACGTCGGAGACGTAGGCGTGGGCGGGCAGCCCCGGTTTGGCGGCCACGTTCAGCGCACCGGGGACGTGGCTGACCGCGTACTCGGCGCGCGGGCGCGCATCGAGCACGGTGGCGCTGCGATTCGCGAGGATCTCGCGCAAGTCCTGGGTGGAGATCTCCGGCGTCTTCGCTCCGGATTCCGCGAGCGTCGCCATCGAGATGTCGGGAGCGGCCGAGAGGAGCAAGAGTGCGAGGAGCATGTCAGACCTCCTTGCTCCGCGCCTTTTGCGCGTAATCGATCAGCTTGTCCAGATAGCTCTCGATGGGCGGGCAGGAGATGCCGGTGCCGTCGAGCAGCTCCAGGGTGTTGCGGCTGGAGTAGAAGCTGAGGTGGTTGACGGTGGCGAACGCCATGCGCTGCTCGCGCGTCAGCTTCTCCAGCCCCGGCAGCTTGAGGAGGCGATCGGTGAGCTTGTAGCCGAGCGAGAGGCGCGGAAGCTTCTTTCCCTCGCGCTCCGCCACCCGCTCGAAGACGCGCCGGGAGCTGGAAGGGTTGGGGTCCACGATGTGGAACGTCCGCCCCACCGCGCGGGGATCCTGGTGGATGGCGGCGGCCGCCCGGCTGACGAAGTCGATCGGCACCACGTTCAGCGGCGCCACCCCGTCGCCGGGCAGGGGAAGCGGGACCTGGAGTCGCGTGGAGAGGAGCAGGCCGGCGACGATGTACGGCCCTTCGAAGCGGTCGATCTCTCCGGTCTTCGAGTCGCCGACGATGAACGCCGGGCGCAGGACGGTGCAGGGGATCTGGCCCATCGCGCGGCGCACCAGGAGCTCCGCCTCGAACATCGTCCGCTCGTAGGCGTTGCGGAAGGTCTGACCGGCCGAGAGCTCGTCCTCGGCGATCACCCCGACGCGGTCGCCGCTGACGAACGCGGTGGAGAAATGGGTCAGGCGCTGGAGCTTGCGGCAGTCCTGCGCCAGATCGAGGACGGCGCGCGTCCCCTGCACGTTCACCCGCTCCAGCGTGACCGGGTCGGCGCCGACCCAGGTCCACTCCGCCGCGTGCACGATCCCGGTGCACTCCTGCGTCACCTCGCGGTACTCGGCGGTGGAGAGACCGAGGTGCATGGAGGCGACGTCGCCCACCAGCACCCGGCCTTCGCGCAAGGTGGCGACGAGCGATTCGGCCCGGTCCGCATGCTTCTCCTGCGTCAGCACCAGCACCGGCGCGCGCGGGGAGAGCGCCTCCGCCATGCGGCGGGCGAGGAGCCTGGGAAATCCGGTGACGAGGAGCATCAGCCCTCCCGCCGCATTCGCTCGACCAGCCGATCCACCTCGGCGGAGAGATCGGCCTCCGACCCGGCGTTCTCGATCACCACCGTGGCCTTTTCCGCCTTCTCGCGCGAGGAGAGTTGCGCCGCGATCCGGGCGCGCGCTTCCGCCTCGCTCATGTTGTCGCGCAGCCGCAGCCGCGCGACCTGCGTCTCCGGAAGCGCGGTGACGACGATCAGTCCGTCGAGGCCGCGCTGCAGCCCGTTCTCGACGATCAGGGCAGCCTCGTAGACCGCGGCCGCGTGCCCCGCTGCGGCCAGCGCGGCCATCCGGGCGGCGACCTCCTCGGCGATCCGGGGATGGATGATGCGCTCCAGCGCCACGCGCTCCCCGGCGTCGGCGAACACGCGCGCCGCCAGCGCCTTGCGGTCGAGCGATCCGTCCGGGCGAACCACGCCGGGGAAGCGGGAACCGATCTCGCGCAGGGCGGGACGGCCCGGCTCCACCACCTCGCGCGCCAACTGGTCGGCATCCACCACCGGGATCCCCCGCGCGGCGAGCAGTCGCCCCACCGTGCTCTTGCCGGACCCGATGTTCCCGGTTAATCCCCAGATCCGCACGCCGGGAGTGTACACTCGCCGCCCGCATGAAGCGCCTCATCCTGCTCCTGCTCATCGCTCCTGCCGCGCTCCCGTCCGACCTGGTCGGTCCGACCTCCTGCCGCACCTGCCACGCGGAGGCGTACCGGATCTGGGCCGCAGGCCCGCATGCGCGCGCCGCGTCGTCGCTCCCCCCGGAGCAACGGCAGAAGCCGCTCTGCCTCCAGTGCCACTCGCGCGACGAGCAGCGCGCGGGACAGGCGGTGGTGGAGGGCGTGTCCTGCGAGACCTGCCACGGCGGCGGGCGGCACTACCAGCCGGCGGTGGTGATGCGCGACAAGGAGCTCTCGCGCCTGTTCGGGCTGATCGATCCCACCCCGCAGGGATGCATGGCGTGCCATGGCGGGCAGTCGCCTTCGCTGCGACCCTTCGACCCGAAGGAGGCGATGCAGCGCATCGATCACTGGAGCGCCGAGCGCGCGGCCCGCAAGCCGAAGCTCTCGGTGTGGTTGAAGGAACGGCCGTGAGCTCGGCGCGCAGCTCGACGAAGGGCAGCGGGCCAAGCTCGCCCTGCGGGATCGGGCGACCGGCGAGACGCGCCCGCTGATGCTGGCGCCGGGCGAGCCGCTGCAGGCGGCGGAAGGGTTGACGTACCGGGTGGTCGAATACAATCCGGACTTCGGCGGCCTCGGGCCCGCGGTCCAGGTGCTGCGGACCGAGGACGGCAAGCGGAGCACGTTCTGGGTGTTCGCCAAGGATCCCGGGTTCGACGCGCGCAACCGGCCCGACCGGTTCAACTTCTCCTTCGAGCGGCTGGCGCCGCTGTACGCGACCGGGCTGCAGATC
>JBGQLA010000389.1:0-4650 GCA_041499865.1 Deltaproteobacteria bacterium
GCCTTCGGGCGCGTCCGGGAACTTCTCGTAGGCGCGCCGGGCGATGAGGAACCCCAGCACCGCGTCGCCCAGGAACTCCAGCCGCTCGTTGGAGCGCAACACCTCGCGGCCCGGCGACAGCGAGCGCTCGTGCGCGTAGCTCCCGTGCCGGAGCGCTTCCAGGGCCAGCTCGGGCTTCAGGGCGCCTTCGGGAAGACCGAGCCGCGAGGTGAGAAGCGCCACCCGCTCCTGATCGTTGAGCTCGGACACCGGGGGAGATTACAGCCGCGCCGCTTCGTCGGCGACGGTGTAGGGGTCGGTTTCGCGGCGGGCGATGCGCACCGCCAGGTCGTCGAGGCGGGCGCCGTTCTGCGCGAGCCGTTCCAGGGCCACCTTCAGCAGCCGGTCGCGCAGCACCTCCACCAGCTCCGTCTTCGCCCGCTGCGTCTCGCGCTGCAGCAGGCCGGGGCCGGAGGTGAGGAAGCGATAATGCGCCTCGATCGCGTCCCACACTTCCGCGACACCCTCGTCGCGGGAGGCGACGCACTTGACGATGGCGATCTCGTGGGCCCCAACGTCCTTCCCCATCACGTGGTTCAGCTCCAGCATCGAGCGCAGATCGCGCACGGTCCGATCGGCGCCCTCCCGATCGCTCTTGTTCACCGCGAACAGATCCGCCACCTCCAGGATGCCGGCCTTGATCGCCTGGATGTCGTCGCCCAGCCCGGGCACCACCACCACCACCGTGGTGTGGGCGAGCCGGCAGATCTCCACCTCGTCCTGGCCGACGCCGACGGTCTCGATCAGGATCACGTCCTTGCCCATCGCATCGAGGACCCGGGCGCAATCGGAGGTGGCGCGCGAGAGCCCGCCGAGCTGTCCGCGCGTCGCCAGCGAGCGGATGAACACGCCCGGATCGAGGGCGTGATCCTGCATGCGGATCCGGTCGCCGAGGATGGCGCCGCCGGTGAAGGGGCTGGTCGGGTCCACCGCCAGCACGCCGACCGTCTTGCCGCGGGCGCGGAGAATCGCGACCAGGCGATCGACCAGGGTGCTCTTCCCCGCGCCAGGGTTGCCGGTGATCCCGACGATCTGCGCCCGGCCGGTGTGCGGCCACAGCTCGCGCAAGAGCGCTTCCGCCTCCGGCTGGCCGTCGTCGATCATGCGCATCAGGCGCGCCACCGCCCGCACCTCGCCGGCGAGCACGCGATCGCCGGCGGCGCTCATGCCTTGAGAAGCTCGCGCGCGATCACCATGCGCTGGATCTCGCTGGTGCCCTCGCCGATGGTGCAGAGCTTGACGTCCCGGTAGATGCGCTCGACCAGGAACTCCTTGGTGAACCCGTACCCGCCGTGGATCTGCACGGCGTTGGCGGCGGCGCGGCAGGCGGCCTCGCTGGCGAAGAGCTTCGCCATCGCCGCCTCGTGCGTGTACTGCTTGCCCTCGTCGCAGAGCTGCGCGGCGCGACAGACCAGCAGCCGGGCCGCATCCAGCTCGGTGGCCATGTCCGCCATCATCCAGCGCAAGGCCTGGAAATCCGCGATGGGATGGCCGAAGGCCTTGCGCTCCTTCGCATAGGCCACGCTCTCTTCCAGCGCGCCGCGCCCGAGGCCGACGCTGAGCGCGCCGATGGTGATCCGCCCCTTGTCCAGGATCTTCAGGGTGTCGACGAATCCGCCGCCGACCTCTCCGATCCGGCGCCAGTCCTCGACGTAGACGTCCTCGAGCACCAGCTCCGCGGTGTCGCTGGAGCGCATTCCCAGCTTCCCGTGCAGCGGGCGCTGGGAGAAGCCCTTCATGCCCTTCTCCAGGAGGAAGGCGGTGACACCCTTCTGCCGTCTGCCGGGGTCGTTGAGCGCGAGCACCACGAACACGTCGCCGACGCTGCCCTGGGTGATGAACATCTTGTTCCCGTTGAGCACCCAGCCTTTGTCCTTGCGGACCGCGGTGGAGCGCATGGCCGCGGCGTCGGAGCCGCTGCCGGGCTCCGTCAGGCCCCAGGCGGCGAGCTTGCGGCCCGCCGCGATCTCCGGGATGAAGCGCTTGCGCAGCTCGTCGCTGCCGAAGCGCAGCAGGTGCGAGGTGCCGAGGCCGTTGTGCGAGGCGACGGTCAGGGCCAGGGACCCGTCCCAGCGCGCGATCTCCTCCACCACGCAGGCCACCGAGACGGTGTCCAGCGCGGAGCCGCCGAGCTCCTCGGGCACGGTCATCCCCAAGAGGCCGAGCTCGCCGAGCTGCTCCACCACGGCGCGGGGAAATCGCTCCTCGCGGTCCCATTCCTGCGCCTGGGGTTTGACCTCCCGCACGCAGAAGTCGCGGACCATCGCCATCAGCTTGCGCTGGCTCTCGTTCCATTCGAAGTTCAAGACGCTCTCCGTCCGGGCGCCGGCGTTTCTAGCACTGGACCGTCACTTGCGCACCACCAGCTCGCCGGCCGCCAATGGCACCGGAGTGTCGGCATCGGCGGCCTGGCGGTAAATCCAGACGTCCAGGGTGTGCTTCCCACTCGACAGCTCGCGCAGCCGCGCGGCGTGGCGGCCGCTGAGCCGAAGGGCAAGCTGGTCGTCGTCGGGGCGCAGCGCCGGGTCGAAGATCACGTGGGAGCGCTTGCGCCCGTCGATCCACAGCTCCTCCCAGATCTGTCCGGCCTTGTTCTCCCCCACCGCGCGGGGAAAGTAGCAGCGCCCGTGGATGGGCTCGCTGGCGGCGAACACGGACTGCAGCTCCGCCGCGTCTTCCTTCCCTCGCTCCAGCTCCCGCAGCGAGAAGACGCAGTTCCCGTACCCCCCGTTCGCCTGGATCCGGCGCAGCCCGGTGCGCTGCATCCATCCCTTCTCCGGCACGCGCCCGCGCAGGCCGGCGGTGCTGCGCAGGTAGAAGTAGCCGCCGGCCCCGAGGACCGCGATCGCCGCGAGCGCCCCCGCGGCCACGCCGCGCCAGGGGCTGGGGTCTCCGGGCCGGGGCGCCGGCGATCGCGCCGGCGCGCGCTGCCGTCGCGGCCCTTTGGGCGATTCGACAGGCGGCGGCAGCGCCCGGGTTTTTTCGGGCTGCGCGAGCCCTTCCACCTGGCGGCCGCCGAGCGAACGCGGCAGCGCGTCCAGGGCCGCGATCAGCTCGTCGCAGGTCTGGAACCGCTCCGCCGGCTTCTTGGCGCACATCCTCTCGACCACGCGGACCACTCCCGGGTCGCAGGCGACGATGCCGCCGATGTCCGGCAGCGGCGTCTTCACCTGCATGAGCATGACGTCCACCTTGCTCTTCGCCTCGAATGGCTTGCGCCCGGTGAGCAGGTGGAAGGCGGTGATCCCCAGCGAGTAGATGTCGCTGCGCGCGTCGATCGCGTAGCCGGTGGCCTGCTCCGGGCTCATGTAGTACGGCGTGCCCAGCACGGTCTGTCCGGTGAGGTCGGTCTTGGCGTCGCGGAGCTTGGCGATCCCGAAGTCGAGGATCTTCACCTCGCCCGCGGCGGACAGCAGGATATTCCCGGGCTTGATGTCCCGGTGGATGACGTTGTTCGCGTGCGCCTTGCGCAAGCCCTCCGCGCACTGCCGCAACAGCGAGACCACCTGCGCCGGCCCGAGGGGGCCGTCCTTGAGGAGCTCGTCGAGGGGGCGTCCCTCGAAGTACTCCATCACGATGTACGGATCCGAGTCGTCGCCGTCGCCGCCGACGATCTCGTAGATCTGGATGATCGAAGGGTGGACGATCTTCGCCAGCACCTGCGCTTCGCGACGGAACCGCTCCACGTACCGCGGGTCGCGTTGGGTCAGCACCTTGATCGCGACGAACCGGTGCAGCGAGGGATCCGTCGCCCGGTAGACGGCGCCCATGCCCCCGGCGCCGAGCATGACCGGGTCCCGGTAGCGGCCGAACGCCGGCGTCCCTCGCGACTCGGACATTCAGGCCTTTATAGCGGAACCGGCGGCGCCGTCGGGTTTTCGCGCCATGTGCGTGAAGGCCCACAGCGCGCAGGCGGCGAGCGCGGCGTAGCGCAGCCAGACCGTGGGCCAGAAGATCGCCCCGTCGAACCAGGCGGCCTGCGCCCAGGCGCGGTCCGCCTGGAGATGGAGGCGCGCGAAGCTGCTCGCGTAGTCGGCGAGCGCGATCACCGAGGCGGCGCCGGCCAGCCAGCCGGGGACCGCCGCGAGCGCGAGCAAGGCGACGACCCAGAGCCAGTACTGGGGCGAGTACACCTTGTTGACGATGAAGAAGACGCAGACCAGCGCGCAGGACGCTTTCAGTGGGTCCAGGCGGCGCGTGCGAAGCTCGACGGCGGCGATCGCGGCGGCGGCGGAGATCACGGCGATGGCGGAGATGGCGTTCGCGGCGCCCACGAACCCGCGGCGATCGGCGCCGGCCAGCAGATAGAGCGAAGGCTCGATCTCGCGGATGGCGTTGTACTCGAAGAACCAGGTCCAGCCGGGCCGCGCGAGGAGGAGGAAAGGCAGGTTCACGGCCAGCGAGACCGCGGCGAAGATGCCGGCCAGCTCGAGCGCCTTGCGCAACGGGCCTCGCAGCGAAAGCAGGAGGAGGATCCCCAGGACCAGGACTGGAAAGAGCTTCGTCCAGACGGCGAGCGAGAGCACCGCCACCGCCCCGCGCTGCCGCCCGCGCGCCCACAGCCAGAGCCCGGCGAGAAGGGGAAGGATGCCCAGGAGGTCCCAGTTCAGC
>JBGQLA010000390.1:0-4649 GCA_041499865.1 Deltaproteobacteria bacterium
CTCTTCCTCCTCGGCACCTTCGTGCTCTGGGTGGTCGATCGGCTCGGGGGGATGCACGTGCTGGAGAGCGCGGCGGCGCCGGTGGTCACCGGACTGCTCGGGCTTCCGCGCGACACCGCCGGGGCGTTCATCCTCGGGTTCCTGCGCCGCGACTACGCGGCCGCGGGCCTCTTCGCCAAGCTCGAGCCTGCCATTCGCGCCGGCACGGTGACCCCCGAGATGGAAGTGCAGATCGTGGTGGCGCTGGTCACCGTCACGCTCTTCCTGCCCTGCATCGCCCAGCTGTTCATGATGTTCAAGGAGCGCGGCGTGAAGGCGACCCTGGCGACGGTCGGGTTCGTGCTCCCCTTCGCCTTCGGCACCGGCGGCCTGGTCAACTTCCTGATGCGAAGGTTCTACCTGTGACCGCCTGCGCCCTCTGCGGCTTCCGCTACGACGAGACGGCGCACGGCTGCCGCCCGTCCTGCCCGCTGTCGCGCGGCTGCAGTCTGGTGTGCTGCCCGAACTGCGGGCACGGCGCGGTGAAGGAAGGCGCCCTGGCGAAGAGCGTCCGCAAGCTGCTGGTGAGGCTGACCGGGAGGTCCACTTGAAGCCGCGCAAGGTCGAGGAGCTGCTGGAGACGGTGTACACCGAGCGCGAGCAGGGCCGCTGCGAGGTGGAGAGCGTGCTGGCCCACGCCTACGAAGGCCACGCGGAGGGCAAGGCGCCCGAGGACTTCGTCGAGCTCGAGCGCCTGGGCCTGGTCCGCCTCGACGGGCCGCGCGTGACGCTCACGGGACGAGGGGAGGAGTGTGCCGCCCTGGTGGTGCGGCGGCATCGCCTGGCCGAGCGGCTCTTCACCGATCTGCTCGCGCTCGATCCGGAGCATACCGAGCAGCAGGCCTGCGAGTTCGAGCACGTGCTCTCGCCGGAGGCCACCGATTCCGTCTGCACGCTGCTCGGCCATCCCCCGGCATGCCCGCACGGAAAGGCGATTCCGCCGGGAGAGTGCTGCGCGGCGTTCACCCGGACGATCAAGCCGCTGGTCACCGGGCTCGCCTCGCTGCCGCTGGGCGCCAGGGGGAAGATCGTCTTCGTCGCGCCGCGCTGGGCCGACCGGATGGACCGCCTCGCCGGCCTGGGCGTCGTCCCGGGCACCGAGGTCCGCCTGACGCAGCGGTCGCCCTCGGTGGTGATCGAGGCGGGAGAGACCACCCTGGCCCTCGATCCGGAGGTCGCCGCGGAGATCTTCGTCAAGGTGGTGGCGTAAATTTTTCGCGCGGCGGTTTGTCGCAGGGCGATTTCACAGAGGAAGGCGTTTCTGGCCCGGCGCTTGAAGGTGAGAAGCGCACAGTGGAGGTGCGCCATGTCCGAGCCGCTGCAGATTGAAACCAGACTGCCCGTCCGCGTCCGTCGCACCATCGACGGCAACGGGGAGATCACCGCGGTGATGCTGGTGTACTGCGAGTCGCGCAGGCGCTCGATCCTGCTCGACGACTGCGTCGATTGCGATCAGTGCGAGACGGTGCACATCGATCCCCTGGAGGAGGACTCCTGGGTGATCTGCGCGAAGGGCAGCAGCTTCCCGGCTCCGTCCACCATCGCCGAAGCGGACGGCGACCGCGTCCGCGTCGCCAGCGTGATGTCCCGGCGGGTGATCTGCGTGGCGCCGGAGACCCCGACCAGCATCGTCCGCGAGCTCCTCCTGGAGCGCGGCATGACCGGCGCCCCGGTGGTGGATCCCCTGGGCACGGTGGTCGGATTCATCTCCCGCTCGGACCTGCTGCGCAACCGGTGGCCGGCGAAGCCCACCACGGCGTCGCAGATCATGACGCCGCTGGCGATGACGGTAAGCGAGACGGCGTCGGTGGCGGAGGCGAGCGCGCTGATGGCGCTGGAAGGCGTGCACCGCATGCCGGTGGTGAACAACGCGTCGTCGGGGAAGGTGGTCGGCATCATCTCCGCGGTGGACATCCTGCGCTGGTACGCACGGCGGTGCGGGTATCTGCGCGAGGGGCTGCGCACCGGGAACTAGGCGGGCAGCGACCCGCGCGAATGGCGGCGCGCGCAACGCATCCCCCGATGGCTGACGGTCAGGTCAGAACAGGCACTCGCAGAGTGAAGAAGCCGGGTAGCTGGGGATCGAGCCATACCGGCCAAGCCGCTGGCCTTCGCGTCCTCGCGGCGGATTCGCAATGGACTTTCCATCTCCGCATGGGTTAGGGCCGGCGCAACTCGGGTTCGCACGATGCCTGAAGTCGCGGATGTGACGGCGTACTACTTCAACATCAAGATTCCCGCGGTGGCGCTGATCGCAAAGGGAGTCCGCTTCCCTCCTGGCGACTGGTCCCCGATCGCCGGCGCCTCGGCGCTGCCGTGGCGCATCGAGGAAGCGCTGGCGGAGCTGTTCCCGGGGCTGAGGGGCTCGGTGGTGCGGTTCGAGACGCTGACCAGCGAGTTCGAGGTGAAGGAGTTCGAGCGCTCGTTGCTGCAGCCGTAGCGACCTGCCGCCGTGCGAGCAGCCGGAAACGTTGACGCGGCGGTGCTTGACCGGAGGTCCAGCGGCTCGGTACGGACCATCGCTCTGCCACGTTGGAGGCTTCATGACCTGGACGAGATCGCTTCTCTACATTGCTGCCTGCACCGTGCTCGCGTGTGACCAGGCCGGAAGGTCGAACCAGGCCGGCACCGCCGTTCAGGGCGCCAGTCTCGCCGTCGCAAGCGGCGCCTCCCACGGCGGCCGAGGCCGGCCGGATTCGGGGTGTAGCAACCTCGGCGTGAACTTCGGCTCGCACAAATGCAAGATCCTCCTCTCGACGGGCATCACCATGGCCTACCTCGAGACCGGACCGGAGAACGGTCCGGCCGTCATCCTCATCCACGGGCTCACGGACAGCGTCCGCTCGTGGATCCTGTCGATGCGGGCCCTTCACGCGAGGAACCCGGGGCTGCACATCTTCGCCATCGACCAGCGAGGTCACGGCGCGACCAGCATGCCGCGAGGCGACGACTGCGCGGGCGCGCCGGAGGACTGCTTCCAGATGAAGGACTTCGCCGCGGATCTCGTCGACTTCATGCACAAGAAGGGGATCCGGCGGGCGACGCTCGTCGGCCACTCCCTGGGATCGTTCGTCGTGCAGGAGGTGGCGCTGCAGCATCCGGAGATGGTGGACCGGGCGATCCTCATCGCCACCTCCACGACTTGCGTCGACAACGTCGTGTTGCGTGATTTCGTGCTCGCCGAGCCGGTCGAGGGGACCTGGAAGTCGAACCTCGTCGCGCAGGGGTTCGCGTTCCCCGATGACGTGTACGACCTCACCCCGATCAACGCCGACCCTTACGGATCGCCTCTTTATATGCGGGACATCTGGGTCGCGGATCCGGTCGCGGATCCGGCATTTCTCGCGCCTTACATCCCCGAGACGGCGCAAACGCGGCTCGGCACCTGGATCGGCGCGTCGCGGGCCCTGCTCCAGACGGACAATACGGCCCGGCTTCGCAAGCTCGACGTTCCGACGATGGTGATCTGGGCCACGCAGGACAGCATCTTCCTGGAGAGCCCGGATCAGACGGCGATCCGCTCGGCGCTGGCTGCCGCTGCGGCGGCGCACCACCGCACCTACTACTGGAAGCAGTACGGCCTCCTCCCGCTGCCCGCTTCGGGAAACCAGGAATCGGACATCGGGCACAACGTGCAGTGGGGCGCGCCGGACTCCGTTGCCTCCGACATCGATTCTTTCCTGCGGCGCGGAGTACCGGACCCTGACCTCACCCACAGCGCCGCCGCTCCCAACATCCGCCACATCGTGGTGGAGCCGGGCAAGGCGATCATCGTCAAGCTGGGCCCGTAACGGGATGGGAGTGCCGGCGGATACGCCCCGCCGGGTATCTGTCAGCTGCCGATTTCCCGGAGCGGCGGTTGGGGGGAATCTGTCCCCAATCATGTCGAATGTCTCTCAAGGGATCGGGTCTGTTTCCCGAACGCGGCAGGAAGGCAGTGGCGCTCTGCGAAAAGAACGAACCCGAGTACACCAAGGGCACCCCGCGCTAAAATGGGCTCGTGAGCGAAGCGACACACGTTTCGGAGGACCGCCGCGTGTGGTGGGAACGCCGGCGACTCACGTTTTCGGTCGCCGTCGCGGCTGGCTACGTCGTGACCATCATGCTGTACGAATCCGTCACGCCGTGGTGGACGGGAGATCACATCGGGCTCTCCCCCGCTTCGCTGGTATTTGTCTATGTGCCCGTCGGGCTGATCTGGGTCGGAGCCGCAAACATCGCATACGGGTTGGCGCGATTGCTGGAGACGATCGCCAAGCCGGTTGACGTACCGACATTCCGCCGACGCGCGTTCACCACGATCACCGCGCTCGGTACGACGTCAACGGCGATTTGGTACGGTGGCTGGATGATCGAGGCATGGCTCAGGCATCGCTGAGTCGTTCGCTTGCGTTCCTCTGCCAAGGGACGAAGCAGGCAGACGTGTTTGACTCCGACCCGCCCGCGGCTTAGAGCACCCTCCCCGAGGCGTCCATCTCGCGCCAGGAGGACCCCGATGCCGCTGTTCCACGAACTCCCGCTGCCCGAGCGCGTCGTCATCGGCGAGTGCTGGGCCCGCGACGGCCTGCAGAGCGAAGAGGGAATCGTCCCGACGGAAGCGAAGGTGGAGA
>JBGQLA010000391.1:0-4643 GCA_041499865.1 Deltaproteobacteria bacterium
GCGCGCTCTTGGCCTGCTTCCCGGCGATCCATTCTCGCACGCGGCGCGAGTCGGGGATGGTGCGCACCGAGAAGATCCCCGGCAGGTCGATCCCGGGGATCGGCGGCTTGATTGCGCTGGCGCCCGGCGCCAGCACCAGCGCGTCGTAGCGCTCCTCGGCGAGCGTCCCTTTGGGCAAGTCCTTGACCTTGATCACGCGCTTCGCCCGGTCGATGGCCACCACCTCGTGCTCGGTGCGCACGTCGATCCGGAAGCGGTTCTTGAACAGCTCCGGGGTGGCCACCAGGAGCTTCTTCTCCTCTTGGATCACGTCGCCGACGTAGTAGGGCAACCCGCAGTTGGCGAAGGAGACGTAAGGGCCTTTGTCGAAGACGACGATCTCGGCCTGCTCGTCGAGGCGCCGCAGCCGGGCTGCGGCGGAGGCGCCGCCCGCGACGCCTCCGATGACGAGCGCGCGCCTGGGCACGTTCACTGCCGTGGCCCGAAAAGGCTTTCCAGCCAGCCCGACCTGTCCGCGGGCTTCGGCTGGGAGGCTCTCTGCTCACGACAGCGGCACCGCCCCTCCTTGGGAATGTCGCCGAGCACCTGTTCGACGTGCGCACCACACCCTGCGAAGGTCGGCTTTCCACACTGGGGACAATCGGCTCGTCTGCACATGTCCGCGAGAGCCGCGCAGCAGGGGAAAGGATTCATCACCCACGGATCCCGGCGCCGTCGAGGACCTCGCGGACCCAGGTCCACACCGCGACCGTGGACGGGAAGCCCAGCGTGCTGGCAGCGAGGGCGACAACCTGCTCGATCGAGGGCCGGTCGATCCCGGCCTTCACGGCCTTGCGCACCGCCGAGTGCACCGCGCCTTCGCGCATCGCGCCGATGCTGACGGCCAGCTTCACCAGCGCCTGGCTCTTCTCGTCGAGCGGGCCTGCCATCGAGGCCTCGCGGGTCAGCTCCCACGCCTCGGCAAGCTTCGGATAGCGGGCGGAGAACTCGCGGAACGTCTGCGGCGCCTCGCCCTTCTTCGCTTGACTCACGATGCGCCCCTCCAAGTGAGATTGAGCGCGTTCACCGTACTCCTCGCGCAAACTCTGCGCGTTCGCCGGGCGCCTGAGCCTGACTGATATGGAACAGCGGTTGCACCGATCCGAGCCGTGACCAATCCCGCTTGTGCCAACGTCAGCGCTCGAGAGGCCGGGTGGGAGGCCGTGAGCGCGGCTTTCGGTTCGCTGGGGCGTGTCTTCATCACGCTGGGCGAGGACTTCCGCATTCGCCACGTCTCGCAGGCCGCGGACGCCATGGCGGGCCCGGGCGCGGCGCAGCGCATGACCGGGCTGCCCGTCGAGGAGGTGCTGGGCGCGGACCTGTTCGGCCCCGGGGGAGCGCTCCGCCGAGCGGTTCTCGCCGGCGAGCGCCGCGAGGGCTGGCGCGCTTCACTGCGCGTCGACCCCGCCGGATCACGTCTTGTTTCGGTCAGCGCCGCGCCGCTCCAGCACGGCCTTTCCGGCGTGTGCGATCCCGAGGTGCGTTACATCGTTGTCTTGCGGCCTGCCGAGGAAGACGCGGAGGCTGCAGGCCCCACGGGCTTCGGCGGCGTGATCGCGCGCTCGCGCGCCATGGCCAACGTCCTGCGCCTGATCGCGAACCTCGAGCACAGCGACGCCACGGTTCTCATCACCGGCGAAAGCGGCACCGGCAAGGAAGTGATCGCGCGGGCCATCCACCGCCACTCGCCGGGGCGGGATGGGCCCTTCGTGGCGGTGAACTGCGGCGCCATTCCTGCCGAGCTGCTGGAGAGCGAGCTGTTCGGGCACGTACGCGGAGCCTTCACCGGAGCGGTGAAGGATCGCGTCGGCCGCTTCGAGGCGGCCGAGCGCGGCACGCTCTTCCTCGACGAGATCGGCGAGTTGCCGCCGGCGCTTCAAGTGAAGCTCCTGCGCGTCCTGCAAGAACGCACGTTCGAGCGCGTGGGCGAGACCCGCACCCGCGAGACCGACGCGCGCATCCTGGCCGCCACCAACCTCGACCTCCCGCGCGCCGTGCAGCAGGGCCGCTTCCGTGAGGACCTCTACTACCGTCTCCGCGTTGTCCCCATCGAGCTCAAGCCGCTGCGCGCCCGGCCCGAGGACATCGAGCCGCTCGCACACCACCTGCTCGCGCGCACGGCGGGACGCAACGGGCGCGTGCTGCATCTCTCGCCGGAAGCGATGCGCGTCCTGCTCAGCTACTCCTGGCCCGGTAACGTGCGCGAGTTGGAGAACGCGCTCGAGTACGCGACCGCGGTCTGCAAGCGCCAGACGATCTTCCCCGAAGATCTGCCGGCGACGGTGCACGGTCACTCACCACCGTCGGCGCAGCGCACGGAGTTGCACGAGTTGGGCGTGGACGCGCTCCGCTGCGTGCTGGACGAGAACCAATGGAACCGTGGCGCCGCCGCGCGCTCCCTCGGCGTCAGCCGCACGACGTTGTGGCGCTGCATGCGCGAGATCGGCATCATCGGCTGAGACGAAATGTTGCAACACGCGTTGCAACGGCCTGTTTCAGCGCCCGCCCGCCAGCCCTTCGCCGGCGGCGCAAGGCCGCAAAGCATGGGGCAAGGAAAGCGCGCGATCGTCGAACTTCGCGACTTTCTCTAGCCGCAGCGTGCAAGCCTTTCGCGGCACGCCACGTGCTCTTGCAAAGCAACATGACCAACCTCTTTGCCGCGCAGGCGGAGTGGACGCCCGAACTGGCCGACGTGATTGCGAAGGAAAACGGCCTCGCGCTCACGCCGCGACACTGGCAGGTGATCGCTTTCTGCCGCGAGGACGCCGCCAGGAACAACGGCCTCTCGCCGGGGCTGCGGCGCATTTCGCAGCTCTCCGGCGTCTCGATGAAAGAGCTGTACGCGCTGTTTCCCAAGGGCCCCGGCAAGCTGGCGGCGCGTATCGCCGGCCTGCCCAAGCCCAAGAGCTGCCTCTAAAGGAGGATGTCATGAAGAAGAGTCTCCTTGCGATCGTGGTCTGCTTGGTGGCGGCTGGTCCCGCTTCAGCGACGAACGGCATGCGCATGCCGGGCTTTGGTCCGGTGCAGAACTCGATGGCCGGTGTGGGCGTCGGCGCGACGCTGGACGCGAGCACCATCATCTCCAATCCGGCCGGGCTGGTCGGCCTGCCCGCACAGCTCGAGCTGGGCGGATCCTGGTTCAAGCCCACCGTCTCGTACGGCGCGACCGAGTCGCAGCTTCCGCCCGGGTTCACCGGCGCGGTGATCGCGCGGCCCGGCGTGCAGATGAATTCACTACGCGGCGCCTCGCCGATTCCTGCGCTCGCTTTCGTGTGGCCGCTAAACGACGCATTTACTTTTGGCATCGGCGCGTTCGGCGTCTCCGGAATGGGTGTCGATTACGGGCAGAATCTATATGGCGGCTCGACGTACACTTCGTATCTGCAAGCGCGCCTGGCGCCCGCCATTGGCTTCAAAGCGACCGATCGGCTGTCGTTTGGATTGGCGGTCAATGCGGTGGCCGCGCAGCTGGGGTGGAACGCCGCCGCCGGTTTCGGCCAGCAGCCGCACGACACGGCCACGTCGTATGGAATTGGCGCGACTGCCGGCGCGAAGTTCATTGTCACGCAGTGGCTCTCGCTGGGCGCGGCCTACGAGAGCCGATCGTATTTCCGGGACTTCTCCTTTGGCATCGCCGCGCACCAGGCAGTCAATCCGGCGACGTTCCAGCCTATGCAGATCCCGGCCGGCACCGACAAGCTCGCCTTCGACCAGCCGATGAGCGCCGCCGTCGGGTTCGCGATCACGCCGATCGACGCCCTGTTGTTCGCCGGCGACGTGCAGTGGATCAACTGGTCGGCCACCAACGGCGCCAACAAGCCTGCCTTCAGCCAGAACCAGAGCGCGGCGATGCCGTGGGACGTGGGCTGGCACGATCAGTGGGTCTTCAAGGTGGGCGTCCAGGTGGCGCCGATCGAGAAGCTCAAGCTGCGCGCCGGATACAACTACGGGAAGATGCCGCTCGACGCGCATCGCGCCTTCGAGAACCTCGCCTTCCCGGCGGTGTCGGAGCACCACTTCAGCGCCGGCGCGGGCTACGACTTCGGGCGGCTGACCCTGAACGCAGGCGCCACGGTTTCGCCCAAGGCGACGCTCTCGGGCTCGAATGCGGACTACCCGGCGAACGGCGGACAGGCGATCCAGTCGTACACGACGGCGATGTCTCAGTTCGCGTTCGACGCCGGCCTGACCTGGCGGCTCTAGCGTCGCGAGACCTGAGCCCAGCGCCGTGACTCAAGCTCGGTCGCGGCGCTGTTGGCCAAGGGGGGTGCGCGTTCGACGCTGCGCCTCTGAACTCGGTGAATCCGCAGGGTCCTCGAGACGCCTCCCCCACTGCCTCGCGGTCTCCTCGTTCGCCCCGCTCGAGCGAGGGCTGGATGGCCACGGGGACCAGACCGCCCGGCTTCAGCTTCCTCGCTCGTGCAGGTCCGTCTCCAGAATGTCTCCAAGACTGCGGCGGAATTGCGGGGTCGATCGCGGAACTCTGCGGATGTCTGTTCTCCTCTTAAGCTGCCGCGCCCTCGGGCGAATCGACGAATTGGCGTGCGTCGCCGCGCTGTTAGCAGTTTCGCCCTTTGAAAATTCGAGTCCCGTACACCCCGCCA
>JBGQLA010000392.1:0-4640 GCA_041499865.1 Deltaproteobacteria bacterium
CGCGCCGGCGAGCGGAGCTTGTCCAGCATGGCCACCAGCGCCGCATCGATCTCGCGGCAGAGCAGCCGCGCCTCCGCCGCCGTCACCGTCCCGTCCTCGAGCAGCTCCAGCACGGACTCGCGCAGGTCGGCGGAGAGGCGGACGGCCTCGGCCGGATCGGCCGCCGCGCACACGTCCGCGACCAGCCGCGCGACACGCTGCGCAGCAAGGTCTGCCCCGCCGCCCCGGAGCAGCCCAGCGAGTTGCCGGGTAGCGCCTGCCTCCTCCTCCATCAGGACGAACTTACGCATCCCGGCGCGGGAGGCGAGCGTAGGGGCCGGTATCCCCCAACGGCCAGGCAGGCAGGCTGACGGGCGCTCCGGCCACGGTGTTAGGGTGCCGGCCATGACACACGCCATGCTGCTGGTGGTTGCGGCCGCCGTGGCGCCCGGCCAGAAGGCGCCGGCGTTTTCCCTGGAGACGACGAGCGGGAAGAAGACGCTCGACGACTACAAGGGAGAGACGCTGGTCCTCGCCTTCTTCGTCAAGGCGTTCACCGGAGGCTGAACCAGGGAAATGTCCGGGCTGCGCGACAATCTCGCGCAGTTCGCCGGCAAGAACGCCCAGGTCCTGGGCGTCTCGATGGACGATCTGGACACGCAGAGGCGGTTCGCGCAGAGCCTCACCCTTCCCTTCCCGCTGGGCGCGGATCCCAAGGGAGAGGTGTCGGAGGCGTTCGGGGTGAAGAACGGCACGCATCCGGATCGCGTGACGTTCGTGATCGGCCCCGATCAGAAGGTGCTGAAGACGATCGAGGGCCGCGACGCCATCGATCCCACCTCTGCCCTCGAGGCTTGTCCGCTGCACAAGCCGAAGAAGCCTTAGGAAAAGCTGACGACGCGTACGGAGTTCCCCCCGGAATCCGTACGTGTCGCCGTCTCTTGCGAATTTCCTACTTGGCGGATGCCGCGCGCTGCGAGAGGCGCGGCGGCGCGGGCTCCATCACGCCTTCCGCGGCGCAGCAGGAGGGCGGGTGCAGCCCCTCCCAGGCCTGCTCCCACAGGTCCGCGGTCTCGGCGATGAGGCGCGCCACGGCCTGGCGGCCGATGGCGTCGGTGCGGTCGAACTGCACTCCCATCTCGCCGTCCTTCAGCCAGATCACGTGCGCGTACGAGAGGTCGTGGAAGGTGAGCCCGTCCGCGGAGGGCAGGCGCAATTCCACGTGGTCGCCGACGGAGAACCCGCTGAACCCGGCGAGGCGGGCGCCGCCGGCGCTGAGGTCGAGCAGCCGTCCGGAGGAGATCTGCCGTTCCGAGCGCGCCTCCAGGGGCGCGTCGCAGCCGAGGCGGATGCTGCGCCGCACGGCCTCGGTGGGGGTGAGCTCGCGCAGCGAGCGGGTATCGTCCAGCGCCAGCCAGGTGCCGGCGCCGTCCACCGCGTCCACCACGTTGCCGTGGAGCATCCGGGTCACCTCGCCCTCCTCGAAGGTGAAGGCGATGCAGACCGGCGCGTCGGGGAGGAAGCGCAGCTTCTCGTCGCCGACGAAGATCAGCGCGCGCCCGTCGCTCTGGTGGACGTGCGCTCGGGCCTGCTGCAGGTTGCGGAAGCGGTAACGCAATCGCGTGCCACGGTTCTGTGCGATCAAGGGCCCCTCCCGGACGAGAGCCGTACCGCACCAGATTGTGATGTAAAAAAACAAGGTCACTGTGTAAGGGGCCGGCCCACCTTTTCAGACCGCGAGCAACGCCGCCGTGGCGGGGAGGTGCGTAACCGCCGTGATCGCGGCGCAATAGAGGCGGAGCTGGGCGGCGTACCGCGGCTGCGAGTCGGGCTGCGCATCTGTCTTGAAGTCGACCACCGTCCAGCCGGAGCCGTCGCGGAACGCGAGATCGACCACTCCTTCGAGCAGCGTCCCGTCCTCCAGCCGGTGGATGAGCGGCTCCTCCCGCCGGCAGTCCTCCGCGGCCGCCGCGCGGCGCAGCAGGGGGTGCGCCAGCGCCGCTCCCGCCGCGCGCGCCGCCGCCGCCACTTCTTCCCCGCTCGCCCCGAGGAGACGTCCCTGCGCGAGGGCCACTTTGCCCACCTGGGCCGGCCCGGCGCGGAGGTCGACTTCCGCCAGGACGGCGTGGACCAGGGTGCCGAACCGCCTGCCCCGGGGCCGCGCGAAATCGCGCAGCTCCACCGTCTCCAGCGCGACGGGACCGGCCGCCGCTTCCTTCTGCGATCGCCCGGTGGCCGTCTCCACGCGAATCGAGGGCCGCAGGCCGGATTCCAGGGCCGCCGCCCGCTGCTCCTGCCATTGCCGGTGCGCCTGCGAGGCCGCCTCGGCGGCGCCATCGGCAACGAGGAGCAGGTCGCGCTCCCGGAGCCAGTTCTCCGCCTCGCGCTCCAGCTCCAGCGCATGCGGGTCCCACCACACCACGCGGTGCGCGCCCGCCTGGGGCACGTGCAGACCGGGCGGGACGCCCAGCGCGGTGAAGGCGCGCTCGGGCCGATCGAGGACCGCTTCCTTTCCGAACTGCGGGCACCCGGGCGCGGCGCCCGCCTCGGCGCGCAGCAGCGGCGCCGGGTACACCGCGGCGTTCAGCGGCTGCAGCCAGCTCTGCGGCTCCTCGTCGGCCATCACCGGCACCAGCAGGAGATCTCGCGCGCGGGTGGCGGCGACGTAGGCGACGCGCACCACCTCCTCGCGGTCGCGCTGCAGCAGCGCCGGCGCATCCGCGAGCAGCTCCGCCGGCGCGCAGCCGGCGAGGGGCATCGCCCAGACCTTGCGCTCCGGGTCGACCAGGCGGGACGGCTTCTGTGGCGCCTCGGGAGCGCAGGGATCGCAGAGGATCACCACCGGGAACTCCAGCCCCTTGGCCTTGTGCACGCTCATGATCCGCACGCCCTCGGTGCCTTCCTCCACCACCGCCGCTTCCGCCGCCTCGCCGTGCTCCGCATCCTCGGCGAGCCGGTCGACGAACGCGCGGAAGCTGCTCGCTCCGGCCGCCTCGAACCGGCGCGCCAGCTCCAGCACGCGGAGGACGTTTGCCAGCGCCTGCTCTCCGGCGCCCCAGAGCGCGACGCCGGCGTGCGCGCGGGTGGCGTCCAGCGCGCGGGAAAGCGTCTCCGCGATGGGCCGGCGGTTGCGCCGCAGGTGCAGTTCGCCGAGCAGGGCGAGGGCGTCGAACACTTCCTCCGTGCCCGGGGCGACGGCTTCGGGCCGCTTGCGCAGCGGATGAAGGCGGCCGTGGCGCTCGCGGAAGAGGACCAGCGCGTCGTCGCCGATCGCGAGCAGCGGGCCCTTGAGCGCGGCGAACACCGCCAGCTCGTCGTCGGGCCACTCGATGGCGGTAGCCAGGGCGCGCATGGCCTGCACCTCCTCGCGCGCGTGGTACGAGCGCCCGCCCACCAGCACGTGCGGAATGCGGCGCGCCTCCAGCGCGCGGACGTAGGGGCGCGTCAGGTCGCCGCCGTAGTTGCGCATCCGCTTGAAGAGGAGGCAGACGTGCCGTGCCTCCACCGGCACCGGCTCCTCCCGGTCGCGCTCGCTCACCTTCCAGCCGCTCCGGGTGGTCAGCCAGTCCACGAACGCCGCCACCGCGTCGGGGTACGACTGCTCGATGCGCGCGTGGGTCACCTTGTCGCGCTCGCCGTAGATCTTCGGCGCGGGAAGCGCGACGACCGCGGGCTGGCCGGCGATCTCGTCGCGATACGGATCGAGGGCGACGTAGCTCGCCTGCGATCCGCCCTGCATCTTCGGGGCGAACCCGGCGTTCACCGCCTGCTGGATGGCGGGCACCGAACGGAAGCTGGTGGTGAGATGGACGAGCTGGGCGCCGGCGCCGAGCAGCAGCTGCTTCACGTCTTCGTAGAGGGCGATGTCGGCGCGGCGGAACCGGTAGATGGACTGCTTCGGGTCGCCCACCACGAAGAGCTTCCCCGGAGCGGGCGGCGCGTTGCGCCAGCGCGATTCCGCCGGGTTGGCCGAGGCGATGAGCAGGAGGATCTCCGCCTGCAGCGGGTCGGTGTCCTGGAACTCGTCGACCAGCACGTGCGTGAACCGCTGCGACAGCTCGGCGCGCACCGAGGCGTCGTCGCGAACCAGATCGCGCGCGCGGAGCAGGAGATCGAGGAAATCGAGCGCCCAGGCGCTGCTCTTCAGCCGCTCGTACGCGGCGCAGAGCGGGCGCAGCTCCTCGCGCAGGCAGGCCGCGAGGTCGGCGTCGCAGCGATCGAGGAACGCGTCAAACTCCGCCTTTGCCGCGTCCCTGCGGGCGAGGACCTCCGACCTCTCCAGATCTTTCGCGAACCACTTGCCCCCGCCGCGCCACCGCCAGAGACGGCGCCGGGAGAGCTCGTGCAGCTCGGCTTCCAGCCCGTCCTCGTCGCGCGGGCGCATGTCCTCGCGGCGCCGGAGCTCGGCGACCCAACGGGAGATCTCGGCGATGGACTGCGCCGCCCAGTCGTCGGGCCTCTGCGCGCGGGCAGCGAGATCGCCCACCTCCGCGAGCACCGCGACGATCCGCTCCAGCCCGGGCGCGCGATCGAACGGCTCCCGCCGCCAGGCGCCGGTGAAGTCGCGGTGCTCGGAGAGATCCCAGCCCGCCTGCCGCAGCAGCCCGCGCGGCGGGACGTCGCCGGGGCGGACCTTGCGGCGCAAGAGCCGGCGCACCCCG
>JBGQLA010000393.1:0-4638 GCA_041499865.1 Deltaproteobacteria bacterium
AGGTCGCGCAACATCGGAGCGACGCTAGCATGGGCCGCGCTTTCGAATCCGCCCCGCATTCTGTAGGGTGCGGCCGTGGACGTCCCGGTGCCAACCCGGCTCTTTTCGCTGCGCGAAGCCAACGCGCTGCTGGGCACCCTCCAGGAGGAGTTCGGCCGCGCCCGGGAGCTGCGCGACGAGCTGATGTCGATCCAGCAGAGCCTTCAGGAGACCGGGCGGGGGATCGACGGGCCGGACGTCGCCGTCGATCCGGAAGCGCCGCTTCCCGTACAGCGGCTCCAGGGCCGCGCGGCCCGGGTGATCGGCAAGCTGCGGGAGATCCTCCGCGAGGTGGCGGAGCTCGGGGTCGAAGTGAAAGCGGCGGACGGGTTGGTGGACTTCCGCAGCAAGCTGCACGGCCGCACCGTCTTCCTCTGCTGGAGGTACGGCGAGGAACGGGTCGAGTTCTTTCACGAGCTGGACACCGGCTTCGCGGGACGCCGGCCGCTACCGGCCGACGGCGACTTCACAGGCGACCTGCTCCACTAGACCAGAGGGCATTCCGGGTTCGGGTCTCGGGTTCGGGTGCTGGTCCGGGTGCGTTGAATTGGGCAGACCTCGCAGCGACGGCGCCGAACCCAAAACCAAAACCCGGACCCGGACCACGAAGCACCATCACGCGCGAGTCTTGGGCGCTCGACGGAGAACAGGGCGCGTCAGGGCGCGCTCAGCGGCGCGCCACCAGCTCGATCTCGACGCGCGCCCCCTTCGGCAGCGCCGCCACCTGCACGGTGCTGCGCGCGGGAGGGCTGCGCGGAAAGCGCTTGCCGTAGATCTCGTTGACGACGGCGAAGTCGCCCAGATCGACGACGAAGATGGTCGCCTTGACCACGCTCTCGAAACCGGCTCCCGCCGCCTCGAGGACCGCCGCCAGGTTGTCCATCACCCGCTCGGTCTGGGCGCGGATGTCGCCCTGGACCATCTGCTGCGTGCTCGGGTCGAGGGCGATCTGGCCGCTGGTGAAGAGCAGGTCGCCCGCGATCACCGCCTGCGAGTAAGGACCGATCGCGCGCGGCGCCTTCTCGGTGGAAACGATTCCGTTCGACATGGCGGGCGCAAGTACGCCGCTGCGCGCGCCCCGTCAAGCGCCGGGTTACTTCACGCGGACACAGCGCTGTCCGTCGGGGTTGTCGGGCCGGTACTCGTATTCCCCGATCCACCCCTGAGCCTTGTTCTGCAGCGTGCAGGCGCCGCACTCCACGCGCCGCTCGCCGGACACCTTGTCGCAGTCCGAGACGTCCTTGATGGCGTGCGCGCACCCCGCCGCGAGAAGCAGCAGCAGGAAGAGGTTCCTCTTTTTCATATCCGCTCCACAGAGTGCACGCCGGGGATCTGCCCGATCGCGCGCAGCACGTCGTTGAGTTGCTTCACGTCCCCGATCTCCACCTCGAACGTGCTCACCGCGCCGTCGCCGTTCGCCCGGGCGTTCGCCTGCACGATGTTCACTCCCACTTCGTTGAAGGTCTCGCTCATCCGCGCCAGCAGGCCCTTGCGGTCGTCGCTCATCACCCGGAGGTTCACCACCCGCTTGAAGTCGCCCCGCACGTCCCAGGCCACGTCCACCCGGCGCTCCGGATCCGTCTCCATCGCCTTGCGGCACCCCTGCACGTGGACGGTGACGCCCCGCCCGCGGGTGATGAAGCCGATGATCGGATCGCCCGGCACCGGCGCGCAGCACTTGCCGTAGCGCACCAGCACGTCGTCGACGCCGCCGATCCGCACTCCGCCGCTGGTGCGGGTGCGCTGCGCGACGCGGCGGAAGAGCTGGGTGAGCGCGCTGGTCGCCCCGTTCCCGGCGCCGTCGATCTGCGGCGTCGCCTTGAGCTTGTCCTGCGGGTAGAGCTTGTGCAGCACGTTCGCGGGCGAGAGCTTGCCGTAGCCCACCGCGCTCACCAGGTCGTCGGCGCGGGAGTGGCCCATGTCGTTCGCGGCCTTGAGGAAGTCCGAGGTCTTCACCACCTTCCCGAAGTTCAGGTCGAAGCGCTTGAACTCGCGCTCCAGCAGGTCGCGCCCGATGTCGATGCTGCGCTCGCGCTGCTGGCCCTTGATGAAGTTGCGGATCTTCGCCTGCGCCCGGCTGGTCTTGACGAAGCTGAGCCAGTCCTTGTTCGGGCGCGCGTTCGGGCTGGTGAGGATCTCCACGCTGTCGCCGTTCTTCAGCTTGTAGCGCAGGGGAACGATCTTGCCGTTCACCTTGGCGCCCACGCAGTGCGCGCCCACCTCGGAGTGCACCGCGTACGCCAGATCGACCGGCGTGGACCCCAGCGGCAGGCTCTTCACGTCGCCCTTGGGCGTGAAGACGAACACCTCGTCCTGGAAGAGGTCCACCTTCACCGTCTCCAGGAACTCGCGCGGGTCCTTCAGGTCCTGCTGCCACTCCATCAGCTGGCGCAGCCAGGCGAACTTCTGCTCGTCCTTGCCCCCGCTCTTGCCTTCCTTGTAGGCCCAGTGCGCCGCGATCCCTTCCTCGGCGATCCGGTGCATCTCCTCGGTGCGCATCTGGATCTCGATGCGCTCGCCGGTGGGGCCGATCACCGTGGTGTGCAGCGACTGGTACATGTTCGGCTTGGGGATCGCGATGTAGTCCTTGAAGCGGCCCGGCACCGGCTTCCAGAGCGAGTGGATCAGCCCCAGCGCCTCGTAGCAGGCGGGCACCGTCTTGAGGATCAGGCGGAAGGCGACCACGTCGTGGAGCTGGGTCACCGAGGAGAGCCCGTTCTTCCGCATCTTCTTCCAGATGCTGTAGACGTGCTTGGGCCGGCCGTGGACCTCCGCCTCGAGCCCGGCCTCCTTCAGCTTGGTCTGCAGCAGCTCGACCACGTCGGCGATGAACTTCTGCCGGTCCTTCTGGCTCTGGGCGAGCTGGGTCTCGACGTCCGCGTACTCGCCCGGCTTGAGGTACTTGAAGGCCAGGTCCTCTAGCTCGATCTTGATCCACTGGATTCCCAGCCGGTTCGCCAGCGGCGCGTAGATGTCCAGGGTCTCCTGGGCGATGCGCTGCTGCGCCTCCGGCTGCATGTGCTTCAGGGTGCGCATGTTGTGGGTGCGGTCGGCGAGCTTGACCAGGATGACCCGGATGTCCTTGGCCATCGCCACCAGCATCTTGCGGAAGTTCTCGGCTTGCTTTTCCTCGACGCTGACCGACTGCGAGGACTGGAAGGTGCCGAGCTTGGTCACCCCCTCCACCAGGTCCAGCACCTCCTGGCCGAAGAGGTCCTTGATCTCCTCCGGCTTCGCCAGCGTGTCCTCGATGGTGTCGTGGAGGAGCCCGGCGACGATGCTCGCCTCGTCCAGCTTCAGATCCGCGAGCAGCCCCGACACTTCCAGCGGGTGGACGAGATAGGGCTCGCCCGATTTGCGGATCTGCCCCTGGTGGACCTTCGCAGAGAAGACGTACGCCTTCTTGATGAGATCGAGGTCCGCGTCCGCGTGGTACGCGCTGACCTTTTCCAGGATGTCGTTAAGGCGAATCATCAGCTCGGTCGCAGAGAGCGTACCCCCTTGGAAGAATGCCAGCAAACCTGCATTAACGCTCTTCGACGCGTTGTGCCACCGTCGGATTCAGCCTTTGTTGTCCACAGATTGACCGGTCCGGCGGCCCGCTCGTATGCTCGCGGCCCCATGGTCACCTGTCCGGCGTGCGGCAAGGAAAACGCGGAATCCGCCTACGAATGCAAGCGCTGCCGGGCGCCGTTGCGCGACCAGGACGCAGCCGCCGCTCGCGTCGAGGGCGCAGATTCGCTCGGCGAGGTGTGCCGGCGCTGCGAGGCCTACAACGAGCCCGGCGTGCAGGTGTGCACCAATTGCGGGCTGCCGCTATTCGCCAGGGATGCGGGCGGCGGAGCGCCGAGCGACAAGACGCCGCCCGAGGCGTTCACGCCTCCCTCGCAGGTGCCGGAGACCCTCTCCGAGGAGCTGCGCGCCCTCGCCATCTCCGACGAGGAAGCCGAGGAGGCCGGGCTGACCCTGCCGCGCAGGGGCCCGGCGGTTGACAAGACCCCGCCCCAGCCGCTCGCGGTCCCCGGCGGCGCGGCATCTTCCGGCAGCGCGGCGTTCGCGGCAGCCCCCGCCGCGGCGGGCCGCCGTCCTCCACCCGCGCCCCCTGCTCCAGGAAAAGGACCGCCATCTCCCGCGATCCCTCTGCCCGCGCAGAAGGCTTGCGCCAACTGCGGCGCGCTCAACCCGCCAGCGGCGAAGTTCTGCTTCGACTGCGGCACCCCGTTCGCGAAGAAGGCGGCGCCGGCGCCGGCGCCGCCTTCGATCCAGGTCGACGCGGCCTTGGGGGCGGAAGTGTACGAGGACGCGACGATGGAGAGCCCGCCGGTGCCCGCGGAATCCGTGGCGGAGCCGATCCCGGAGGAACAGGCGCCGCCGTTCGCCGCCAGGCTGGTGCAGGAGGGTGGCCCCGCCCAAGGCACGGAGTTCGCCCTCGCGCACCTGGAGAACAGCATCGGCGGCTCGGCGGCCCACATCGGCTTCGGGGACGACGCGTTCGTCGCACCGCACGCGGCCACCCTGGCGTTCGTCGACGAGCGGCTGGTGCTGCGCGACGAGGGCAGCGCGAACGGCGTATACCTCCGGGTGCGCGAGCCGGTCGCC
>JBGQLA010000394.1:0-4638 GCA_041499865.1 Deltaproteobacteria bacterium
GAACGCCTCGGCGGAGGCCTGCGCCTCGCGCGCGCGCTCGGGGGTGGAGCAGAACACCGCCCAGGTGATCTCCAGATCGCGCCGCTCGGAGATCAGCCGCAGCAGGGTGCCCCCGCAGCCGATCTCGATGTCGTCGGAGTGCGCGCCCAGCGCGAGGATCCGCTTCGGGCCGCCCCCCTCGAGCAGCGAAAGCCTGTGCATGCGCGTTCCTCGCGGCGGCTAGCGGTGCCGTTTGCCGTTCTTCCACACCTCCCACGGCACCTGGCCGCGGGAGTACATGTCCTCCAGGAGCTGCTTCTCCTTGAAGGTGTCCATGCAGGCCCAGAACCCGTCGTACGGGTAGGCGACCAGCTTGCCGGCCGCAGCCAGGCGCTGGAACGGCTCCTGGACCAGCTCCTCGCCGTCGCGCATCCAGTCGAAGATCTCCTGGCGGAAGGCGAAGAAGCCGCCGTTGACGCGCATCCCCACCTCCTTGATGTGGCGGATGCTCTTGACGATGCCGCTGTCCTCCAGGCTGACCAGGTGGAAGCTGCTGGTCGGCGCCACCCCGGTGAAGCACGCCACCGCGCCGGAGTGCGAGCGGAGGTGCTGGACCACGTCGGGCAGGGGCAGGTCGGAGAGGCCGTCGCTGTAGTTGGCGAGGAACATCTCCTCGCCGGCGAGGTACGGCTGCACCGCCTTCAGGCGCTGGCCGATGTTCGCGTTCATCCCGGTGTCGACGAAGGTGATCTTCCAGTCCTGGATGTCGCTGGCCAGGAGGTCGACCTTCTTGCCGCCCTCGCGCAGCACGAAGTCGTTGCTCACCGTCTCGTCGTAGTTGAGGAAGTACTGCTTGATGCTGTCCGCCTTGTAGCCGAGGCAGAGGATGAACTCCTTGTGCCCGTAGTGCGCGTAGTAGCGCATCAGGTGCCAGAGGATGGGCCGGTAGCCCACCGGAACCATCGGCTTCGGGACCGCCTCGGAATACTCGCGCAGGCGCATCCCGAGCCCGCCGCAGAAGATGACGACCTTCATCTGGTTCTCCCCCTCGTCTTCGCCGTTAGAGTTGCGCCCGCGCCGCTTCGCCGGTCTCGGCGCGCGGCGCCGCCGGCCGATCCGCCTTGAGGTGCTCGCGCAGCCAGGTCTCGCCCCGGAAGTGCTCGTACTGCTCGGCGCGGAGCTGATCGGCGAGCCGCCCCTCGGGCAGCGTGACGTCCGCGTAGGTGAGCACCTGGTCCTTGGCGATGTCGCGCTTGAGCCGGCATCCCTCGACCAGCCCTTCCGGCAGGTAGCGGCGCGCGCTCATCTCCTCCACGTTCACCGCCTCGCCGTAGGTGGCGTACATGCCGTACTCGTCCAGCACCTCGCCCGCCTTCAGGTCGCGCTTCGCCACCGCGCACACCTCGACCACCGGGCCGCCCAGGGACGGCGCCAGCTCGTCGCCGAACAGCACCACCCGGGCGATGGAGAAGGGCGTCTCGAAGTGCACCAGGTGGTAGGGGATCCAGAACGGGTACAGCGGGCCCTCGCCCATCTTGTAGAGGTTCAGGTAGTGCCGCTGCTTGGGATCCTGGTGCTCGGCGAGGACGAAGACCTTGATCAGCGCCGGGCCCACCGTGTAGTCGACGATGCCGCCGAGAGAGCGCACCTCGTCGACGTCGTAGAGCTTGTGGATGTCCATGATCGAGCCGTCGAACTTGACGCCGCGGGACATGCCCCTCGACCGGACCTTGAAGCCGGTGGCGTTGGCCACGATGGTCTGCTCGAAGCTGATCTTCGAGCCGTCGGCGAACGAGGTGACCATCGCCGCGTTCTGGCCCCAGCGCTCCGCCCACCCCTTCTGGGTGGTGGGGTTGCGGTAGGGATCCTGCAGCCCCTTCACGTTGCCCACCACGCGGGGGATGAGGCCGAGCCCCTGCACCCAGCGCACCAGGTTCATCTGCACGCCGGGCTCGTCGCCGTCGCAGGCGGAGAGGATCTGGCCGTACTTCTTGCCGTAGACCCGGAGGATGGGGCCGATGGTGGCGTCCACCTCGGCGTTCATCAGCACCACCGGCTTGCCGTGGCGGAACGCCTCCAGGATGCAGTGCGCGCCGAACTCCACCGAGCCGGTGACGTCGACCACCACGTCGATCTCCGGGGAGCGGCAGATGGTCATCGCGTCCTCGGCGACCACCGGCTGGCCGCGGCGCACGGCCTCGTCCAGCGCCTGCTGCGTGCCGGCCGCGACCGGCTCCTTCCCCGAGTAGCGGTAGACGCCGAACGCGCGCTCCGGACGGCGGTTGTAGATCGCCGCCATCCGCATCCCGGGAACGCTGTTCTCGATCTGGTTCGTGAGCCCCTGGCCCATGAACCCCGCGCCGAGCATCCCCACGCGGATGGGCTTGCCCTGCTCTTCGCGGGCCTTCAACGCCTTGTCGACGATGATCATCGGGTACCCCCCACCGTCATCCTGCGCTTCACTTCGCCCTCGACCTCGTCGAGGTGCTTCCAGGCCGCGTCCTTCGGGGAGATCACGCTCACCGGCAGCGGCCACTTCAAGCCCAGGCGGGGATCGAACGGCGAGAGGCCGCCTTCGGTCCCCGGGGCGTAGAACTCGCCCACCTGGTAGCTGGTCTCGGTGGCGTCCTCGAGCGCCTGGTATCCGTGGGCGAACCGCTCCGGCACGTAGAGGGCGCGGTGGTTGTCCGCGCTCAGCTCCACCTCGACGTGCTGCAAGTAGGTGGGGCTCTCGGGGCGGAGGTCCACGATGATGTCGACGATCGCGCCCCGGGTGGCGCGGACCAGCTTGCTCTCCGCGTGCGGCGGGTACTGGAAGTGCATCCCCCGCAGCGTCCCCTTCCGCTTGTTGAAGGCGATGTTCGCCTGCGCGATCACCGGCTTCAGCCCGTGATCGGCGAACTCCTTCTGGCAGAAGGCGCGGGCGAAGAACCCGCGCTCGTCGTCGCGCCGCTCCAGATCGAGGATGAAGGCGCCCTTCAGCTTCGTTTCGGTGAAGATCACGGGATCCTTTCGCGGCGGCCGTTCAGGCCGCGACGGGCTCCGAGCTCCAGCGCAGATCGGCCGCCAGATTGCCCGAGGCCATCAGCTGCTTCAGCTGGTCGATACGGCGGTACCGCGGCCCCTCGAAGTCCTCGAGCTGGAGCCCGACCGCCTTGTACGCCTCGTACAGCTGGCGCGCCCCCTTGCGCGCGTCCCACTGCGGCTGGAAGCCGGGGAGCACCCGGGCGACCTTGGAGAAGTCGGCGCGGTAGTTGCGCTTGTCCGGGCCGGCGTCGTTGGCGAAGGCGATCTCGCAGGCGGGCACCGTCTCCTTCACGATCTGCGCGATCTCGCGGATCCGGTAGTTCTGGTCGTTGCGCCCGACGTTGAAGGCCTGCGCGTGCACCGCTTCCCGCGGCGCCGTCAGCACCGTGAGGAAGGCGCGGCTGATGTCCTCGATGTGCACGATCGGCCGCCAGGGGCTGCCGTCCGACTTGAGGAAGACCTTTCCCGAGGTGTAGGCCCAGGCGACCAGGTTGTTGAGCACGATGTCGAAGCGCAGCCGCGGCGAGAACCCGTACGCCGTGGCGCAGCGGAGGAAGGTGGGGGAGAAGGACTGGTCCGCGAGGCGGATGACGTCGCGCTCGACCCGCACTTTCGACTCGCCGTAGGCGGTCACCGGATTGAGCGGGGACTCCTCGTCCATCAGCCCGTCGCCCGCCGCGCCGTAGTTGCTGCACGAGGAGGCGAAGGCGAACCGCGGCACGCCCGCGGCCTTGGCTTTTTCCGCCAGCCGGACCGAGGCGAGGTGGTTGATGTCGTAGGTCAGCCCGGGGTTGAGATCGCCGAGCGGATCGTTGGACAGCGCCGCGAGGTGGATGACGGCGTCGAACCCGCGCAGGTCCTGGACCTCGACCGCGCGCACGTCCTTGCAGGTGGTGCGGATCGACTCGCGCCACGACCCGAACGTCGAGCGCCGGTACAGGTCGGTGTCCAGGCCGGCCACGTCGTGCCCTGCCTTGACCAGGAACGGCGCCATGACCGTTCCGATGTAGCCACGGCTACCCGTCAACAGAATTTTCATTCTCTCCCCCGACCGCGACACTGTAGCATTAACACCCCTCTGGAACGAAACGCGAGCGAATTTTACCGCTCAGACGGCCGGAGAACCCGGGCTGCCCTCGGCGGTTGCCGCCAGCGGCGCCGGCACCTTCCGGCGAAGCAGGGTCTGCAGCAGGTCCATGTCGTCCCGCCGCAGCAGTCCCAGCGCCAGCGCGCAAGCCGCGAACGCCAGGACGCACATGGGCGCGCCCACGAAGATGGGCAGCGGCGGCAGCCAGTAGAAGAGCAGAGCGGTGAGCCCGGCTGCGCCGATGGCGCGCGCTACGTCCAGCGCGGCCGCCATTCCCAGGCTGCCGCGCGGCAACATCAATGCCGCGCCGCCGAACACCACCACCTCGCTGGCGACGAAGGCGAGCACCGCTCCCACCCCGCCGTTGCCGGTGCGCTGCTGGAACCAGGGGATGAGGACCAGGTCGAGCCCGGTGCTCAGCACCACGCTCGCCACCTTGGCAACGGAGAACGCGGTGGCGCGCCCGAGCGCGGTGAGCGCGTTGCCGAAGAGCACGTCCATGAAGAGGAGAAAGAGGCCCGGGGCGAAGACCTTGAGGATCAGCC
>JBGQLA010000395.1:0-4629 GCA_041499865.1 Deltaproteobacteria bacterium
AGCCGCGAACCAGTCCTATCTCCGGCGCGTCGGGTGCGACCGCGGCGGGATCGGGCGCGGGGAGCTGAAGTGCGGGGACACGGCGCTCTGCGGCCGGACGGAACCTGCCGGGGAATGCCCCACCCGGATGGCGTTTCGCAGCGCCAGGTTGGAGAAGCGCATCGCCAAGCATCCCCAGGGAGATCGCGAGTCCTTCGTCGAGGTCTTCGCCTCGCCGATCGTCGGGGCGGGCGGGCAGGTGGAGCAGGTGGTGGAGGTCTGGCGCGACGTCACCGAGCGGGTGGCCCTGCAAGCGAACCTGGTGCGGTCCGAGCAGCTCGCGGCGGTGGGCACGCTGGCCACGGGATTCTCGCACGAGATCTCGACGCCGCTGGGCACGGTGTCCAACTCCATCCAGGGGATGCTCCGCATCCTCGGGGAGCGCGAGCGCATCGACGGCCCCGAGGTGGCCGCGCTGCGCAACCGCCTGCAGCTGGCGTCGAGCGAGGTGTTCCGCTGCCGCGACATCACCCGGTCGCTGCTCGACCTCGGCCGGCGGCGGCGCACCGTGCGCGACCGCGTGCGCGTCGAGCAGGTGGTCGAGAAGATGCTCCAGGCAGTCGCTCCCACGGCGGAGCAACATGCGGTGGCGGTGGTCAACCGATCGGCGCCGGGCCTGCCTGCGGTCCTCGGGCACGCCGATCAGCTCGAGCAGGTGATGCTCAACCTGTTCATGAACGCCATCGAGGCGATGCCGCGCGGCGGCACGCTCGAGGTGACGACCGGGGCTTGCGGCTCGGGTGTGGAAGTGATCGTGGCCGACTCGGGCCCGGGCATCGCGGCCGCTGACCGCGACCGGCTCTTCGAGCCGTTCTTCACCAACAAATCCGGTGGAACGGGCCTCGGGCTGTACCTCTCGCGCCAGCTCGTCGAGGCCCACGGCGGCCGTCTCGAGCTGCTGGCTGGCGGCGGAGGGGCGCGATTCCGCGTCTTCCTGCCCGGCCACCCGGAAGCCGCCCCGGCGCGCGCCGTGAACGAAGCGGGTGGAGCATGAGGGCCCAGGTGCTGGTGGTCGACGACGACGCCGCGTTCCGCTCGAGCCTCTGCCGCGAGCTCTCCTCCTCGGGCTACCGCGTGGCCGAGGCGGCGGACGGCGCGCAGCTCAAGGAGCGGCTGGCGGCCAGCGAGCCCGAAGTGGTGCTGATGGACCTGCGGCTGGCGGCGGAGGACGGGCTTTCGCTCCTCGAGTACGTGCGATCGCACGCGGCCAGCGAGGTGATCGTGCTCACCGGCCACGGCTCGGTGCAGTCGGCGATCCGCGCGCTGAAGATGGGGGCCGCGGACTACCTGCTCAAGCCCTGCGATCTGGACGAGCTGGAGCTGGCGATGGAGCGGGCGCTGGAGACGCGCCGGCTCAAGGAGCGCAACGTCATCCTCGAGCGGGGGCTCACCCAGCCGCGGGTGGAGATGATCGGCCGTTCGAAGCCGCTCCTGGACATGATGGCGGAGATCGACCGCGCCGGGCAGAGCCTGTCCAACGTGCTGATCGTGGGCGAGAGCGGGACCGGAAAGGAGCTGGTCGCGCGCCGCCTGCACCAGGCCAGCCCGACGCGCGACAAGCCGCTGGTGGTGGTGGACTGCGCATCGCTCTCCGACGAGCTGATGCACAGCGAGCTGTTTGGGCACGAGAAGGGCGCCTTCACCGGCGCGGTGGAGCGCAAGCACGGGCTGTTCGAGGTGGCGGACGGCGGGACGCTCTGCCTCGACGAGGTGGGCGAGGTCACGCCGCGCGTCCAGGCGAAGCTCCTGCGAGTGCTGGAGACCGGTACCTTCCGCAGAATGGGCGGCACCCGCGAGATCCAGGTCCGCGTGCGCGTCCTCAGCGCCACCAACCGCCGCCTGGAGAGCGCGGTGAAGGCGGGGACGTTCCGCGAGGACCTCTATTACCGGCTGGTGACGCTGCAGATCCGGGTTCCGCCGCTGCGGGAGCGGCGCGAGGACATCCCGCTCCTGGCGGAACACTTCCTTTCGCGCGCGGCGCGCGGTCGCGATCGCGTGCCCACCCTGGACGCGGAAGCGACGCGTGCGCTGTGCGCCTACGACTGGCCCGGGAACATCCGCGAGCTGATCAGCGTGATCGAGCGGCTGGTCACCTTCCATGGCGCCCAGAACATCGGCGCCCCGGACGTCGCCCACGTGCTTCAGGGAGCGCCGGCGGCCCCGGCGGCGCCCGAGGAGGAGCTGACGCTGGCCGAGATGGAGCGCCGGCAGATCGAGGCGGTGATGCGAAGGTGCAACGGACACCGCGCGGAGGCCGCCCGCATCCTCGGCCTCGCGGAGCGGACGCTCTATCGCAAGCTGCAGGCGCTCCGATACCGCGACCGATGAAGACCAGGGCTCAGTATGCCCAGGGGATCTTGCTCCAGTCGGGGTCGCGCTTGTCGAGGAAAGCGTCGCGGCCTTCGCGCGCTTCCTCGGTGCCGTAGGCCAGCCGCGTCGCTTCCCCTGCGAAGATCTGCTGGCCCACGAGCCCGTCGTCGATCAGGTTGAAGGCGAACTTCAGCATGCGCTGCGCGGTGGGGCTCTTGGCGCAGATCTTCTTCGCCCAGGCCAGCGCGGTGCGCTCCAGCTCGGCGTGCGGCACCACCTTGTTCACCATGCCCATGCGGTGCGCGTCGTCCGCGCCGTACTCGTCGCCGAGGAAGAAGATCTCGCGGGCGAACTTCTGCCCGACCTGCCGCGCCAGGTAGGCGGAGCCGTAGCCGCCGTCGAAGCTGGCGACGTCGGCGTCGATCTGCTTGAAGCGCGCGTGCTCTCGGCTGGCGATGGAGAGATCGCAGACCACGTGCAGGCTGTGCCCGCCGCCCGCCGCCCAACCCGGCACGGCGCAGAGAACGACCTTGGGCATGAAGCGGATCAGCCGCTGCACTTCCAGGATGTGCAGGCGCCCCGCGCGCGCCGGATCGATGGTCTGCGCGGTCTCGCCGTCGGCGTACTTGTAGCCGTCCTTGCCCCGGATGCGCTGGTCGCCGCCGGAGCAGAACGCCCAGCCGCCGTCCTTCGGCGAAGGGCCGTTGCCGGTGAGGATCACGCAGCCCACATCGGAGCTCATGCGGGCGTGGTCGAGCGCGCGGTAGAGCTCGTCCACGGTGCGCGGCCGGAACGCGTTCCGCACTTCGGGGCGATTGAACGCAACGCGAACGGCCCCGGTTCCGACTGCCCGGTGGTAGGTAATGTCGGCGAAGTCGAAGCCGGGCACTGCGCGCCAGGCTTCGGGGTCGAACAGCTGGGAAACCATCGGCAACCTCCGCGCAGCCCTTATCGCGGCGGCGACCAGCCGGGCAACCCCTCCCGCGCGCCTCGGTGCAGAAAATGCGCGGCCGGGTCCAGGGGATCGCGCAAGTTCTGCGGCGTTTTGCCGCCACTTCGTCATCCGCCGGTGCGCCCGCCTCTTGCAGAGGTCTTGCCAAGGCCCCGGAGGCTCAACCCGATGTATCCGATCGTCCGCCGTGAATCGTTCTCCGACACCACGTTTCTCTGGGAAGTGCTGGCGCCCGACGTCGCCCGCGCCGCCAGGCCTGGCCACTTCGTCATGCTTCGATTGGATGACGAATCCGAGCGCATCCCGCTGACCGTCGCCGACATGGACCCGGAGCGCGGCACCATCACCATGGTGATCCAGGCGCTCGGCAAGAGCACCCGGGTGATGCGGGACGAGTACAAGCAGGGCGATTCGTTCCTCGACTTCGTCGGTCCCCTCGGACAGCCGCAGCACATCGAGCGCACCGGCCACGTGGTGCTGGTGGGCGGCGGCCTGGGCGTCGCGCCGATCTATCCGCAGCTCCGTGGGTTCAAGGAGGCCGGGAACCGCGTCACCGGGATCATCGGCTTCCGCAGCAAGGACCTGGTCTTCTGGGAGGACAAGTTCCGCAAGTACTGCGACGAGCTGATCGTCTGCACCGACGACGGCTCGTACGGCAGGCCGGGATTCGTCACCGCCGCGCTGAAGGACGTCCTGGTCACGGACAAGCCCGACCTGGTGGTGGCCATCGGCCCCTTGCCGATGATGCAGGCCTGCGTCGAGACCACGCGCCCGCACGGCGTGAAGACCATGGTGTCGCTCAACACCATCATGGTGGACGGCACCGGCATGTGCGGCTCCTGCCGCGCCACCGTGGGCGGCGAGGTGAAGTTCGCCTGCGTCGACGGCCCGGACTTCGACGGGCACAAGGTCGACTTCAAGGAGCTGGTCTCGCGGCAGAAGCGCTTCAAGCCGCAGGAAACCGCCGCCACCGAGGACTACGCGCACGTCTGCAAGCTGGAGAAGCAGCTCTTCGACGACGAGAAACGCAACTACAAGAAGATCAAGGACCTGCAGCCGCACCAGACGCCGATGCCGGAGCGCGACGCCGCCGAGCGCGCGCACAACTTCAAGGAAGTGAACCTGGGCTACGCGCTGCAGGACGCACTGCAGGAAGCGGAGCGCTGCATCCAGTGCGCGAAGCCCACCTGCATCGCCGGCTGCCCCGTGGCCATCGACATCCCGCGCTTCATCCGGCACGTCCTCGTCCGCGATCTCGAGGGGGCGCTGGAGACGATCTACGAGGCGAGCATCTTCCCCTCCGTCTGCGGCCGCGTCTGCCCGCAGGA
>JBGQLA010000396.1:0-4627 GCA_041499865.1 Deltaproteobacteria bacterium
ATGTGGTTTCCCCCCTTCCATCCGGAGGCCGTATCATTGCCGCGTCGGCCAACGATGTAGGCGACGCCCGTGTCACACTCCCACCAGCTCTTGTGCGTTCCGGCCAAGGCCCCCGGTTGCCCGGTTCCGGCTCCAATCACGACGGCGCAAGCCGGGTGACGCTGCCTCTCCAGAAACATAGGGCTCGTACGCAGCGAACAGACGGTTTGCGCGGTCCTCCTGAGCGCATCGAGGAGCAAGTGTGCGGCCAGGGACCTCCGTCTCAGTGACCGGATTGCTCACGCGCCGCTGGGTCCCCTGGTCGGCGACCAGGACCAGAAGGGCATTGCGGTGCTCTTTGGTTCCGAAGGCTCGCGCCGAGTCACCGGCAGTAGGTCGCGGCGGGCGGACGGCGTAGGGGGTCGAGCGAGTCGGGGAAAAGTCGCTTACGCTATTCGATTGCTATTGGTTGAAATGCGCGCGAATCTCCCTGAACCGGCTCCAACCTGAGTCGTGAGTCAACGAATGGAGTCAAAACATGTCGAATAGGAATCCGTGGCTGCTGGCGCGGTGCTGTGCTTTGGCCGGAATCGCTGCGCTCGCGTTTTCGGCGCGCGCGCAAGACAACGAGCGACGCCACCAGGCGATCCCGTCCGAGTTCGTCGGCAGAGCGGGTGATTGCGGGACGGATTACCCGGCGGGGAGCAGGATCGTCACCTCCACGTGGCTGCACGGCATGGGATTGCCGGACAACGGTGGGCCGAATGCGAATCCCGATCCCACGGCGCTCAACGACAACCCGAACAAGCGCGATGCACATACCGGGCTTCTCCTCAACAAGAACGGTCCAACCGCCGACTGTTCCTCGGCAGGTGCGCGCATCACCGGCGCGAACGGGTCCGTTTCGGCTGCGTTCGAGCTCGGGTTCGATTACCGCAATGGGACCCACTGTGGCGCCGGTGCTCCTCGCTTCAACGTGACGACGCAGGATGGGACGACCCACTTCTTCGGGTGCGGGGGCGGGGTGAAAGTGCCGGCGCCACAGGATCCGCTCGAATGGACCCGGGTCCGCTTCACCATCGCGCAGGGGTTCCCGCCTCTCCTGCCCGGCGACCGGATTCGCTCCGTCGAGATCGTTTATGACGAGGGGACCGATACTACCGGCGTCGAGGATCCGCGCGGAGTGGGCCTGTCCGTGCTCGACAACATCGACATCGATGGCGACCTGATCACGCGGGGTCCGGAGTCCGGCGGCGGTGGCGGCGGCGACGACGAGAACTGATCGGACGCGTCCATGGCTAAATCATGCGGGCGGGCCGTAGAGGCTCGCCCGCGGCACGGGAGGCGCTGTGTCCCGCGCGCACGAACTGGTGAAGCTTGTCATTCGCCCGACCGGACCGGGCCGCTCGTTCGGTCATCCTCTCCGGCATGGGATGTTGCGCCGATGCGACGATCCGCCTACAGCACGATCGATGAGCTCGTCGCAGGAGTTCGACAAGCACGCCGGATCATACCAGGCGCTGCACGCCGAGAACCTCGCGGCGAGCGGCGAGCCGCCGTCGTATTTCGCCACGTACAAGCGCGACGTGCTCCAGCGGCTGCTGGGGCCCGTTTTCGACGCGCCGGTGCCTTCCGTCTCGATTCCCAGCTTCGGCAGGGACTGTTGCAGCCGGATCTTCGGCGCGATGATTCCCATCGAGGTTCGCGGTCACACCCGATCTGGCGGCGGCGATGGAGCCCGAGCGGCTGCGCGTCGTTCGCACTGCTGAACGGCGTATCCCGTAAGGATGGCCCGCTCGGGATCGAGTGGCCTGTTGCTTCCCGGCCCGGGGACAGGGGGTCCCCGGGCCAGGCCAGAACCTCAACCCGTTAGAGCCCGGCGAACTCGTAGCCCACGCCACCGGTCATCATGAAGGCGTTGCCGAAGTTCCCGACGTCCTGCGTGTGGATGTTCACGCGAACGTTCCACCGGTCCTGCTGGAACCCGATCCCGGCGCCGAGGCCGAACCGCAGGTCGGTCGAGGAAACGCTCGCGCCGCGAGTCGGCGTGACGCTGCTCATGAGGACGAACGTGCCGGCCTCGAATGCGCCGAAGAGGCCCGTGCGCTCGGACCCGAGATAGTACTTGGTGCCCAGGAGGATCGGCAGCGCGTGCACGTGGGAGCTCGCCGCGCCGAGGTCCCGGTTGGCATGCGCTTCGAACCCGACCCGCATCGTCGCGCTCAGCGTTTCGAGCAGCGTGAGCTCGCCCGTGGCGGCAACGCCGCCGCCGACGCTGCTTGCATCGGCATAGTTCCCGAGGGGAACGCCGATCTCGGTATCGAGGCCGAACATCAGGCTGTGGCCTCGAAGGAAGCCGCGCGAGTGCACGGCACGGGTCCTCTCTGCATGCGCCGCGCCGGAAACGCAGAGAAGAAGGAACGCAATCTGAGCGATCGCTTTCTTCATGGATTTCTCCTCGGAGCGCATCCGCGCTCGTCCGATCCGTCGAGCTCTTCGAGCGTACGGGCCCGGACGGAATCCAAACAAGTGGACGAATCTGCGTGCCTCTCGCCGGGGCGGGGGTCTTCTGCCCCGCGGGATCACTGTCGGATTACAGGGCGGGCTCGTGCACCTCCGGCGCCGGAACCGTCCCGAGAGCCTGTTCGACTGGCGGATCGCGCTGGCCGTCACGGCATTCGGCGAGATCTGCCACATGGGCTTCGTCCTCCTCGTCTCGAGGCCGTTCAGCGCCAGCCTCGCCGCGGTGAAGATCATCGGGCTTCCGATGATCGTCACCAACTCCATCGGGCCGCGCTCTTCATTCTGGTGTTGCGCGAGCGCGAGCGCGTCGTCGATCAGGTGACCTGCTCACGGTGTCCGAGCTGAAGCTGGTGCACGCGCAGGTCAACCCGCACTTCCTCTTCAACGCGCTGAATACGATCAACGCCATCATCCGCAGCGACCCGGAGCGGGCCCGCGAGCTGCTGGTGCACCTCTCGCATTTCTTCCGGAAGAACCTGAAGCGGAGCGGAGAGCTGTCCACGCTGGCCGAGGAGCTGGAGCACGTCGGCGCCTACCCGGAGATCGAGAAGGCGCGCTTCCAGGATCGCCTGACCGTGCAGACCGGGGTGGACCCGTCGCTGCTCGGGATCCGCATGCCCACCTTCACCCTGCAGCCGCTGATCGAAAACGCCCTCAAGCACGGGCTCTCCACCAAGCTCTCCCACGGCACCGCGCGCATCCGCGCCCGCCGCGAGGACGGGCAGGCGGTGATCGAGATCGAGGACGACGCCGGCGCATACGTCGAGCGGCGCGGCTCCGGACTGGGGATGCGCATCGTCGACAAGCGTATCAAGGCGCTGCTCGGCGATTCGTACGGCGTCGCGGTCGCCTGCGTTCCCGATAAGCTGACGCGCGTCACCGTCCGCATGCCCGCGGAGGGGGGTGGCGCAATGATCCGCGCCCTGATCGTCGACGACGAGCTGCACGCGCGCGAGGAGCTCGCGGCGCTGCTCTCCGAGACCGGCGCGGCGACGGTAGTGGGGTCGGCGCCGGATGCCATCGCCGGGATGCGCGCCATCCGCGATCTGCGGCCGGACGTCGTCTTCCTCGACGTGCAGATGCCCGCGGTGAACGGCTTCGAGATGCTCAGCATGATGGGCGACGTCGAGCTTCCCGACGTCGTGTTCGTCACCGCGCACGACGAGTTCGCCGTCCGTGCCTTCGAGGAGGGCGCGGTGGATTACGTGCTCAAGCCCATCTCGCGCGAGAGGCTGGCGAAGACGCTGGAGCGGGTCGGGCGCGGCGCGCCTCCCGCCGCGCGGCCGGCGATCGCCAACGCGGAGATCACCCGGGTTCCTTGCTCGGAACGCAAGGCGATCAAGCTGGTGCGCGCCGGCGACATCGAGGCCGTGCGCTCCACGCTCTCCGGCGTCTACGTGGTCTGCCCGTCCGGCGAATACGCGACCGATCTGACGCTGCAGACCCTCGAAGCGCGCGCCGGTCTCTTGCGCTGCCACAAGCAGTACCTCGTCAACCTCGAGGCCATCGATCAGATCAGCCTCGCCGAAAACCCGGCCGCCGCCATCCGCACCCGCTCCGGCCAGACCGTTCCCGTCAGCCGCCGCTACCTGGCGCAGATCCGGGGGCGCCTTGGCTCTGACCGCTCGCATCCCGGAACCGACCGGACGCCCTTGGAATCCAGCCGCTCGCCCGATCCCCGCGGGTGCCTCGGCGCAAACGTGGTCGAACAGGGGAAACGCGGAGGCGCAGCATGACCTGGACCCAGAGTTACATTCCCCTCGGCAACCTGTACGTCTCGGCACTGGTTGCCGCCATTCCCGTCGTGGTTCTGCTCGCGGCGCTGGCGTTCTTCCACGTCAAGGCGCATTGGGCGGCCCTGCTCGGGCTCGCCATGGCGCTGGGCATCGCGATCTTCGTCTACGGGATGCCCGCGAAGATGGCCGCCGCCACCGCGGTCAGCGGGGCAGCGTTCGGCCTGTTCCCCATCGGCTGGATCGTGCTGAACGCGATCTTCATCTACGACATCACGGTCGCCACGGGGCAATTCTCGGTGGTGAAGGACACCATCGCGGGGCTCGCCAGCGACCGGCGCATCCAGGTGCTGCTGATCGGCTTCAGCTTCGGCGCATTCATCGAAGGCGCC
>JBGQLA010000397.1:0-4626 GCA_041499865.1 Deltaproteobacteria bacterium
AGGTCACCGTGGTCGCGGCGGTGGGCGGCGGGCGGCACGAGGCGGCGCTCGAGGCCGCCGAGCGGGTGGTGCGGGCGATGCGCCGCCGCGGGGTGATCGCGGAGGCGGAGCGGGTCCCATTGCCCCTGCCATCCACGTCCGCCGCCCGCAGCCGCTGGGCGATCACCGCCACCGCCGAGTTCGAGAACAGCGTGGTCACCGTTTCCACCCTTGGGCAGGCGCCGGCGCCGGTGGAGCCGGAGCAGGGCGACCGCCTGGCGGAGCGGCTGGCGCGCTTCCTCGAGCGCCGCGGAGCGCTCGAGTCGACCATGGCGGAGCGGCTGCTCCTGCCCTCCTGCCTCTGCGCGGGCGGCCTGGGCGCGCGCGCCGGGGCGCCGCCGAGCTGCCATTACACCGCCAGCGAGGTCACCTCCGGGCTGCTGGAGCTGGCCACCCTCGCCCGGCAGGTGCTGCCGGTGCGCGCGGTGGTGGATGGCGCCGAAGGCGAAGAGGGAGTGATCGTGGTGGCGCCCCAGGCATGATCGTCCTCGTCTGCGCGGCGATCCTCGACTTGGTCTTTTCCGGCGGCCGCGTGATCGACGGCACCGGCGCGCCTTGGTTTCGCGCGGACGTCGGCATCCGGGGGGATACCCTCGTCGCCATCGGCGACCTCTCCAAGCGAAAGGCGCGGCGCCGGATCGAGCTGAAGGACCTGGCTATCGCCCCCGGGTTCATCGACCTGCTCGGGCAGAGCGAGCTGAACGCGCTGATCGACCCCCGCGAGGAGTCGAAGGTCCGGCAGGGGATCACCACCGAGCTGACCGGCGAAGGACTCTCCCCGGCGCCGATGAACGCGGCCTGGATCAGGGAAAGGGAGGCCTGGCTCCGCAAGTACAAGCTGAAGGTCGACTGGCAGGACCTGGCCGGCTACTTCCGCCGGCTGCGCACCGCACGGCCGAGCATCAACGAGGCGGTGCTGGTCGGGGCAGCACAGGTGCGCGGCGTGGTGCTCGGCTTCAACGACGTCCAGCCCGACGAGAAGCAGCTCGCGCGCATGCAGAAGCTGGTGGAGACCGCCATGCGCCAGGGCGCCTTCGGCGTTTCCAGCGGTCTCGTCTACCAGCCCGGATACTTCGCGCGTACTCCAGAGCTGATCGCGCTGGCCAAGGTGGCGGCGCGCCATCGCGGGCTCTACGCAACCCACCTGCGGAGCGAGGGCACGAGGATCGCCGAGGCGCTGGACGAGGCGTTTACCGTCGCGCGAGAGGCGCGGGTGCCCCTGGAAATCTGGCACCTCAAGGTTGGCGGACGCAGCAACTGGGGCCGGATGAAGGAGGTGGTCGGGCGGATCGAAGCCGCGCGCGAGGCGGGCCTCGACGTGACCGCGGACATGTATCCCTGGATCGCGACCGCATACCGGCTCCAGAGCGACCTCCCGCTCTGGGCGAGGGAAGGCGGGGTGGATGCGATGCTGGCGCGGATCCGCGATCCCGCGCAGCGGGCGAGGATGATCCGGGAGATCGAGCCGGACCTGCACCCGGAGGACCTGCTCCTCCTCTCGGCGGTGAATCCGGAGGTGAAGAAGCAGGTCGGCAAGCGGCTCGACGCGGCCGCGCGCGATTTGGGAAAGACCGCGGCCGAGGCGCTCGTCGATCTGGTGGCGATGGACAAGGCGAACGTGGGCGTGGCGCGGTTCGGGATGAGCGAGGACGACGTCAAGCTGGGCCTCGCGCAGCCCTGGGTGGCGATGGACACCGATTACGGCGCCATGGGCATCGACGGACCGTTCGCCGCCGAAGGCAGCGCGCACCCCCGCGCGTTCGCCACCACCGCCCGGATCCTCGGGCGCTATGCGCGCGACGAGCGCCTCTTCACGGTGGAGGAAGCCGTGCGCAAGATGACGTCGCTCCCGGCGCGGCGCCTCGGTCTGCAGGACCGCGGCCTGATCCGGGTGGGGATGAAGGCGGACTTGGCAGCGTTCGATCCGGCGGCAGTGCGGGACACCGCGACCTTCGAAGACCCGATGGCCTACCCGGAGGGAATCCCCTACGTGGTGGTGAACGGGAAGCTCGTGCTCGACAACGGGAAGCGCACCCGGGAACGCCCCGGTCGCCCGCTGATTCACTCACCTTGACTTGACCCGGCCCCCCGCGCACATTCCGGCGCCCTATGGCAGTCACCCCGGAGCAGGTACTCGCAGCGCTGAAGGATCTGAAGGACCCCTCGTCCGGCCGGCCGATGTCCGAGCTCGGCTATTTCAAGCACCCGGAGATGCTCGACGGCGCAGGCGTGCGGGTCCGGGTCGAATTGCCCACCCCGGCTTCGCCGCACAAGGCGCGGATCGAGGAGGCGGTGCGGGCGGCGCTCGCGCCGCTGCACCTGCCGCGGGTGGAGGTCGCCTTCGGCGCCAACGTGCGGCCCTCCGCGGCGAAGCAGCAGAATCCCAACGATCTCGTTCCCTCGGTGAAGAACGTGGTGCTGGTCGGCTCCGGCAAGGGCGGCGTCGGCAAGTCCACGGTCTCCGCCAACGTGGCGGTGGCGCTGGCCAGCCTCGGCTGCAAGGTCGGTCTGCTCGACGCGGACATCTACGGCCCGTCGATGCCGCTGATGATGGGCCTCTTCGGCGCCCGCCCCACCAGCGCGGACGGCAAGAGCGTGAAGCCGCTGGAGGCGTTCGGAGTGAAGGTGATCAGCATCGGGTTCTTCGTCGATCCCGACCAGGCGATGATCTGGCGCGGCCCCATGCTCCACGGCGCGCTGGTCCAGCTCCTGCGCGACGTGCAGTGGGGCGATCTCGACTACCTGATCCTCGACCTGCCGCCGGGAACCGGCGACATCCAGCTCACCATCGCCCAGCAAGTCAGCGTCAGCGGCGCGGTGGTGGTGACCACGCCGCAGGACGTGGCGCTCGCCGACGCCATCAAGGCGAAGACCATGTTCGACAAGGTGAACATCCCGGTGCTCGGGTTCGTGGAGAACATGAGCGGGTTCATCTGCCCGAACTGCCACCACGAGACGGACATCTTCTCCAAGGGCGGCGCCGAGCTGGCGGCGGGCAAGCTCGGAGTCCCGTTCCTGGGCCGGGTGCCGATCAACACCGCCATCCGCGTGGGCAGCGACGACGGCCGGCCGGTGGTCGCCGCCGATCCCGGCCTGCCGGAGGCCCAGGCGCTGGTGCGCATCGCGCAGAACGTGGCCGATCGCGTCGCCCTCGCCAACATGACCGCGGTGCCGCGCGGGCAGAAGCCGCTGGTGCAGCTGGGGAAAAAGGCGTGAACCGCACCTCGCTGGCGGAGTGCGAGGAGCAGAAGCTCGACGAGAGCGGCTTCGCCTTTCGCCGCAAGCGGCTCGGGGCGGCGGCCGGCGGCAACGGCATCGGGGTGAGCTGGTTCGAGCTGCTGCCAGGAACCAAGGCGTTTCCGCATCACTACCACCTGGCGAACGAGGAGGCGCTGTTCGTCCTCGAGGGGGAGGGCGTGCTGCGCCTCGGCGAGGAAGAGCACCGGGTGCGCGCCGGCGATTACCTTGCGTTTCCCCCGGGGCCGCCGGCCCACCAGATCATGAACCGCTCGCAGGCGCCGCTCCGCTTCCTGGCGATGTCCACGATGATCGAGCCGGAGATCGCGGTCTACCCGGATTCGAAGAAAGTGGGCGTTCTCGCCCGCAGGCACGGCATCATGACCGTGCACAGGCAGGCCGACGCCGTCGACTATTACGAAGGCGAGAAGTGACGCCCGCTCCGGGAGGCCGCTGATGCCCGAAAAGGACGAAGAGGATCTTCCGCCCGAGGAGATGAAGAAACTCTCCGGCCTCGTCCCGGACATCGTCCGCCGCGCGGTGCTCACCGGCGTCGGCGCGCTGTTCATGACCGAGGAGGGCATCCGCAACCTGGTCGGCGACATGAAGATGCCCAAGGACGCGCTCGCGTTCCTGATGTCGCAGGCGGAAAAGACGCGCACCGAGGTGGCGCGGGTGGTGACGCAGGAAGTGCGGCGATTCCTCGAGAGCGACACCTTGCGCCGGGAGATCTGGAAGATGATCAGCGGCGTGACGCTGGAGGTCACCGCCAGCATCCACCTCAAGCCCAGCGGCGAGTCCGGCATCAAAGCGAAGATCAAGCAGAAGAAGAAGGAGCCCGAACCGGGAGATGCGTAGGCTGCTGCGGCCTCTGGCGCTGCGCTCCGGGCTGCTTCCCCGGCTTCTCTTCCTCGCCGTGCTCGGCGGCGGCCTTCTCCTTTGGGCCGAGCTGCGCAAGCCGCGGGACCTGCAGCTCTCCATCGACCTGACGGAAGCCTTGCCGGGGGACATCCGGGAGGTCGACGTGGTGGTGCGCCGCGGCGCGCACGCCCTCGCGCGCCATGACGTCCGATATGGCGACGCCGGCGCGCCCGGAACCGTCGAGTTGGTCGTGCACGCTGCGCCGGGCGAAGCGGAAGTGGAGACTACGCTCGGGTATGGGGAGAAACCGTCGCGCCGCCGCATCGTGCTCGTGATGCTGCTCGGGGGGAAGACTGCGCGCGTGAGCGCGAAGTGACCGCGCTTCATTCCTCCAGGCAATACACGCGGTACATGCCGCCGTTGCAGTAGGTGTCGAACGCGCCGAACGGGAAGTTCGGGTTGATGGTCGTCGGCGCTCCAAAGCGTCCG
>JBGQLA010000398.1:0-4568 GCA_041499865.1 Deltaproteobacteria bacterium
GCTCTTCGCGCTGGTGGCGCTGTCATGGGCGCCGATTTGCGCCGGCTTCCTCGCCGGGTCGATCGCCGGACCGCTCGGGCGCATCCGCGCGGTCGTGGCGCAGATCGTCGCGCGCGGGGATGTCGATCGGCTGGGCCGCATCCCCATCTTCCACCGGGACGAAGTTGGTGAGCTCGCCCAAGGCGTGAACGAGATGATCGATCGGCTCCAGGCATCGGCGGAGCGCATCCGCCGCTATGGCGCCGATCGTGAGCAGTTGCTCGCGGTCGCCGCGCGCCGCGCCGCCGAGCTCGACGCGGTGCTCGACAACATGGTCGAGGGCGTGTTCGCCTGCGACCGGAGCGGCGGCCTCACGCACACGAACGCTGCCGGGCTGCGACTGCTCGATCTGTCGCCCGTGGTTGCCGTTTCGCGCGCAACCGCGGAGCCAGCGACCGGCGGTCTCCAGCCGCTTCATCCTGACGGTCGGCCGTTCTCCCCTGCGGAGCTGCCGCTCGTGCGCGCCCTCGCCGGCGAGGTGATCGTCGAGGAAGACGAGATCCTCGAGAACCCGAGCAGCCATCGGCCGGTCTTCCTGCGCTCCAGCGCGGCGCCCATCCGCGATGCGACTGGCGCGGTCGCGGGCGCGGTCGCGGTGGCGCGCGACGTGACCGAGGTGGTGGAGTTCGATCGGCTCAAGGACCAGTTCATCCGCGTCGCGGCCCACGAGCTGAAGACGCCGGTGGCCATTCTCAAGGGTTACGCCCTCACGCTTTTGCGCACCGACCAGACGCTCTCGTCCCGATCGCGGAGAATGCTGGAGGCCATCGACCGCGGGGCCGAGCGCATCAATCGCATCGTCGAGGACCTGGTCGATATCTCGCAGGCTTTCCTCGACGCCCTGCATCTTTCGCCCACCCCTGTGGACCTGGACGAGCTGGTGCGCGCAGCGGTGGCCGGCGTGCGCGCCTCGGAGCTCCACCGGGTCGTCGTGCGGCGCGAGGACCCCGGCCCGCTGACGGTCCGGGCCGACGGCGCGCGCACCCGGCAGGCGCTCGGCAACCTCCTCAGCAACGCGGTCAAGTACTCACCCGCGGGCGGCACGATCGAGGTCGTGCTGAGCATCGATCGCGCGCGAGGCGAAGCCCGGGCCTCGGTACGCGACCACGGCGTCGGCATTCCCGCGCAGAGGCAGGGAGGGATCTTCCGTCTGTTCTACCGCGCCCATACCGATACTCCGCATGACTATGGAGGAATGGGGGTCGGGCTGTACATGGCCAAGGAGCTGATCAAGCGCCAGGGCGGTCGCATCTGGTTCGAGAGCCGGGAAGACGAGGGCAGCACCTTCTCCTTGACCCTTCCGCTCGTCTGAGAGGTGATCGCTTCCGTGGAGACGGCGTCGCTGATGGTGCTGGTCGTGGAAGACGATCCGGACCTCGCTGCGCTCGAGGCGGAGCTGCTCGAGGAACACGGCCACCGCGTCGAGGTCGCGCGCAACGGCCGCGAGGCGCTGGCGGTGATCGAGCGCGCGACCCCCGACCTCATCCTCCTCGACATGAGGATGCCCGTAATGAACGGCCGCGAGTTCGCCGACGAGTACCGCCGTCGTCAGCGCTCGCCGGCCCCGATCGTGGTGGTGACCGCGGCCGACGACGCTCAACGGCGCGCCGCCGAGGTGGGCGCGAGCGGTTGGATCGCCAAGCCGTTCGATCCGGACGCTCTCGTCGACAGCGTGACGCGGCTCCTGCCGCCGCGGCCGGCGCAGCTCGACGGCGACACAGCGGCGCGCGAAGCGGGCCGCACCGCACCGCCGACGAACGCCCGGCGGCCGTAGACGCGTCGATCAGCGGCTCGGGTTCGCCCGCGCGCTCGCGCGCACTTCGTGCCAGTACTCCTCGGCGAAGCGGCGGAAGTCGAATCCGACTGCGCGGATGCGGTGCAGGATTCGAAGGTAGCGCGCGCGACACTCGCTGCGCAGCCGTGCTACGGAGGGGTGGAGGTCGTCGCAAGCGTCGAACCGAGCGGCGCCGCGCTCCAGCTCCGGCAGGTATTCATCGAGCCAGAAGCGCATCAGTTTCGGCCAGCCCGGCGTCGATCGCCAGCCGTCGCCGAGCACATCGTCGCGGCGCAGGCCGGCGCGGGCGAGCACGTCGTCGGGGAAGTAGCAGATCCCGTGCGCTGCGTCCTCGCCGAGATCGCGCAGGTTGTTGAAGAACTGATCGAGCACCCCGAGCCCGCGGATGGCCTGGAATTGCGGCGGCGTGAGGAAAGGCACGAGCTGAAACAGCGAGCCCGAGAGCCGATCGAGCATCGTGCGATGATCTGCCAGCCCCGGCAGGCGGAGGTCCCGACGGTGGTAGGTGCGGAGGGCCGCCAGATAGCCGTTCCAGGCAGCGAGCACCGCGGGCCCGTCCCCGCCAAAATCGTGCGCTGCGACTTGCGGGCCGCTGTCGGCCGGTGCTTGGACGGCGGACGGACGGAGCGTCGGCGTGCCGTTACCCAGGCCGCCTGTGAGGCCATCGAAGCGGCGGGATGCTGGATCGAGCTGCTGGTTCTCCGCAAGTCGGTCGGCGAGACGAATGGCGCGGATGCGCGGCAGCCAGGCCGGTTGGATTGAAGGCGGCAGGTCGAGCACCCAACCGGCATTGTCGAGATCTTTGAGCGCATCATCGCCCAACGCAGCAAACGCAGACGAGGCGAGCTGCGAGGCGGCCCACGCGATCCCGGCCGTCGATCGAGCATTGCAACGCATGTGCACTCGAGCCTAGTGCATGCGGACGGGCACGCTCAAGGTCGTTCCTCGGAACGCCGCTCGTCCAGTTGCCCGCAAGTACCCCCGGGCCGCCCCAGCCGGCAGGTCACCCTGCTGGTGACGAGACACGGATTGGTGCGTCTCTCCTTTGTGGGGCAGTGTCGCACCCGCTGTCACGCCTGCGTGGCGAGCCGGCACGCGCGTTACCGCCACCGCCGCCGCGGACCACGACTCGGCCTTCGCCGGCTGGGCGGAGCGTGCAACGGAGGGGAGCGGGCGCTTGCAAGTTCGTCGTTCGCGACCTCCTGCGATCAGCCGGATCGGGTCATCACATCCTTGGCAGCTTCCCGACCGGCGGCTTGGCGAGCGGCTGTCTCCGTTGCCGGGCCCCCTACTCTTCTTCCGTAGGGCAACTGCCAGAGCCCGGCCACGGGGACGGCCCGGGGGCCATCAGGGTGTGATTACGCTTGTGGACTACTTCTTGATTGCCGCGAGCTTCGCCAGCATCGCGTCGTCCACCACGGTGACCCCTTTGCGGTCGATGCCGAGGCGCGGGGGCGATGGCTCGCGCAGTCCCGGCTTCCCGCAGCAGTCCCGCAGGTGTCCAACCTCGACGGCCTGCTTCCAGGGCGCTTCCACGGAATGGAAGAACTTGGTGATGGCGACGCGCGCCGAGGGTGAGCTGCGGTCGAACGCGATGCCCGCCTCGCCTTCCCCGACCCAGGCGACGGTCGCCTTGCCGAGCTCCGGGGGATGACCGGGATCCACCGAGGCGAGCACCACGTCGAGCTGGTCCCCCTTGGCGAGACCTGGAGGAAGCCCGCCGCCTACGCGCGCTCCGGCCTGGCTCACGTCGAGGAGCATGGCGAGGTACTCGCCGCCGGCCGCCCGCCGCAGCTTGACTAGCCGATCGCTGCCGATGCGGCGACTGCGCCGGGGAACGATGCCGCGCGTCTCCACGTCCCGGGCGAATCGCGTGTTGGGGAATTGCAACCACAGCCCCTGCTCCTCCGCGCGCGCGAGCACCGAGCCGCGAAGGACGCGCGTCTGCTCGCTGTTCTCGAGGCACAGCTCGAGCAGCACGGGAGCGCCGACTGCGACAGCCAGGGTCGGTGCACGGAAGAAGAGCAACGTCGTCACCTCGACGACATGGAGATGCTTGCGTATCTGATCGACGGAATCGAAGCGGTGACGGAGAAGAACGGGTTTCTTGCTGTCCACAGGCGGCATCTGCTGAATCCCCCGGTGCTGATCACGAAGTAGAATCCGCAGTCTGGGGAGCGTCCAGTTTCTCGCGATGGGCGCGCATGCCCGCCCATCCGACACCGGGCCGCTTTACCGCTTCTCGGCCACGACGACTCGGTGAGGAACGCGAACGAAGTCTCGCGCACGCGCAGGCCGGCGTCCGCCACGCGACGCAACGTCCGTTTCATCGGCGTGGCGCAGAGTGGGACGACTGCCGCGGGGCCAGCCGAATTCTCTGCCCGTTCGCAACCACGACGGGGCCGAAGGATCCGTCGCCGACACCCCTGCGCCTTGAATAGGCAGATATTGTTTCTCGAGCCGCGCCGGACCACGCGGATGACGGCGGCGCAGATCGCCGCGGTGCTGCACCTGGCAACGGTCCCACGATGGCGCGGCTGCTGATCAGAGCCAGCTCGGCGCCCCGGCGCGGGGTCGCGCCGCCTGGAACGATGGGCGAATTCCGCCGCCCGGGACCGCGGATCTGGTGTTACAACCCGCCGCCGATGCCTTCGCTCTGGCTGGTCGACGGGTCGCACGCGATCTTCCGCGCCTATCACGCCCTCCCCCACCTCTCCACGCGGCAGGGCGTGCC
>JBGQLA010000399.1:0-4565 GCA_041499865.1 Deltaproteobacteria bacterium
CAGGCGGTGCTCGATCCGGACGGCTTCCTGCGGCAGCCGCGCGGCGCCGTCGAGCACTTCCGGCTCCGCGCCCACCGCGCGATCGCCTGGATGGACGCATTCATCTTCTTCCGCGAGAAGTTCCCCGCTGCGGCCCAGCGGCAGCCGCCGGAGGCGCTCTACAACCTGCCGCAGCTCTTCTGCAGCCACGGCGACGATCCGGACGCGGCGACGGACCTGCTCGTGCGCGAGTGCGTGATGCCGGAGATCGAGGAGATGCTCGCGCGCATGCTGACGTATCCCGGCCTGCAGCTCCTGCTCAATTCGGTGCGCGAGCACGAGCCGCAGCGAAGCGCGGAGGCTCGCAGGCTGGCGGCGTCGGTGCTGGGCGATCTTTCCGGCACGCGGCTGTGGAAGTTGCGCACCCGCCTGGTCACCACCGGCACGCGCGCGCTGCTGGCGGCGCGGCCGCTGCTCGACGAGCTGGAGCGCGGAGGATTCCGCATCGATCGGACGCGCTCGGCGCGCGGCTTCGCCCGGCGTTTGGGAGAGGCGGTTTCGGAGCTCCCCGGAGCGCCGGTGCTGCGGTCGATCCTGCACCAGCTCGCCGGGTCCATGCCCGCCGGCTCCGCAACGGAAGACGCATTGCGTCAATCCCGCTAAAGGTTTTGCATCAGGGCTGGCGGTCCGCGTAGATGTGGCCGCGCGGGGGGCCGAACTTCCACATGCTTGCCACGCCGGCGGCCATCAGGCAAAGAAGCCCCGCGACGAGCAACCAGATGGTCTGGCGCGGGGGAAGCAGGCGGCGCATGCCCCGTAATCGTAACTCCGGCGGGCCCTGAAGTCACATCCCCCCGGGCGAAATAGCGGTCTGCTGCCCGCGTAGTGGGCGGCATCCGCGGAGGTCTGTGTGATCGTGTCGAATGAAGCCGGATTGCCGCAGCCTCGCGGCATGCCGCCCGCCCTGATCGCGATGGTCGCGCCGGACAGCGGCATGGAGCGGCAGGCGAGGGTGGGGAAGCCCGGCCTCGCGGTGCTGATCGCGATCGCCTGCGCGCTGTTCGCGGCCTTCGCACAGGCGTCGCGCGTCGACGCGCGCTCGGCCACGCTCCAGAAGCTGGAGAAGGCCGGGCAGCTCACCACGATGAGCGACCGGCAGATCGAGGACGAGACGCGCAATGCAGAGCGCCTGTACCAGGTGATGCGGGTGGCGGCGGGCGCCCTCGAGGCGCCGGCCTTCCTGCTCCTCGGCAGCCTCTCCGTGGTGGTGCTGGTGTGGTTTCTCCGCGGGAAGGTGAAGGGGCGGGCGGTGTTTCCCGTCGCCGCCGCGGTGCTCCTCCCGGGAGCGCTCGCCAACTTTCTCGACGGCATCACCGCGTTGCGCCAGGAAGCGCTTCCTCCCGGCCCCTCGGCGCTCGCGCCCCGCAGCCTGGCGGGGATCTTCGCCTCGTTCGGCGCTCCGCTCTCGGGCGCCGCGCTCAAGCTCGGGAGCGCCCTCGATTTCTTTTCGCTCTGGGCGGCGGTGCTGATGGCCTTCGGCGTCGCCGCGGCGGGCGATGTGCCCACGCGGCGCGCGCTGATCGGCACGCTCTGCGCCTGGGTCTGCTACCGGTTGATCGTCTCCGTCGCAATGGGAGGGTAGAAGTGGTCTCTCGGTTCCTGATCCTCGCACTGGTGCTCTCCGCTGCCGCCTCCGCCCAGGAGCAGCGGCCGCAGCCGCAGCAGCTCACGCTGGACGACGCGGTGAGGCTCTCGCTGCAGCGCAACTCCGATCTGCAGCGGCAGATCCTGCTCTCGCTCTCGGCGGAGCAGGATCGGGTGATCGCCAGGTCGGCCATCCTGCCGGTGCTGACCTTCAACGCCTCGGCGTCGCACCAGCGGGTGAATGGCCAGCAGATCGTCGGCGGCATCACCCTGCCCACCGGGCCGACGATCGAGCAGAGGACCACCTACGACTCGATCTTCTCCTCCACGCTGCGGTTGACGCAGCTGGTGTTCGACGGCGGCAAGTGGTGGAACAACCTCGCCGCTTCCGACCTCGGGTTCCAGGCCAGCCAGGCGCAGGTGGATGAGCAGCGGTTGCAGATCACCTATCTCGTGGAGCAGCGATTCTACGAGCTGGTCCGGGCGCAGCGGCAGTTGGTGGTGCTGGGAGATGCGGCCACCCGCAGCCGCGATCAGGCGGACTACACGCAGCGGCTCTTCGAGGGCGGCCGCGCCACCCAGGCGGACGTTTACGCCGCGCGCGCGAACCGCGACAACGACGAGGTGCTGCGGCTCGGCCAGGAGCGCGCGGTGGAACTGGCCCGCTCTGATCTCTCCCTGGCCATCGGGCTGGATCCGGGAACGCCGCTGACGGTCTCCGAGCCGCCGAACATGATGGCCGAGCCGTCGCAGCCTCCGGCGCTGCCCGACGCGGTCCAACGCGCCCTGGGGAACCGGCCCAGCCTGAAGGCGTTCACGCTCACGGCCAGCCAGAATCGCAAGCTCGCGTCGGTCGCCAGGGGCAACTACTGGCCCACCGTCGGCGTGTTCGGGCAGTGGGGCCGGACGACGTCGGACATCGACCTCTATGTCGAGGCGCCCGGACGGAACAGCCAGGCGTCGGCGGGCGTCCAATTGAGCTGGAACCTCTTCAATGGCCTTTCCGACCAGGCCAACGTGCGCAAGGCCGAGCTCCAGGTCGCGCTCGCGGAGAACGATCTCGCCAGCGGCCGGCGCGGCGTCGCGAGCGACGTGGAGAAGGCGGTCGCGCAGCTCGCCGCCGCCCGCGCGCAGGCGCGGGTCGCGCAGCAGGCGGAGCAGACCGCGAAAGAAGGGCTGCGCCTCGCCCGTACCCGGCAGGAGGTGGGCGTGGGCACGCAGCTGGAAGTGCGCGATGCGGAGCTGAAGCTCACGCAGGCGCAGCTGAGCGTCGTCGGATCGCTGGTGGATGGCCGCGAGGCCGAAGCGGCCCTCCGCAGGGCACAGGGTGGATGAACACATGACCAAGGGACGCTGGATTCTCGCTGCAATCGTCGTCGCGGTGGTGGGCTTTGCCACCGTGCAGGGCCTCCGCCCGAAGCCGCCGCCGCCGGTCGAGGTCACCACCTCGATCGCGAAGAAGGGGACGGTGACGCGGGTGGTGACGGCCGCCGGGCACATGCAGGCGCGGGAGACCGTGAAGGTGAGCAGCAACGTCACGGGCGATCTGCTCTCGCTCTCCGTCAAGGAAGGCGATCGCGTCGTCCGCGGGCAGGTGCTCGGGCAGATCGACAAGCGCCTGTACGAGACGCAGGTGACGCAGTTCCGCGGCGCGGTGGCCTCGGCGCGGGCGTCGATCGCGCAGATCCAGGTCGCCGTCGAGCAGGACCGGCGCGACCTGGGCCGGGTGCAGAAGCTGGTCGACGACCGGCTGGCCAGCGTCTCCGACCTGGACAAGGCCAGCACGCAGCTGAAGATGGACGAAGGGCGGCTGGCGGCGCAGAAGGAGCTGGTCGCGCAGAACGTCGGGCAGCTGGAGACGGCGCTCTACAACCTCTCCCGGGCGACGCTCACCGCTCCCATCGACGGCACCATCCTGGAGCTGAGCCACAAGGTGGGCGAGCGCATCCGCGGCTCCGATTTCTCCGAGGACGTGGTGATGCTGATGGGCGGGCTGTCCGACATGGAGGTGAAGGCGGAGGTCGGGGAGCACGAGGTGGTGGCGGTCCACGTCGGCGACGAGACGGCGGTCGACATCGACGCGCTGCCGGACAAGCAGTTCAAGGGCCACGTGGTGGCGGTGGGGAAGAACGCGCAGATCAAGAACCCGGGGACCGACGCGGAGGTGACCACCTTCTTCGTGCGGGTGGGCCTCGACGTGCCGCCCGAGGGAGCGCTGCCGGGGATGTCGAGCGCGGTCTCCATCTCCACCGCGACGCACGACAACGTGGTGATGGTGCCCATCCAGGCGGTCACCTCGCGGGAGGCGAAGAAGAAGGAGCAGAAGGCGGCGCCGCGCGAAGGGCAGATCGCGGTGGCGGACGCAGCGGCGGCGAACGGGAGCAACAACACGACCAATGGCAAGGACGATCCGCCCACCAAGGCGTCCACCGGGAAGCCGAAGCCGGTGAAGGTGGTGTTCGTGGTGGACAAGGACGGCGCGGCGCAGATGCGGGAGGTGCAGACCGGCATCGCCAGCCGCACCGACGTGGAGATCCTCAGCGGCATCAACGAGGGCGAGACGGTGGTCGACGGGCCGTACCGCACCCTCGCGCGCGAGCTGCAGGAGGGACAGAAGGTCAAGCCTCAGAAGCCGGGTCAGGGAACCGGCGACAAGGGCCCTCAGGGCGGCCGTAGCTGAGGCTTCTAGCTACGGCCGGAGGAAGAAATGGCGCTGATCGAGCTGGAGCACATCGTCAAGACGTACGACCTGGGGCTCTCCAAGGTTCCGGCGCTGCGGGACATCCATTTTTCCATCGAGCGCGGCGAGTTCGTGGCCATCGTCGGGCAGTCGGGCTCGGGCAAGTCCACGCTGATGAACATCATCGGCTGCCTGGACGTGCCCACCGCGGGGCGGTACCGGCTCTCCGGGCGCGACGTCAGCACGCTGTCCGACGACGAAC
>JBGQLA010000400.1:0-4555 GCA_041499865.1 Deltaproteobacteria bacterium
CCCGCTGGCCGCCGCGGACGATCCGGGCGGCACCATCGTTCTCGACCTCGAGGTTGGAGACACGGCGCCGGTGACCGCGACGCCCGGAGCGAACGTGCTTTGCGACGATCTCCGCGTGGTCGCGCCGGAGTTCAGCGCGGATGGAAATGAGTTCGTGCTCCGGGCGCTGCGCCCGGGCAGCACGCTCTGCGGGATCTGGCTAGCGGGCCAGAAGCCCGGCGGGTTGTACCGGGTCCGGGTGGCGGCAAAGAAGAGCGAAGAGAAGAAGAAGGATCCGCCGGAGCACGGCGACGGCGGCCCGCAGGACGCCGGCGGCTGAACCTTCGCGCGGAGCAATTCAGCTCGCCCGCAGGGCTGCCATCGGCTCGATCGCCTCGCGCGCCTCGCCGGCAGCGCCGAGGCTGCGACCGCCACCGGCAGCAGCGCGACCCCGGCGTACAGCAACGGGTGCGCGCCCTGCACTTCGACGAGCCGCGATCGGAGCACGCCGTGGAGCGCGATGGCGGCGATCAACCCGGACCCCGCGCCCACGCAGGCCAACCGGAGGGTCTGTCCCAGGACCAGCCGCTGCACCGACGCGCGGCCGGCGCCGAGCGCCAGGCGCAATGCGAGGTGCCGGCTGACGACGGCGACGCGCTCCGCGCCGGGAGCGTCCGCGTCCGAGATGTCGCGGCCAGGAAGCAGCGTGATGCGCATCGCGCGCAGGGCGCGATCAGCCGATGGTTCACATGATCGGGATCCGATGGCTGCTCGCACGAGCCGTGCCGCCGCCTCCGGGAGGGAAGCACGTGGGGTGGGTGTCCGGATCCGGGACGCGCCGTCGCGCGAGCGGACGCTAGCCCGGCGCGTGGTCGCGCCGGCTGTCCCGCAGCGCCGCGGTGTTCCGCGCGCTGCCGTGGGACTATTCGTCGCTCGCTTCTTCCTGCAGGAACTGCAGCACCGCGACCTCGTCCTGGCGCAGCGCCGGCCGCTTGGAACCGCGGAACAGCGGGGGGAACGACTGCGAGGGCAGGGAAACCGTCCGGCCCATCAGATGCGCGTGCAGCAGCCCGGGGTGCACGTAGTACTTGCGGCACACCGCCCGCGTGTTTCCCAGCCGATCGGCCACCGCGTCCAGCGCGCGGTTGATGTTGCGCTCCATCTCGCGCCGGCTCTTCGCCTTGCCGAGCACGCCGAGCTCCTTCGCGGCCAGCATGGTTCCCGCCCAGGTGCGGAAGTCCTTGGCGGTGATATCGCGCCCCGTGGTCTCGCGCAGGTACGCGTTCACGTCGTCCGAGGAGATGGTCTGGCGCTTGCCGTTGGCGTCCAGGTACTGGAACAGCTCCTGGCCGGGGAGGTCCTGGCAGCGCTGCACGATCCGGGCGAGGCGGCGGTCGGTGATCGCCACGTCGTGGTTCACGCCGCTCTTGCCCCGGAAGGAGAAGCGGAGCATCGCGCCTTCGACGTTGACGTGCCGGCCGCGGAGGGTGGTGAGCCCGAAGGAGCGGTTCTCGCGCGCGTACTCGTCGTTGCCGACGCGGATCAGCGTCTTGTCCAGCAGGCGCACCACGGTGGCGAGGATCTGGCGGCGGCTCAGGTCCTGCGCCCGCAGATCGCGCTCCACCCGCTCGCGGACGTCCGGGAGGATCTCGCTAAACTCCAGCATCCGGCGGAACTTCGACTTGTCCCGCGCCTCCCGGTAGAGCGGGTGATAGCGGTACTGCTTGCGGCCGCGCGCGTCGCGCGCCGTCACCTGGATGTGCCCGCGGGGATCCGGACAGATCCACACGCTGCTCCAGGCGGGAGGGATCACCAGCGCCTCGATCCGCTGCCGGGCGACGGGGTCGCGGATCCGCTCGCCCTCGGGCGTGAAGAACGTCCATCCCTTCCCGACCCGCTGCCGCCGGATGCCGGCGATGCCGTCCGTGACGTAGCAGAGCCCGGCGCGAACGGCCGCGTCGCGATGCTCCTTGATGCGCAGCGAGATCACGGACATCGCGTCCAGCCTGTAGCACGCGACTCCGAGCGGTCTAGATTCCGGCCGGGCCGCCGGTCGCGCAGTGCGTCAGCCGAACAGGGCCGCCGTCCGGCCGCCGTCGATGGAGATGGTCTGCCCGGTCACGTATCGCGCTCCCTCGCCGCAGAGGAACGCCACCAGTGGCGCGAACTCCTCCGGCGTCGCCGGCCGCCGCATCGGCACCTTGGCCGCCGCCTTTTCCCTCTTGTCGACGGTGTCATAGAGCGCGCGGAAGCGATCCGTCTCCACCAGGCCCGTGGCGATGCAATTGACGGTCACCCCGTCCGCGGCCACCTCGCCCGACAGCGTCTTCAGCGCCGCCACCACCGCGGTCCGGAACGCATTCGACAGCACCAGCGCCGGAATCGGCTCCTTCACCGACACGGACTCGAGCGCCACCACCCTCCCCCACCCGCGCTTGCGCATCTGCGGAAGGACCGCGTCCACCAAGCGCAGCGCGCTGCGGAAGGTCAGCGCGTAAGCGGCGTCCCAGTCCGCCGGAGCGAGCTGCGTCCAGGTGCCGGGTTTGGGGCCGCCTCCGTTGACGATGAGGATCTCCACGGCGCCGAGCCGCGACTGCACCTCGCGCACCAGGCGCTCCAGCGATTCTGCGTCGGTCTGATCGGCGAGGAGCGCCAGGGCTTCCGCCGCGCCGAGCGACCGCGCCCGCCGCGCGACGTCCTCGAGCTTTTCCCGCCGCCGCGCCGCGACCGCGAGCTTCACGCCTTCGCGCGCCAGCTCCAGCGCAACCGCCTCGCCGATGCCGGAGCTTGCCCCGGTGACCAGGGCCACCTTCCCGCGGATGCCGAGATCCATCGCGCTACTTCTGCCGGAGGTAGTGATCCGACCCGTCCAGCCAGTCCTGGCGGGGCGGGTCGAAGATGTCCACGTCGAGCGTGTCCTCGAGCGCCTCCGCGCTGTGCGGCAGGTTTCCGGGAATGTGCAGCACCTCGCCGGCGCGCACGTCGATCTGCTGTCCAGGCTCGGCGCCGAGCCGGAAGCGCAGCGCGCCTTCCAGGACATAAGTGATCTGCTCGTTCTCGTGCTGGTGCCGGGGAACGAGGCAACCCTTCTTCAGATAGATATGGGCGATCATCATCCGGTCGCCGGTGATCAGCCGCCGCTCCAGCTTGTCGGTGAGCTTCTCCCTGGGCATCGCCTCCCAGCGGTGGAGTGTCGCTCTCGTCTCCTGTGCCATGAGGCGCTCCTTGGCCTGCTGCGGGCCGGCGAAGCTACGCGCGTGAACCTGGCCGGTCAATCGGCCCGGACGCCGCGCGCGAGCACGCGAACGCAGCGCAGCCTGATCCCACCGTCCCGCCGTTCCACGGGTTCGAACCCGCGCGCCCTGCCGGAGAGGATCCGCGCGCGCACCTCGGGCTTCGCCGCCGCGGGGGTGCCGCGATCGAACCACTCGTCGAAGTCGAGCTCGAACGGCTCCTCGACCAGCTCGACCCGGACGAGGCCTGCCGCGGCGAGCGCGTCCACCAGCCCTCCCGCTGTGAGATTCGCCACGTGCGTGCGATCGCGGTCCCGCTCGATGGAGTTGTGCCAGCCCGCCGCTTTGCCGTCGGGATCGGTGACGTGATCGGAGGCGATCACCGCGCCGCCCCGGCGGACCAGGGTGGCCTGGGCCCGGAGGAACGCGAGGGGATCGCGCAGGTGGTGGAGTACGAAGCGCGACACCGCGGCGTCGAACGGCGATTCCGGCCGCATCTCGAAGACGGACCCTTGAGCAAAGGAAGCGCGGGCGCCGAAACGCGCGCACCGCTGCCGGGCGCGACGCAGCATCTCGGCGGAGAGGTCCACGCCGTGCACGGTGAACCCCGCCTGGAGGAACGCTTCCGCCACCAGGCCGGGACCGCAGCCTGCGTCGATCAGCCGCGCTCCGGCAGGGAGCCGCGCAAAGGCAACCAGGCGCGCCAGCGCCTGGGGATCGCTCTGCACCGGCGCCGCCTCGAAGCGGGCCGCCTGGCCGTCGAATGCCCGCTGCAGCTCGCGGTCGTGGTCGTCCATCGGCCCCCGGTGTTCATGCCCGGTCCAGATTGACTTTAACCGGCATCGGGCGTGGACTCACCGGCCAATATCCGCGGAGACATCGATGTCCGGCAAGGTGCAGAAGTACGTGTTGCGCGAGAAGGAATGGCGCGGCCAGTCGAAGCGCATCCACTTGAAGGAGAGGGCGCAGTCATGACCACCTACAAGGACATCCTCCTCGAGCGCGAAGGCGCGGCCGCAGTGGTGACGCTCAATCGCCCGGAGCGCCGCAACGCGCTCTCGCTGCAGATGCTGCAGGAGCTGACCCTCTGCTTCCGCAGCATCGGCGAGGACGCCGAGGTCCGCGCCGTCATCCTCCGCGCCAACGGCCCCGCCTTCTCGGCGGGCCATGACATCGCGGAGATGGCCGGCCGGGACGGCGCGTTCTACCGGGAGCTGTTCGAGGCCTGCACCGTCCTGATGGAGACGGTGCAGTCGATCCCCCAGCCCGTGATCGCGCAGGTGCACGCCACCGCGACCGCCGCCGGGTGCCAGCTGGTGGCGTCCTGCGACCTGGCGGTGGCG
>JBGQLA010000401.1:0-4547 GCA_041499865.1 Deltaproteobacteria bacterium
CAGCACGTTGTCGCCCTTGGTCCCGAAGGGGCCCCAGGAGGCCCACGCGTCCTGGACGATCATCCGGCCGGTGAAGTTTCCGTAGCGGCCGAAGTTCGCGTTGTCGACCTGGATCAAATAGAGCCAGTTGTCCCCGATGTTGCCGTTCGCCTGGAGCCGGGTGCGGCGGACGAACAGGTCGTAGGCGAGGTCCGTACCGTTCGGAGCGCCATTCTCCGTCAGCTGGAAGCGCGGCTGAACGTAGATCTGGATGTTCAGCGTCGAGTCTTTGGTGGGGAGAACCACGTTCACCGCTTGGGAGGCCGCGGGAAAGAGGCACAGCAACAATGCAGGAAGGAGCACCAGGCTCTTGCGCATCCGTTTCCCCTCGGTACAGGTCAGCGCTGCGTCCGGCTGGTGCAAGGTAAGACTTTTCGGCAGGCGCTTGTCAACTCCCCGACTTTCACTCGTCGAGGATCTCTTTGAGGACCTGGCGCCCCGAAGCGGTGATCCGGACGGTGCGCGTGATGTCCTTGCCGAGGTCCGGATTGACCAGTCGGACGACGTGGTCGCCGGCCGCCAGCATCAGCGGCTCGTTGAGGGGGGTGACTCCCACGTCGCGGCCATCCACCTCCACTTTCGCCCAGGGACGGATGAGGAGGACCAGCTCGCCTTTCGCAATCACAACCGGTGTGGATTCAGGCACTTGAACGGCAACCGGCCTCCGCGGCCTGGGCTTTGGCGCCGGCGCCGGAGCAGGCTGCGCGGGCGCGACGGACGGAGCTGCCGCCACCTCTGCCGCCGGCGTGGGCGAGGGCTGCGGCGGGGCGGCGACGGGGGCGGCCGCAGGGGCCGGCACCACTGCCGCGGCGGTCACGGGCGGCGCAGCGGCATCGCCTGGAGGCGGCGCCGACGGCGCTGGCGCGCTTTCCGGCTGCGCGGCAGCGGCCTTGGGCGGCTCGGCCGGGGCCGCTGGCTCGTCCTTCTTCTCCGGAGCGGCGGGTTTCGCGGCGGGCTGCTCGACGGCCGGGGCGCGCTCGATGGCGACCGGCTCCTGCCGCCAATCGCCGCCTCGCTGCAGATAGAGGTAGCCCGCGCCGCCGCCGACCGCGGCGACGCAGAGGAACGCCGCCATCCCGTAAGCAAGGCCGCGGCGATCCCGCGCCGGCGGGGCCGGCATCGCCACCGTCGGCGCGAGCACCCGCCTCGCGGGCGCGCGCCGCAGCACCACGGGCGCCGCGGCGCCGGTCCCGTTCATCTCCGCTTCCAGCGCCTGCATGGCGGCGCCGGTGCTCTCGTCGGGAGCCGCCACCGGCTCGGCGTACGCCTTGGCGAAATCGGAGATGCGCGCGGCGGTGATGTTCTGGCCGAGGGTGACGAGCAGCGCCTCGAGATCCGCCTGCAGATCGTGGCAGCTCGCGTAGCGCGCCTCGCGATCCTTGGCGAGCGCGCGATCGATCACCGCGGCCAGTCCGGCGGGCGCATCGGGGCGCCCGCTGGAGAGCGGTCGCGGCTCCTCGGAGATGATCCGGCCGATCAGCGAGACTTCGCTGTCGCCCTCCCACGGGCGCTGTCCGGCGACCATCTCGTAGAGCACGACGCCGAGCGCGAACACGTCCGCGCGGCGGTCCAGCGGATCCCCGCGCAGCTGCTCCGGCGGCATGTACGCCACCTTGCCCTTGAGCGTGCCGGTGCGGGTGAGCCCGCCGGAGTTCGCCGCCTTGGCGATGCCGAAGTCGACCACCTTCGCGGCGCCGTTGCGGTGGACGAGGATGTTGTCGGGCGAGATGTCGCGGTGCACCAGCCCGAGCGGCTTGCCGTTGTCCCCGGCGAGCTCGTGCGCGTAATGCAGCCCCGAGGCGGCCATGGAGACGATCTTGACGATCTCCGCGATCGGCAGCCGCTCCCCGCGCTCGTGCGCGCGCTTCGCCACCGCCCGCAGCGAGGGGCCGTCGATGAACTCCATGGCGATGAAGTAGTTCCCGTTCGCGCCGCCGAGGTCGAGGATGCTGACGATGTTCGGGTGATCGAGCCGCGCCGCCAGCCGCGCCTCGTTGAGGAACATCTCCACGAACTGCTTGTCGCGCGCGAGATGGGGGAGGATGCGCTTGAGGCAGACCAGCTTCTGGAAGCCGGCGGCCCCGGCCTGGCGGGCGAGATAGACCTCGGCCATCCCCCCCGCGGCGATCAGCCGGACCAGCTTGTATTTCCCGATCGGGGTGGTCATCGCGCAGCGCGATGGTACCGCACGCCCTGCGCTCGACCTAGGATTTCACGGCTTTTTACCGAGCTCCCTCAGCGAATTCTGCACCCCTTCCAGCTTCCCCGAGAGCGCCGAGGCATCCGCCGCATGTGCGCCGTTTCCCTGCCTCACCGCCTCCAGCTTCCGGCGCGCCGCTTCGACCAACTCCGCGGCCCGGCTCATGTCGGCCTGCGCGTCGTCCCAGGCGAGATCGGCGCGCAGCGCGCCCAGCTCGGAGACCTGCGCGCCAGTGAGCCCGGGCAGCCCGCTGGCGCGATCGACCAGCATCGCCGCCGCCTTTCCGTCGCCCCGCTTGCCCGCGTTCTTTCCCCAGGCCGCGAGCAGATCGAACAGCCAGCGGTCGAGCGCGTTCTGGTCGTCGAACTCGGAATCGGCGGGCGGCTTCTCCCCGGCAGGGATGGGGATCGGCGCGTACGCCTTGTCGGACGCCGGCATCGCCGCCGTGCCGGTGGGGAAGAAGCGGCCGCGCTCGATCACCAGCGCGCTGCCCTGGGCGGCGACGCGGAAGTGGTGCTCGTTGCGCTCGGAGGCGAGCCACCACACCGTCGCCAGCAGCGCGATGATCACCAGCCAGAGGACGAACCGCTGGAAGCCGCCTCCCTTGCGCGGCGCGCTTTGCTCAGCCATGCCGGAGCACGCCGATGAAGGGGACGTTGCGGTACTTGTCCGCGGCGTCGAGCCCGTAGCCGACCACGAAGCGATCCTCGATCTGGAAGCCGAGGTAGTCGATGGGGATGCGGGTCCGCGAGCGCACCGGCTTGTGCAAGAGCGTGCACAGCTTCACCGACGCCGGCCTCCGGGTGGCGAGATTGTCGAGCAGGTAGCGCATGGTCAGCCCGGTGTCGACGATGTCCTCCACGATCAGCACGTGCTTGCTCTCGATGGGCTTGGTGAGGTCGCTGGTGATCTTCACCACCCCGCTCGCCTCGGTCGCCTCGCCGTAGCTGGAAAGGCCGATGAAGTCCACGCAGAGCGGCAGGTCGATGGCGCGGGCCAGGTCGGAGATGAAGATGTACGATCCCTTGAGCACCCCGAGGAGGATCAGCTCCTTCCCCTGGTAGTCGCGCTCGATCTGCCGCCCCAGTTCGCGGACCCGCCTGGCGATCTCCTCCGCCGAAAACATCTGCTCCAGATCCTGCGCGAGTTTCAATTGTTCTCCTGGTGTCAGACGTACGCGTTGTTCATGATCTCGCCGAACCCGCCGCCGCCGGGGACGATGTACTGCTTGTCGTCCAGCCCGCGCTCGCGGTCCCAGTGCGTTCCCGGGACGGTGTCGAACACGTCCTCCGGCGAGAGGCCCCGGTCGACGCGCAAGGCGTAGATGATCGCCTCGGGATGGGTGGTGGTCACCCGCTTGAGGTACTCCGGGGTGACGATCAGGTTGGCGGCGATGATCTTCCGCGGCTTGCCCACCACGTCCTTCTTGTAGGCGTCGATGGCGGTGCACATGCTGCCGCCGGTGGCGCCCATCGGATCGGGAAAGAGCAGGATGGCGTCGTCCACGTCCCCGCCGATCTTGCTGCCGAAGATCTTCGCCCCGGTGACGTGGGCGGCGTCGTCGACCACCCGGGCCATCACGAAGTGGTCCTGGCGCACCACCCGGGGATCGAGGATGGTGTTGAGGAAGTCGTAGGTGATCTGCGAGGGCAGCGTGCCGGCGCGGGCGATGTTCACGGTCACCGCCCGCACTTCGGGGTCGATGGTCTCGCCGTGGAACACCGCGTTCGGGGTGGAGTCGATCATCCGGGTGGCCGTCGCGGTCGCGTGGCGGGGGAACTCGGAGTTGACGACCACCCGCAACAGATCCCGGTAGAGCACCGCGACCAGGGTGTTGATCTCCGGCTGCCAGGTCCCTTTCGCGCACAGCTTCGCCAGCTGGGTCAGCGCCAGCGGGTCGGCGATGATGTGCACGGCGGGGCCGTAGCGGTGCTCCACCTGCGGCGCGCGATAGGGGATGCGGTCGTAGGCGTGGTCGCGCATGGCTGGCCTCAGTGCGCGGCGCTCTTCTTCGCCGGGAGGAAGCGGATCCAGAGGTCCGCGTCGATGCCTTCCTTGCCGGGGCGCGCCTCCAGGAGCGCGTCGCGGAGATCCGAGGCGCGGTCCGCGAACAGGCGCGCGCCCTGCCCGACCATTCCTCCCTGCGCGCCGGCCGCGCGCTCGATGGACCGCACGATGCCGCCGATGTCCACCCAGGCGTTCTCCTGGCCGGGCACCTCGAATCCGGCGATGCCGATCCGCTTGAAGTGCTGCCCCAACGACGCGCCTCCGCCGGCCAGCACCCGTCCGAGGATGCCCAGGTCCTCGG
>JBGQLA010000402.1:0-4468 GCA_041499865.1 Deltaproteobacteria bacterium
AAGCTGAAGAAGCGCGAGCTGGCGGACGCGGCGAAGATCGACGAGCGCAAGGACAAGGGGCACGTCGACCAGAAGCGCAGCCTGCAGCTGCAGACGGTCACGCGCGAGGTCCAGGAGCAGCCGATCCCCTCGAACGAGCAGAAGCTGATCGCGGCCTGCGACCGTTACGTGGAGGTCGCGCCCGGCGCGAAGGACGAGATCCTCATCCGTTACCGGGCGGCGTTCCTGCTCTACGAGCGGCGTCATTTCGTCGAGGCGGCGAAGCGCTTCGGGGAGATCATCCTCAAGTGGCCGACCGACGCCTGGTCGCAGAAGGCCGCCAACCTCTCGCTGGACATCCTCAACACGCGGGAGGAGTGGCTGGAGCTCAACGAGCTGGGGCAGCGCTTCCTCGCCAACCGCAGCCTCTGCCCCAAGGGATCGAAGTTCGAAACCGAGGTGGCGCGGATCGCCGAGGGCGCGAAGTTCAAGTCCGTGCTGCAGATCCACCAGGAGGGGAAGGACCCGGCGTTGGCGGCGAAGGAGTTCCGCGCCTTCGTCGCCCGGTATCCGAAGAGCGAGCATGCGCCGAAGGCCCTCTACAACGCGCTGGTGATCGCGGATCGGGCCGACCAGCTGGACCTGGAGATCGCCGCCGGCGAGCAGCTCCTCCGCGACTATCCGGACGCCGATGCCGGGATCACGGAGCGGACGGTCCCGGCGCTGGCCAGCGCCTGCGAGCGCGCGGGCCGGTACGCCGAGGCGATCCGCTGGTACGAGCAGGCGCAGCGCCGCTGGCCGGCGAACGCCAAGGCCGCCGATTGGCTCTACGACGCGACCGTCTGGCGCGAAGGGCTGGGGGACGATGCGGGGGCGGTCCAGGGATGGCAGAAGTACGTCCAGCTCTACCGGTCCCGGCCCGACGCGGCGAAGATCGCCTTCAACATCGGCCTGATCTTCGAACGGCAGAGGGACCTTCGCCGGGCCGCCGCGCACTGGGCCGCCTTCCAGCGCGAATGGTCCGGTGTCGCGCCGGCGTCGCAGCGCCTGCTGGCGCGCTATCGCCAGGGCCTGGCGCTGCGCGCGCTGAAGGCGCCCGAAGCCGCCGCCGTGCTCGGCGAGGTGGTGCCGCGCTTCCGCCGCCTGCCGGCCGCGGAGAAGACGGCGCCGGCCGCCATCGATGCTGCCGCGCACGCGCGCTTCCTCGGCGGGGACCCGGCGTTCGACGAGTTCCGCGCCATCCGGTTCCGTTCGTCGCGGCAGGCGGACCTGGTCGCGGCGCTGAAGGCAAAGAACGCGCGCCTGGCGAAGCTGATCGCCGCGTACGGCGAGGTGGTGGCGATCGGCAGCCCGCGCTGGAGCGAGGCGGCGTTCGCGCGGATCGGCGAAGCGTACCGCGACTTCAACAGGGGCCTGCTCGACGCCCCCCTCCCGCGCGGGCTCGATCCGGAGCAGCAGGAGCTCTACCGCAACACGCTCTCCGCGCAGGCGCTCCCGCTGGAGGACAAGGCCACGGAGGCGTTCCGCAAGGCGGTGGAGGTCTCGCGGAAGTCCGGCGTGTACTCGGATTGGGTGATCAAGGCGCAGGACCTGCTCCGCGAGTACCAGCCGGACGCCTTCGGCGAGCTGCGCAAGCCGCAGTTCGCGGAGAGCGGACCGCAGCGGGCGGTCGCGCCCGCATTCATGACGGGGGGAAAGCGATGATGCGCGGGTCCACGATCCTGGCGGTCGCGGCGATCGCCTGTGCGCACGCTCCGGAGCAGAAGCGGGCTTCGCCCGGGGCCGTGGCGAAGCGGCAGGACGTGCTCGAGCTGCCGCCCGCGATCCTGCACCAGGAAGCGCGGGCGCTGATGCTGGAGAAGAAGTGGGACGCCGCGCGCGAACGGCTCGAAGCCTTTCTCGCAAAGGAGCCGGGGAACGCTGCGGCGCTGTTCGAGGCCGGGTGGCTCGCCGAGCAGCGCGCCGATCCGGCGGCGGCCGACCTGTACCGGCGCGCGCTGGCGAGCGATCCGGCGCAGGCAAGCGCGTCCCTGAACCTCGCCCGCCTGCTGCGCGAGAACCCGGCGGAGGCGGAGAAGGTGCTCCGCGCCGCCGTGCAGCAGACGCCCGGCGATCCGCGCCTCCTCGATGCGCTGGCCGGCGCGCTGCGCGCGCAGAAGAAGCTCGACGAGGCCGAGGCGGCGGTCCGCAGGTTGCTGGAGCGGCACCCGCGCGATGCCGGGGCGTTCCGCACTCTCGCGGCCATCGAGTCGGACCGCGGGCGCGCCCGCCTGGCGGAGTCGGCCCTGAACAACGCGCGGAAGCTCGATCCGGACGATCCGGGAATCCTCAACAGCCTGGGTCTCCTCGCGCTGCGGCGCGACGACCTCGCCGCGGCCCGTGCGGACTTCGAGGAGGCCGTCCGCCTCGACCCGTCGTTCGCTCCGGGCTGGGCGAACCTCGGCGCGCTCGCGCTGCGGTACCGGGACTATCCGGCCGCGGAAAGGGCGAGCGCGAATGCGCTGGAGCTCGACCCCGCGCGCTGGCAGACGCGCCTCGCCCGCGCGTGGGCCCTGGAAGGGCTGCGCAAGCCTGCCGAAGCGCGCGCCGAGTACGAGAAGGTCCTCGCCGCCGAGCCGGGCCAGGAGGACGCGCTCTACGGCCGCGCGCTCGCGTTGAAGGCGGAAGGCGACCTGCAGGGAGCCTCGGCCGCGTTCCGGCGGTACATGGCCCTTTCGCACGCGGCGCACGTCAAGGAAGCGCAGGTGCAGCTCGCCGCCATCGATCTGCGGCTTCGCAACGCGCCCGCCACGCCGGCGGAGCCGACGCCCGGCGGCGCCGCCGCGAACCTCGATCTGTCCAACAGGCCACAGGACGTCGGGTCCCCGCCGTCGGGGAAGAAGCTGGACGACGGAAAGGGGCCTGCCGGTGTCCGCTGAAGGACGGGCTTTCGGGCTGACGCTTGGCCGATCGCGCGGCGATGCAAATCGTCGCCGCGGCGTCTCTGGAGGGGTCGGGTGCTGAAGAGAGTGCTGCTCGCGGGATTCCTCTCGCTCGCCGCCGCGGCGGAGGAGAAGCCGCGGGTGAAGGTGGTCCAGGAGCCGGACAAGGTGGTGGTCCGCAAGCGCACGGTGATCGACTTCAACGACGTCACCGTGGAAGGCGAGCTGACCAGGCCCGAGGGCAGCTACGTGCTCGACCGCACCCGGACGCACTTCAACTCGCTGATCCGGCTGCGCGACGACTTCAATCCCGAGCTGCAGAAGTCAGCGGACAACCTGTAGGGACCGGGGACGATGGCCCAGATGAAGCGCAGGGTGGTGGAGGTCGAGGGGATGGAGGAGGCGCGCTTCGCGCCGCCCACGCTGGCGTCGCAGGTCGCGGATGCCAACGCGGCCCGGCTGCTCTTCTCCGACGAGCTGCCGGAGCACGAGCGCCCGCGCGAGGGCGCCCGGGTGCTGCTGGTGGGCATCGTCTGGGGCGGGAGCACGCTGGTCGAGTTGGAGCAGGTGGCAGGCGCCGGCGATCTCACCGTCAGCCGGCTCTTCGACCTGCCGGACTCGACGCTGCCGAAGAACTTCCAGCTGGTGAAGCACGCGGGCCGCGGGCACGTGGTCACGCTGCCGGACGACCTGCACGCCGAAGTGCACCACGGGCGCGGGGTGGCGCCGCTCGCCCGCAGCGGACAGCGGGTCGACGCGCCCTTCCGGGGGCACGCCTACACCATCGGCGACGGCGATCGGGTGGTGGCGCGGATCACGCCTTCGCTGACGCTGATCGCCCGCTACGTGCGCGCGGAGCGGCAGAAGGACAAGCCGCTGCGCCAGCGCATCGACGCGCGGTTCCTGGCCACGCTGCTGGTCCCGCTGGCGGCGCTGCTCGCGTTCCTCCTCCTGGTGCGGCTCGCGCCTCAAAGGGATCCGCTGTCGCGCGGCGCGCTCGCGCCGAGCGCGGAGCGTTTCGCGAAATACCAGGTGAAGCCGCCCGAGAAGGCACCCGAGCCGGCCAAGCCGAAGGACCTCTCCGGCGCGCAGGAGGGCGAGAAGAGCAAGGGCGAGGAAGGCAAGCTGGGCACGCGCGAAGCGAAGAAGAAGGAAGCGGCGCCCTCGAAGCCCGGGACGCCGGCGGGCGAGGCGAACAAGAAGGCGAAGGACCTGGCGAAGGTAAAGAAGATGGGCCTGATCGCCGCGCTCTCGAAGATGGGCGTGCAGGGAGGCGGGCCCGGCGCGCTCGGTCCGGGCGGGCTGGGCGGCGGGATCAATCCGTCGCTCGGCGGCACCCGCGCGCGCGCCGGAGTGGGCGACGCGTACGGCGTGGGAGGTCTCGGGACGCGCGGCGCCGGCTCGGGCGGCGGCGGCAATGCGCTGGGGATCGGCGGTCTTGGGACCAAAGGCGCGGGCCCGGGCCGCGGCGGATACGGGCAGGTCGATCTGGGCGGGCGCGGCAAGGACGAGACGGTGTTCGTGCCCGGGCGCACCACGGTGGTGGGCGGGCTCTCGCGCGAGGTGAT
>JBGQLA010000403.1:0-4447 GCA_041499865.1 Deltaproteobacteria bacterium
ACGACGAACTGGCGGACGTGCGCAATCTCGAGATCGGGTTCGTGTTCCAGAGCTTCCAGCTCCTGCCGCGGGCGAGCGCGCTGGAGAACGTGGAGCTGCCGCTCGTCTATCGCGGGGTGAGCAAGAAGGAGCGGCGCGAGCAGGCCGTCGAGGCGATGAAGCTGGTCGGCCTCGAGGACCGGATGAAGCACAAGCCCGCGGAACTCTCGGGCGGCCAGCGGCAGCGTGTGGCGATCGCGCGTGCCCTCGTGACCCAGCCCTCGCTGCTGCTGGCCGACGAGCCCACCGGAAATCTCGACAGCCGCACCGGAGAGGAGATCGTGGGGCTGTTCCTCGACCTGCACGCGCGCGGCAACACCATTCTCCTGGTGACGCACGAGCCCAAGCTGGCGGCGCGCTGCCCGCGCGCCGTGCGGCTGGTCGACGGCCTGGTGATCGCCGACGGGCCCGGGCGCGAGGTGGCGGCGGCGAATGCCGAGGCGCTGGGGGCGGAGGCGCTGGCGCAGTTCCAGGCCGCGGAGCTGGCGGCGCAGGCAGGAGCACGGCCATGAGAGCAATCCGGCGCTTTTTCGCGGAGCTGCGAGATGCGATCGTGCAGGCGGCGTTCTCGCTGGTTTCGCACAAGCTGCGGGCGCTGTTGACCATCAGCGGGATCGCCATCGGCATCATGACGGTGATCCTCATCTTCATGGTGCAGGCGGGGATGTCGTCGAGCTTCGCCCGGCAGCTGAGCACGCTGGGGCCCAACACGCTGTTCGTGCACAAGTGGAAGTGGGGCGTGAGCGGCAACGACTGGTGGAGGTACAAGAACCGGCCGCACGTGACCACGCTCGACCTGCGCGCGCTGCAGCAGAACACCACCTTGCCGGTCGCCATCGCGCCGCTGGTGAACACGCAGGCCACCGTGTCGTACGGGGGCAAGGACGTGAAGGGAGTGGACGTCCGCGGGACCACCGATGGCTATCTGGACGCCACCGGCTGGCAGATCCGCCGGGGGCGATTCCTCACCGCCCTGGACCAGGAGATCGGCGCGAACGTCTGCATCATCGGCGCGGACATCGAGGACGCGTACTTCAAGGGACAGGAGCCGCTCGGGCAGCAGATCCGGGTCGGCCCCAACCTGCGCTGCACCATCGTGGGCATCTTCCTCCGCAAGGGGAACGCTTTCGGACAGTCGCAGGACCTGCGGGTCATCATCCCGCTCTCCGCGTTCGTCCGGACCTTCGGCAGCAAGCGCGGGCTGGTGGTGGCGGTGGTGGCGCCCGAGGGCAAGGTGCGCGAGACGGAGGACGAGGTGACGGCGGTGATGCGCAACGCCCGGCACCTGGCGCCCGAGCAGGAGGAGAACTTCTCCGTCAACCGGCAGGACAAGCTGCTGGAGGGCTTCAACCAGATGATGATGGCCACCAACGTCACCGGCATCCTGGTGGGCATCATCACCGCCATCGTGGCGGGCATCGGGATCATGAACATCCTGCTGGTTTCGGTGAAGGAGCGGACGCGGGAGATCGGCATCCGGCGCGCGATCGGGGCGCGGCGCGGGACCATCCTCTGGCAGTTCCTCTGCGAGGCAGTGATGGTGGCGATGGTGGGCGGGATCGTGGGGATCGCGCTCGCCTCGGGGGCGGCGTCGCTCATCGATCTGATCTCGCCCTTGCCGGCGAGGGTGGACCCGCGCGTGATGCTCGGCGGGGTGCTCGGGTCGGCGGTGCTGGGCGTCGGCTTCGGCCTCTGGCCGGCCCTGACCGCGGCCATGCTCCAGCCGGTCGAGGCCCTGCGCTATGAGTGAGGTCGCCCTCCCGGCTCCCGGCGCCGAGGCGCCTGCCTGGGCAGGCCGGCTGCGGCGCAAGTGGACGGCGCGCCTGGACGACCTGCGGCTCGCCCTGGACTCGCTGGCCTCGCACAAGCTGCGCTCGGGGCTCACGCTGCTGGGCATCGTGATCGGCGTGTTCACGGTCGTGGCGATGATGGGCCTGCTGAACGGGCTGCGGCAGAAGATCGACAAGCAGCTCGGCGAGCTGGGCGCGAACGTCTTCCAGATCCAGCGCTTCCCGGCGGTGCAGTTCGGAGAGTTCTCGCCGGAGATCATGGCGCGCAAGAAGCTCACGCTCTCGCACATGCGGCAGCTCAGGGACCTGCTCCCGCAGGCGAAGCAGGTGGGCGCGCACCTCTGGGAGTACGGGAAGACCGCCACGGCCAACGGCAACACCGATCTCGGCGTGCAGATTGCGGGCGGGACTCCCGAGTTCTTCACCCTCACCAATCTCACGATCGCGAACGGCCGCGGATACACGGAGTCGGAAGTCACCGCCGCGACGCGGGTGGCGGTGATCGGCGCGAACGTGATCGATTCGCTCTTCCCGGGGCAGGATCCTCTCGGGCAGAAGTTCAGGCTCGGCCGCATGGAGCTGGAGGTGGTCGGGACCATCGAGCGGCAAGGAGGGCTCCCGATCGACACCAACCCGGACAACACGGTGGCCGTGCCGATCACGCTGTTCATGGAGCTCTATGGAACTTCGCGGTCCGTGGACATCGGCGTGATGGCCCACGATCCTGATTCGATGAAGAAGCTGCAGGACCAGGCGGCCGCCGCCTTCCGCCAGGTGCGCGGCCTGGACGCGTCCAAGGAGAACGACTTCGAGGTCTTCTCCAACGAGTCGATGCGCGGCATGTTCGACAACCTGGCGAGCGTTGTGACCATCGCCAGCGCGTTCATGTGCTTTCTCTCCTTGATCGTGGGCGGCATCGGAGTGATGAACATCATGCTGGTCGCCGTCACCGAGCGCACGCGCGAGATCGGCCTGCGCAAGGCACTCGGCGCCCGCCGCATGCGCATCCTCCTGCAGTTCGTCATCGAAGCGGTGCTCCTCGCCTCATTCGGCGGCGCCATCGGCGTAGCCCTGGGCTATTGCGCCTCCTGGGTCGGCCAGTTCCTCCAGTTCCCCGCCGAAGTTCCCCTCTGGGCCGTCGCCCTGGGCATCGGGGTCTCCTGCGGTGTCGGCCTGATCGCCGGCATCTACCCAGCCTGGCGCGCCTCCCGTCTCGATCCCGCGGTCGCCTTGCGCGACGAGTGACCCGGCTGCGACGAGAGCCACGCCCGCCGCTTGCGCACGGCGCGAAGTCTAGCCCTCCGGCTGGGGAGGAGGACTCGTTCCGGAACGAGTCGCGACGGAACCCCGCACCTTGCGGGCGCTCTCCATGAACGACCGCCCGTACATCTTCTCGGCCTCGCGCTGGTTGTGGGCACGGCAGCTGAGCTCACCGACGCAGAAGGCGAACATGGAGGGAAACACGCAGTCGAGATAGAGCCGGCGCTCGTCGATTTCCCCGAGGTGGACCAGCAGGTCGGCCTCGACGTCCTGCGAGCGCCGCACGAGGTCGCGTGCGGCAGAAAGCAGCTCTGCGCTGCTTCATGGACCAGACCAACAATCATTCAGCTGTCATGAAAGCGAGGTTGCCATTCCGCCGAGCGCTCGTCTTCGGTCAGGTGACGTACCTCCGCCGCTCGCGGCGGGTCAGAGGTCGGGATCAGCGCGCCGGGCTGCGCCCATCCTTGGCCGCCGCCTCGTCCGCACCCCAGGCGAGTGTTCACTTCCCAACTCGTTTCGGAACGAGTTCGGACCGGGGAATATCGACGCGGCGCGAGCGTCCCTCCCGCATGCGCTCCATTCCATTGCTGCTGTCGATCGCCTGCGCGACGGCTGGCGCAGGCTACGGCACCATCGCCATCAAGTCGGGGGCGAACGCCGCCGCGCGCCCGGCGAGCTACTCGGTAGGACAGGGAAGCATCAGCAGTTCAGACTTCCTGGCATCCATCGAGCAGGACTGCGTGCGCGGTTTCGTGGGCGCGACGCCCCTCCAGTTCTGCCGCGACCCCGCAAACCCGAATCGCTGGACGGGAGGCAGCGGCGACTTCACCGCCATCCCCAGCGAAAACGGCCACCTCCTGCAGGTCGACGGCTACATCACCGTCGCACCGGGCCGCGAGTACTCGATGACGCAGGGAATCGAGCTGGGGCAAGGCCCGCAGTGGGACGAGTTGCGCAAGAACCCTGCGCTGCTGGCGCTTGCCGCCACCGCTGCGGACCTCAAGGCGGCGCACATCCGCCACTAGGAGACCACTAGGAGGCCGTTGCCGAAAGAGCAACGGCGACTGTCCCAGGGCGCTGCGCTGGTGCGCGCGCCCGGCAGGGACTCGGCGCGGGCAGGACGACCGCCTGGATCGATCGCGTCTCAAGCCGCGGTGCGTTAGCAGGCCAGGGCGCCAGGCCGGTACTGCGCGGCCTTCTCGACGCGCCCGCCGGCAAGCTCGATCACCCAGTACCCTTCCGCGCCGCGCTCCGTCGACGACCCCGCGCAGAGCACGTTGCCGACCTGGTAGCGCTCGTGGATGTGCCCGCAGAGCACCGCCGCCGCGCCGCGCGTCGCGTCCAGCAGCTTGCGCGCC
>JBGQLA010000404.1:0-4447 GCA_041499865.1 Deltaproteobacteria bacterium
GCGAGATGGAGCGCGAGGGCCTCGGCCGCTCGTACGTCAACGGCCTGCGCCGCGTCCTGCACACTGTCTTCGCCCGTGCTAGGCGCGATCAGCTCTGGTCCGGCCCGAACCCTGTCGAGGCTGTCGAAAAGCGCCCCGAGACAAAGCGTGCCTACGTCACGCTGCGCGCTGAGGAAGTGCCTGCTCTTCTCGCCGCGGTTCCGGATGCCTGGCGCGCCATCTTTGCTGCAGCGGTCTATACGGGCCTGCGAAAGGGCGAGCTGTTCGGGCTCCGGAAAGTCGACGTTGACCTCGCGAACCGCACGATCCTCGTTTGCCGTTCGTATGAGCGCGAGACGACGAAGGGCGGCCATGCGGACCTGATTCCCATCGCCGAGGCGCTGGTGCCCTTTCTTGAGCAGGCCCTCGATGCCTCCACGAGCGAGCTCGTGTTTCCCGACGGCGTAGGCCGCATGCGGTCGCAGGAGGCGGACCCCCAAAAAGTGCTGCGCACTGCGCTCGCGCGCGCTGGCCTCGTCGACTATTGGCTGCACTCCTGTCGCCGGTGCAAGAAGCGAGGAACGGCGCACGTCGAACGCCATCCCGACGGTGAGCTGAGGCACTGCCCGGCCTGCGGCATGAAGCTCTGGCCGACCGCGAAGGTCCGCCCCATGCGCTTCCACGACCTGCGCCACACGACCGCGACCCTGCTCCTGCGCGAGCGCGTCGATGCCCACCGTGTCCAGCGCGTGCTCCGCCATCGCGACGTCAAGACCACGACCTCGGTCTACGGCCACCTGGTCGTCGAGGATCTCCGCGACGCGATCAACCTGCTGCCGCCGTCGCCGTTTGCTGCATCCTTGCTGCAAGCCCCGAAGCGCGAGCCCGCGGGAGAGCAGACAGTAGCTCTCGATGCCGAGGAAAATCCCATGTTTGAACTGGAGCGGGAAACCGGATTCGAACCGGCGACCCTCAGCTTGGGAAGCTGATGCTCTACCAACTGAGCTATTCCCGCCCGGACCGGGAAGGCTAGTCGCGGGTCTGGAGGCCGTCAAGGACTACCGACGGTGAGAGTGTAGAGCTGCGATGCGCTCGCGTCCTTGTTCCGCGGGCTGGACACCTCCACCGCGTAGTCGCCTTCCTTCAGAGGGACGGAGAGCAGCTTCTCCTCCCCCTCCCCGCGCTTCGCGTCCGAGGAGCCGATCACCTCCGGCGCCCGGTCGCCGCGAAGCTGGTACAGGCGAAGCTGCAGATCCACTCCGCGGACGGCGGAGAGAACGACGCTCATCGGCGCGTGCCCCGCTTCGACGTGGAAGCGAAACACGTCCACATCCTTGCGCGGCCAGATCCACCCCTTCACCGCGATGGGCAGCGAGAGCGGCTGGGCGGAAGCGACGTCGTCATTCGGCTCGCGCTCGGTGGAGCCGTCGTCCGGCGAGATCTGCACCAGGAGCCGGTATGGGTTGTCCCGGTCCTCGCCGTCGCGCACCCACTTGCCCTCGAGCTGTCGCGCCGCGGCCTGTACCAGGAGGTAGCTGTCGCCCGCGGGAATGCCCACCGCGGGCAACACTTCGGGCTCGCGCGGCCCGCCCTCGTTGACGCGAGCGATCAGTCGCGGCTTGTCCGGAGCCGCGTCCGCGTACGCCGCCAGCTCCAGGTCGGCGCGGTCCGCGCCCGAAAGCTCGGCGTGCAGCACCATCGGCACATCCGCATGGATGCGGAACCAGTCCTGGTCGCCCGCCGGCGCGATGAACCCCGTCGCGCTCTCGCGCAGCGGCGTCGCGTGCTGCGGATCGTCGTTCGGCTCGATCTCCAGATCCAGCGCGCCCGCTTCCAGCGTGGCGGTCAGCGTATACGGCGTGAGCGGCGCGCCGCGCCGGGTCCTGCCCTTGAGGACCAGATAATACCCTGCGGTCGCGGGCCCCGCGTCCGGCGCGCCCGCGTCCTCCACGCCGGAGTCGACGCCCCCAGCGGTGGCAGCCTCCCCGAGATGAAGCGAGAGGTCGCGCACCAGCAACCCCTCCGTCCCCCGGAACGTGGCGAGCAGCGCCCCGTCCTGCAGCGCCCGGACCTCCAGCTCCGGCCGCGCGCCGGCGACGGGCGTGACCTCCACCCGCAGCACGTCGGAAGCGCCGGGCGCCAGCGCCAGCCGGTACCAGTCCTCGTCCTCCGCCGACAGATACGTCCCCTGCATCGGCCGTCCCGCCTGCAGCCCCGTCGCGTCCACCGCGCGGTCGTTGGGTTCCAGCTCCTGCCCGGGCTGCGGATCGCCGCCGAGCACCGCCAACTCGTACTGCTGCGGCCCGGCGCCCGAGACCCGGAGAAAGCAGGCCTCGATGCACGCCAGCGCGGGCACGACGCCCGGGTCCTCTCCACCCGCGTGCACGCGCAGCGTCCGGTTCCGGTCGCGATCGTACGCCTCGAGCGTCGCGTCGCGGACGCCCTTCAGCTCGACGCGCAACGCGAGCGTCTTCCCCGTCCCCGGTCCCACCCGGTACCAGTCGTCGTCGCGGGGCGCCTGCAGCGTCCCGGTGACGGTGGCGCGCGCCGGGATCTGCTGTGCGCGCTGGAAGTCGTTCGGCTCCTGCTCACGCACCAGCTCCGGGGGCGCAGGCGGCGGAGGCGCGCCGGGAGGAGGTGGCTGCGCCGCCTTCTCCCGGCACGCGCAGAGCAGCGCCGCGAGGAGCAGGGCCTGCCGCATCTACTTGCGCGCGGCCTTGGTACCCGGAGTCTGGGTGACGGAGAACTCCCGGTAGAACTCGACGATCCCCTTGGTCAGGTCCTTCGCCGTGTCTCCGTCCTCGGTGAAGTCCCCCGATTCCAGCCAGATGCCCCCGCAGCTCTCGCAGGTCTCGTACACCAGCGGATTGCGCTTGTGCTGGCTCACCACCGCCAGCAGGCCGACGTTGTCCACGGGACAATCCCCCGCGTCCTCCTCGGGGTTGGCCCGTCCGCCCATCGCCTCCAGCGTGGGCAGGCCGTTGTGCAGGAGGATCCGGTTCAGGTCCGCAGCGTCGAGCCAGAGACCTCCGCACTCTGCGCAACGGAAGAGGAGACGGTCCTCCCCGTCGGTGAGCTCGGTCATCTCCGTGTTGTCGCGCGGGCAATCCATGGCTTCGTCGGGCTCCGTTGAGGGGTCAGGGGTGAAAGCCTAGCCCACCGGCTTTCCATTCGGCAACGTTCGTCTACGCAGAGGCGCCTTTGACGCGCCGGATGGAAGCGCCCAGAGAGGAGAGCTTCTGCTCCAGCGCCTCGTAGCCGCGGTCCAGGTGGTAGACGCGGTGAACGGTGGTCTTGCCCTCGGCTCTCAGGCCGGCGAGCACCAGCGAGGCGCTGGCGCGCAGGTCGGTGGCCATCACCTCGGCGCCGGAGAGCCGCGGGACCCCGCGCACCACCGCGGTGTGCCCGTCGATGGCGATGTCGGCCCCCATCCGCGACAGCTCCTGCACGTGCATGAAGCGGTTCTCGAACACCGTCTCCACCACCCGCGACGCGCCCTTCGCGACGGCCAGGCAGGCCATCAGCTGCGCCTGCAGATCGGTGGGAAAGCCGGGAAACGGCGCGGTGATGAAGTCGACGGCGTGCGGCCGCCCGGGCGCGACGATGCGCAGCCCTCCTCGCTCGGCGGTGATGGTGGCGCCCGCTTCCCGCATCTTCGCCAGCACGGCGTCCAGGTCCTCCGCGCGGGCGCCGCGCACCAGCACGTCGCCGCCGGTGATCATCGCCGCCGCCAGCAGCGTCCCGGCCTCGATCCGGTCGGGGATCACCTGGAGGTCCATCGGCCGAAGCGCGGCGACCCCGTCGATGGTGATCACGCTGCTGCCGGCGGCGTGGATCCGCGCTCCCATCGCGTTCAGCGCCTCCGCGAGCGCGACCACCTCGGGCTCGCGGGCGCAGTTCTCGAGGATGGTCTGGCCCTCGGCCAGCGCGCCCGCCATCATCAGATTTTCCGTCCCCGTGACGGTGGGCAGGTCGAAGAGGATCGCCGCTCCCCGCAGCTTCTTGGCCGTGGCTTCGACGTATCCGTGCGCCAGCTCGATCCTGGCCCCCAGCGCCTGAAGACCCTTGAGGTGCTGATCGATGGGCCGGGCGCCGATCGCGCAGCCGCCGGGCATCGACACCCGCGCCCGCCCACAGCGCGCCACCAGCGGCCCCAGCACCAGCACGCTGGCCCGCATGGTCTTCACCAGCTCATACGGCGCTTCAGGTTTCTCGATCCGGCTCGCGTCCACCCGGAGCGTCGTCCCGTCCCGCTCGACGCGCGCGCCCATGCTCGCGAGCAGCCTGCCCAGCGTGCGGATGTCCGCCAGATCGGGGACGCCGCGAAACACCGACTGCCCCGGCGCGAGCAACGCCGCGGCGATCTGCGGGAGGGTGGCGTTCTTCGATCCGGAGACCTGCACCTCGCCGGCGAGCGGCTTGCCTCCGGTGATCTCGATCGCGTCCATCAGGTCCCTTTCCCCACCAC
>JBGQLA010000405.1:0-4444 GCA_041499865.1 Deltaproteobacteria bacterium
CGACGCGCCGCTCACCTTCCTCCTGCTGCACGGGAACCCCACCTGGGGCTATCTGTACCGGGAGTTCATCCGCCGCCTCTCTCCGCGGTACCGGGTGATCGTCCCCGACCACGTCGGCTTCGGGCGCAGCGACAAGCCGCGGGATCCGCGCTGGTACACGCTCGACCGGCACATCGACGACCTGGGCCGCGTGCTGCGCGAGCTGCAGCCCACCCGGGTCGTGCCGGTGATCCAGGACTGGGGCGGTCCCATCGGGATGGGGTGGGCGGCGAAGCAGCCGGACAAAGTGGCCGGCGTGGTGGTGCTGAACACCTGGGCCTTCGTGCGCCAGCCCCGGATGAAGCTTCCCTGGGTCTTCAAGTTCCTGGTGCTCGGCCGCGGCGGGTGGAAGCGCAGCGCGCGCTCGAACATCTTCGTGGAGCTGTTCCTGGCCAGGGGCGGGCCGAAGCGCATGACCGACGAGGAGCTCGCGCCCTATCGCGCGCCCTTTCCCACCCCCGGCGACCGCGTGGGCATCGCCCGCTTTCCCCAGCTGATCCCGCAGACCAAGGACCCCTTTCACGAATCCTGGGCGGCCATGGCTTCCATCGAGGACCACCTCTCGCGGCTGCGGGAGAAGCCGGCGCTGATCTGCTGGGCGCTCAAGGACCCGGCGTTCCGCAAGCCCCAGCTCGAGCGCTGGCAGGGACTCTTCGCGCGGGTCGACGGACCTCACCTCTTGGAGGGCGCCGGCCACTTCCTGCAGGAGGACGCGCCGGGAGCGATCCTCGAGCAGATGGAGCGGTGGGCCGCGGCGCTGTGAGCCTGGAGGAGCAGGCCCGGATGCTGGCGAACCGGGTGCGGAAGAATTTCCGCAAGCTCCACCCGCGCTTCGAACGCGAGAACATCGGCGCGTTCCGCCTCTACGACCGCGACATCCCGGAGATCCGCGCCGCGGTGGACTGGTACGAGGGACACCTCGTAGTCGCCGAGTACGAGCGGGAGCAGACCCGCGGCGCGCCCTGGCTCGCGACGATGGCGCGCGCAACCGGCGAAGCCCTCTCCGTTCCGGCGGAGCAGGTCCACCTCAAGGTGCGGCGCAGCGGAGAAAAATATCCTCGCCTCTCGCGGACGGACCGCCGCCTGGTGGTGCGCGAGCGGGATCTGCGCTTCGCCGTCAACCTCGACGACTACATCGACACCGGGCTCTTCGCCGATCACCGCGACACCCGCGCGCGCGTGCGCGCGGAGGCGCGCGGCGCCTCGTTCCTCAACCTCTTCGCCTACACCGGCAGCTTCACTTGCGCCGCGGCGGCCGGCGGGGCGCAGCAGACCACCAGCGTCGACGCCTCGCGGAACTACCTCGACTGGGCGGCGGAGAACCTCCGCCTGAACGGCCAGAGCGGGGAGCTGGTGCGCTCCGGAGTGGAGGAGTTCCTCCGCGGCGCGGGTTCGCGCAGATGGACGCTCTGCGTGCTCGATCCGCCCTCCTTCTCCGACTCCGGCGGCCGGGCCTTCGACGTGCAGCGCGACCACCGGGCGCTGATCGAGCGGGTGCTGGAGGTGCTCGAGCCCTCGGGCGCGCTCTGGTTCGCCACCAACCACCAGCGCTTCGCGCCCGCGCTGGAAGGGCTGCGCTACACCGAGGAGCAGACCGTTCCCGAGGACTACCGCAACCGGGCGGCGCACCGGGCGTTCCGGATCACGAAGTGAGCAGGGCGGCGAAGGTCTGCGCGTCGAGGTTCGCGCCGCAGACGATCAGCGCCACGCGCTTGCCCGCGAGCTTGTCGCGCAGAGGCCCGCACAGCGCCGCCGTCGAGGCGGCGCCCGCGGGCTCCACCGCCAGCTTCGCGCCGCGAAAGAGGAGGCGCAGGGCCGCCCGGAGCTGATCGTCGTCCACCATCACCAGTTCGTCGACGTACTGCCGGCAGAGCGCGAAGCTGTAGGGGGCGGCGTGCGGAGCGCCCAGGCTGTCGGCGATGGTGCGCACCTTGTCGATCCCCTCCGGCTTCCCGCTGCGGAAGCTGCGGTGCATGGTATCGGCGCCGGCCGGCTCGACCCCGAACACCTGCGTGCGGGGCGAGATCTGCTTCACGGCGGACGCCACCCCGGCGCAGAGCCCGCCCCCTCCGATCGGCACCACCACCGCGTCGAGCGGCCCTGCCTGGCCGCAGAGCTCGAGTCCGAGCGTCGCGGTGCCCAGCGCGGTGAGCGGCCCCTCGAACGGGTGCACGAAGGTTCGGCCCTCCTCAGCTTCGATCTCCTTCACCCGGGCGAAAGCGGCGTGAACGTCGTCGACCAGCACCACCTCCGCCCCGTACGCGCGCGATCCCTCGACGCGCGCCGGGCTCGCGCTCTTCGGCATCACCACTTTCGCGGTGGTCCCCAGCGCGCGTGCGGCGTACCCGACGGCCATCGCGTGGTTGCCGGCGCTGACCGCCGTCACTCCGCGCGCGAGCGCCGCGGGCGAGAGCGCCAGCATGTTGCAGAGGGCCCCCCGCGGCTTGAAGCTGCCGGCGTGCTGGAACAGCTCCAGCTTGAGGAAGGGCTGCGTCCCCGTGGCCCCCTCCACCTCCTCTCCACGCCAGCGCCAGACGGGCGTCTCGACCACCAGCTCTCCCAGGCGGGCGCGGGCGGCGCGGATCTCCGGCAGCGTCGGGGCGGTGGCGTCCATCGCGCGCACGATACCGCCATCCGTCCGTCTCCGGAGCGGCGTTTCACCGTCCGGCCCCACGGTTCTGAACCTTGCTCTCCATCCCGGCGGGGATTTCCGGGCGGCCCCGGGTGCTGTACATCCTCTCCGCGTGCGCAGGTCGATTGCACCCTGGGCTGCGCTTTCGGGATCGCTCGCGCTGACGGTGGCCGTGGCCGCGTTCGTCTTCGTGAACGGGCGAACGCGCGAACGTGCGCGCTTCGTCCTCGCCGTGCACGCCAATGTCGAGCGGATCCAGGCCCGCGTCGAGGTGTACCTGGCGATGCTTCGCGGCTGCGCGGCGCTGCTCGCCGCCCAACCGGACCTCCACCCCCGCGAGTTTCACAGGTATGCGGAGCGGATCGACCTCGAGGACCGCTACCCTGGCGTCCAGGGAGTGGGCTTCGCCCGGCGCCTGAAAAAGGACGAGATCGCCTCGGTCGAAGCGGATCTGCGGCGCCGCGGTTTCGAAGGGCTGCGGATCTGGCCCGATTCTTCTTCCGAGGAGCGGACGGCCGTCCTCCTCCTCCAGCCGCTCGATCGCCGGAACCGGGCGGCGATCGGGTACGACATGTACACCGATCCGGTCCGCCACCTGGCGATGGACCGCGCCCGCGACGAGGGCACGGCGGCACTGTCCGGCAAGGTCACCCTGGTCCGGGAAATCGATTCCCGCCGCCAGGCCGGGTTCCTCCTCTTCGTGCCCGTCTATGCCCAGGGGAACATACCGGCCACCGTCGAAGCGCGGCGGGCGGCGCTGATCGGCTGGATGTACGCGCCGTTCCGCGCCGGCGACCTCTTCCTCTCCCTCTTCGGCGGCGAGGAGGTGCCGCTGCTCGATTTCCAGGTCTACGACGGCGGGGAAGCCGATCCCGCGCGGCTGCTGTACGATCGCGGCATGACGCCGGCGTCCGGAGGGCGCCTGGCGCAGACCGAGCGTCTGCGGATCGGCGGCCGGGAGTGGACGCTCACGTTCGCGGCCCTTCCGCCGCTGCGCAGCGCCTCGGGCAGCGCGGTGATCGCGGCGCTGCTGATCGGGGCCGCGATCTCGGGCGTGATCTTCGGCCTCTCGCTGCGCGAAGCGCGGGCACGGCTCCGCGCCGAGAACGCGATCGACGGGCTGCAGCGGGCGCTGGACGAGCAGCGCCATTACGAGGACCGGCTGCGCGAGGAGGCGCGCGTCAACTCGATCTTGCCGCGGCTCGGCATCTCGCTCGCCGCCGAGCTGGACCCGGACCGGCTCGCGCAGCTGGTGGTGGGAGAAGCCACCGCGCTCACCGGCGCCGATTACGGAGCGATCTTCACCGCCGGCGCGGAGCCGCGGGCGCTGGCCTCGTCGGGGCCGGCCCGCGAGAGCTTCCCCGGGGCAGCGGCGGAACAGCTCGGCCGGATGGGCGCGAGCAAGGACGCGGTCCGGGTGGACGCGACCGAAGATCCCGCCTTCGCCGGAGCGCCGGCACGCAGCCTGCTCGCGGTGCCGATCACCTCCCGCACCGGGCAGATCCTGGGATGACTGGCGTTCGCGCACGGGAGCGCGGGGTACTTCACCGTGCAGCACGAGCGGCTGGCGGCCGGCATCGCGGCGCAGGCGTCCATCGCGCTGGACAACGCGCGGCTCCTGCGCGACCTGCAGGAGGCGGACCGGCGCAAGGACGAGTTCCTCGCCATCCTCGGGCACGAGCTGCGAAATCCGCTCGCCCCGGTGGTCACCGCCCTGGAGGTGATCAAGCGCGACCGGAGCACGATCGATCGGCAGCTCTCGATCATCGAGCG
>JBGQLA010000406.1:0-4424 GCA_041499865.1 Deltaproteobacteria bacterium
AGAAGTGCAAGATCGAAGGCTGCAAGCGCGCGTACCAGGCCAAGGGCTACTGCTTCTTCCACTACGACAAGTGGAAGGACGGCGAGCTGCCCAAGGCGCGGTACGACACCTGCAGCAAGGAAGGCTGCCACAAGAAGGTGGGGGCCCACGGGCTGTGCGCGGAGCACCAGCCGAAGAAGGGTGGCGAGGCCGCGGCGCCAGCTCCCGCCGCCGCTCCCGCGACGACCCCCGCCTGACCCGACTGTCCCAGGGCGCTGCGCTGGTGCGCGCGCCCGGCAGGGGCTAGCGGATCCGTGTCCGATCGAGCTGCGCGACCGCTGCCAGGAGCAGCTCGATCTCCCGCTGGGTCGGCCGGGCGCGGCGGACGAGGGAAAGGATTTCGTCCAGCACCCGATCCGGCTGCTGCGGGTTGAGGAAACCCGCCGCGAGCAGCAGGGAGCGCGCTTTCTCCCGCAAGAGCGCGATCAACCCCTCCTCGGCGAGGGGCTGGGCCGGCGCCGCCGGCAGATCCGCGGCTCCGCGCGCCTTGAGGATCTCGTAACCGAAGATCACCACCGCCTGCGCCAGGTTGAGCGACGACTTGACGGCGGTGGGAATGGTCGCCACCGCGCCCGCGCGCTGCAGGGCCCGGTTGGTCAGACCCCGCACCTCGTCGCCGAACACCAGCGCGCAGGGGCCGGCGCACGAGAGCAGGCGCCGCGCGGCCTCCTCCGGCGCGATCGCTCCGGCGACGGGGCGCCCGGAGGTCATCACCACGTCCAGGCAGTCCGCCAGCGCCTCGTCGAGCGTGCGGACGACGCGCATGCGCTCGAGCACCTCGTCGGCGCCGGCGGCGAGCTTCGCCGCCTGGCCGCGGTCGAAGCCCAGGGGCTCGACCACCCACAGCGAGCCCGCCCCGGTGTTCGCCAGCGCACGCGCCGCCGCGCCGATGTTCTGCGAACTGCGCGGGCGGTGGAGCACGAATCGCAGCTGCACATGCGCTATCTTGCGCCCTCCCGGAGGCGCCGCAAATGGAAGACGTCCTGAAAGCACAGCTGCCGTACACGCTCCGCGAGGCGGACTTTCCCGCGCTCGGTCAGCTCTACCGGGGCAAGGTGCGCGACAACTACTCGAAGGGGGACCGGATGGTGATGATCACCACCGATCGCCTGAGCGCGTTCGACCGGGTGCTCACCACCATCCCGTTCAAGGGCGAGCTGCTCAACCGGCTCACCACCTTCTGGTTCGAGAAGACGAAGGAGGTGGCGCCCAACCACATCCTCGACGTGCCGGATCCCAGCGTGCTGGTGGTGCGCAAGCTGCAGCCGCTGGCGGTGGAGATGGTGGTGCGCGGCCATCTCACCGGGTCGCTCTGGCGCGACTTCCAGGCCGGCAAGGGCGCGAAGGCCTACGGCATCGACCTGCCACGGGAGATGCGCAAGGACCAGGAGTTCGAGACGCCGATCCTCACGCCCAGCACCAAGGAAGAGGTGGGCAAGCACGACGAGCCCGTCTCGCCGCGCGAGCTGGTGGCGCGCGGCACGCTCACCCGGAAGCAGTGGGACGCGATGGCGCGGATGGCCCTGGACCTCTTCGCCGCGGGCCAGGCCTGGGCGAAGCAGCGCGGCCTGATCCTCGTCGACACCAAGTACGAATTCGGCGTGGACGGCGCGGGCAAGCTCTGGGTGATCGACGAGATCCACACCGCGGACTCCAGCCGGTACTGGATCCGCGAAGGCAGCGAGGAGCGCTTCCGCCGCGGCGAGGATCAGAAGATGCTGGACAAGGAGTTCTTCCGGCAGTGGCTGATCCGCGAGCGCAACTACCAGGGAGAGGGGCCGCTGCCGCAGATCCCCGACGAGGTGCGCGCGCAGCTGGCGGGGAAGTACGTGGAGCTGGTGCGGACGCTCACCGGAGAGGCGCCGAAGCTGGTGGTGGGCGACACCCGCGCGCGGATCGAGCAGGCGCTGAAGGCGCGCAAATACCTGTAGCCGCAACAGAGGGAAACATCCCCGCAACGGGAGCGCAAAAGGGCCCCCGTACTCCTTCAGCAAGGAGGAAGACGATGACGAAGAAGATTCTGATCGCAGTGGGCGCCTTGGCGGTTTTGATCGGGGCGGGTGCGGCGTGGGCGCACGGGCCAGGCCGCCGGGTGATGATGAAGCAGATGATCTCGAAGCACGTGGCGGAGGCCGAGGACTACATCCAGGCGACGCCGGACCAGCGGGCGAAGATCGATGCCTCGGTGAACAACATCATCGGCATCCTGCAATCGCAAGGTCAGGACCGCCGGAACATGCACCAGGAGCTGGTGAAGCTCTTGACCGGCGACACCCTGACCACCGACCAGATCAATGCGGTCGCGAAGGAGCACGCCGACAAGATCCAGGCGCTCGCCAGCAAGATCGCGCCGGAGATCGTGAACGTGCACGACGCACTCACCCCCGCGCAGCGGCAGAAGCTGGCGGCCCGGGCGCAGGAGCTGCACCAGAAGCACCAGCAGCACCAGGGAGGGTTCGGCGGCCCCGGAGAGTGATGATCAAGGCACTGCTCATCGAGGACGATCGCAAGCTCGCCGCGCTGCTCGTGGAATTCCTCGGGCAGCACGGCGTTCTCGCGACCGGCGCGGCGGACTCGGCCCAGGCGCTCCAGCACCTGGGCTCGAGCCGCTTCGACATCCTCCTCCTCGACCTGATGCTGCCGGGGATGGACGGGCTGACGCTGGCGCGGAAGATCCGGGAGCGCTGGAACACCCCGATCATCATGGTCACCGCCCGCGGCGACGACGCGGACAAGATCGTCGGCCTCGAGCTGGGCGCGGACGACTACCTGGCGAAACCGTTCAACCCGCGCGAGCTGCTGGCGCGGATCCGCGCCGTGCTCCGGCGGACCGAGCCAGCGGAATCGCCGCGCTTCCAGAGCGGCGGGCTGGTCATCGACTTCGCGGCCCGCGAGGTGACGGTCGACGGCCAGCGCCAGACGCTGACCGCGCACGAGTACGAGCTGCTCTGCGCGCTCGCGCGCAACTCCGGCCGGGTGCTGACCCGCGATCAGCTGCTGGAGGAGATGAAGGGCGATCACGCCGACGAGGCGTTCGATCGCAGCATCGACGTGCACGTCTCGCGCCTGCGCCAGAAGATCGAGCCGGACCCCCGCCACCCGCGCTACGTGAAGACGGTCCGCGGGGCAGGGTATCTGCTGGCGCGGGAGTCCTGAGTGCATCCCCGGCGCCTCTACCTGCGCCTCTACCTCGCTTTTCTCGGCGTGCTGCTGGCGGTGGTGCTGGTGGTCTCCGCCATCGCCTTCCTCACCGGCAGGCCGTTCTTCGCCTTGAACCGGGGGGGCCCGCGCTTCGCCGCGCACCTCGCGCGCATGCTCCCGCCACCTTCGGAGCCGGTCGCGCTGCAGCGCGCCGCCGAGGAGATCCACGAGGAGCTGGGGATGGACGTCACCCTGATCGGCCCGGGCGGCGTGGTGCTCGCGGCGGCGGGCCGTCCGATCGAGCTGCCGGAATTCCCTGCGCTGGACCAGGTCCGGCGCGGAGGAAACTGGGTGGCACCGGGGATCGTCGCCGCGCCGGCCCGCGGCGGCGCGCTGCTGCTGGCGCGGCTGCCGCTGCCGGAGGGCGCCGCGCGGCGCGCGGTGAGCCGGGCGGCGCTCTTGCTGCTGGGCGCGCTGGCGGTGTCGCTGGCGCTGGTGTACCCGCTCTCGCGCTCGATCACCCGCCCGCTGGAGAAGCTGACCGCGGTGGTGGAGGAGTACGGACGGGGCGATCTCTCGCGGCGCAGCGGCCTCTCCGGCGAGGACGAGGTGGGGCGGCTGGCCCGCAGCTTTGACGAGATGGCCGACCGCATCCAGGCCGCGCGGCGGGCGGAGAAGGAGCTGCTCGCGAACGTCTCCCACGAGCTGCGCACGCCCCTGGCGCGGATCAAGGTGGCGATGGAGCTGATCGACGCGCCGGACCCGGGGGTGCGGAGGCGGCTTTCGACCATCGCGGAAGAGGTGGACGAGCTGGATCGGCTGATCGCGGACGTGCTGACGGCGAGCCGGCTGGATCTGGCGGCGCTGCCGCTGCGCAAGGTGCACATCGATCTGGCGGCGCTGATCGACAGGTCGCGCCAGCGGGTGCTCGCCCTCGACCCCGGGCTGCGCGTGGACGCGAGCGTGGAGCCGGGGCTTTCGGTAGACGCGGACGATGGGCTGCTCTCGCGCGCCGTGGACAACCTGCTGGACAACGCGCGGAAGTACGGAAATGGCAGCCCCATCGAGGTGACCGCCACCCGCGACGGCGAGCAGGCGGTGCTCGCAGTCCGCGATCGAGGCCCGGGAATCCCGGAGCAGGACCTCGGACGCGTGTTCGAGCCGTTCTTCCGCGGCGAGGGCGCGCCGGCGTTGGCGGCGGGCTTCGGCCTCGGGCTGGCGCTGGCCAGCCGCGTCGCCGAGGC
>JBGQLA010000407.1:0-4391 GCA_041499865.1 Deltaproteobacteria bacterium
CCCTTCGCCAGCAGGCGGTGATGGAGGTGCTCGCGATCCGGGCTGAACACACCCCGCCCGTGCAGGACGCGGCGGCAGACCGCCATCGCCAGGTCGCAGAGTGGAACTCCGAGCACCAGGACCGGCACCAGCAGTTCCATCGCGTTCGACGAGGCCGGCCGCAGCGAGGACCGGAGCAGCGCGACGGAGAGGAAGTAGCCGAGCAGCAGCGACCCTGCGTCGCCCATGAAGATCGATGCGGGGTGGAAGTTGAAGAAGAGGAAGCCGATCACCGCGCCCGCCAGGGCCGCGCTGAAGATCGCCAGCAGCGGATTGCCCGCCAGCACGGCGAAGACGAAGACCGTGGAGAGCGCGATGGTCGCGATCCCTGCGGCCAGCCCGTCGAGACCGTCGATCAGGTTCATCGCGTTCATCACGCCCGCGATCCAGAGGACGGTGCACGGAACCGCAAACGGCCCCAGGCCGAGGACGATGCCGCCCGGAAACTGGACCTCGTGGACGGTGAAGCCGGCCCAGCACAGGGCGAGGCCGATGCCGAACTGGGCGAGGAGCTTGTAGCGGGCGCGGAGGCCGCGCACGTCGTCGATGCAGCCCAGCGCGGCGGCGGCCAGCCCTCCGAGGACGAAGACCACCGTCCTGGGGCGCTTGCTCCAGAACACGTCCCGGAGCGAGGGTTCCATGAGGAGCATCGTGCCGGCCGCAAGCAGCCAGGCGAGGAAGATCGCCACTCCTCCCAGGCGGGGAATCGAGTGGGTGTGAATCTTCCGCACACTGCCGGCGACATCGACGAAGTGCCGGCGGAGCGCGAAGTTGCGGATTGCGGGGGTGAGCAGGAGCGACACGATCGCTGCCGCCGCGAACGCGAGCGCACCGAAAAGCAGTGCTCCGCTCAGCATCGGACGATGTTCCGTTCACACTCAATCATTACAGGTCCCCAGTAGGTAGTGTTATTGCTCCATGACGGGGGGAAGGTCAAGCGGATCCAATGTGCTGAAATGTAACGGCTCGGATTCGAGCCCCTTGCGCTCGCTCGGTTCACGCGATTGGAACAATCTTGTTGGCATTGACCCTGCCGCTTTGTCGCACATTGCAGCAGCCTGAGGGACACGCAGCGGCGCGTGTCGGCCACCATGGTCAGTTTGAGCGTTTCCCTGGCGTCGAGACTGAAAGCAGCCCCGCTGCAGCAGCACCCCAACTCGGGCACGAGACGGTGAGCGCTCGCTAAGCCCGCTTCGAGCGACTCCGGGCGAAGTCCCAGAGGAGAAGCGCGGCGCCAATCACCTCGCCAACGATGTACACCGTGCTCCCCATCTCGAAGGCGAGAGCCTCGGAGGGCGACGACACCATGAGGATTCCGATGCGCGGAATCTCGAACGGCCAGAACAGCCAGCTCTTCCAGACGCCCCACCCTCCGCCCATGCCGGCGTCCGTCACGACGTCGAGGAAGAGGTGCGTCGGAATCGCGTACGCGAGCGCCACCAGTTGCCGCGCCCCCACCAGGCGCGCCGCGATCGCCACCGCCGCCGCCAGGAACGCGGTGTGGCCGAACATCCTCGCCGTATCGTAGAGGCGCGACTCCGCGCCGAAAGACTGCGTGAGAATCCAGATCGGCTTGTCGATCAGATCCGGCAGCAGGCACCCGAGCGCGAGCCAACGCCAAGGAAGGCGTGCTCGATGCGCGCGAGGAATCAGGTGGGTGCCGATCCCCACGTGGCCGAGCGGGAACAAATCGACTGCGTCAGGCGCTGAGCAGCATCTCCGGCTCGAGCATGTGCTCGTGCTCCGCGACCGCCTCCATGATCTCCAGCGCCTCGCGCGGATCCCGGCAGAGCGGACCCTCTTGCGGCGTGCCGTCGAACTGGTAGTACCAGCCCGACTCCGCGCTGAAGATGGTTCCGAGACGCCGGCCGTGCTTCAGCCGGATGACATACCGCTCGTTCGGTATCTGCACAGCGACCAACTTGGGCGTCTGCATCGGGTCTCCCCTCGCATAGCCCCCCCTGGGAACACAGACTGCCACAAAGGGCTCCTTATTCGCCACCCCCCAACCCCCGGAAAACGTTCGAAAATAAAGGTGCAAAGTTACATAACGCCGCAGGGACCCCGCTCCGGCACCCCCCGGCAGGGAGTGTCGGAGGGGGCTGCTACGCTCCGTCACATGAGCGAAGCGTGTGCCAATCCCGAGAGCCAGCCCGGGAATGTCAGAGGGGCCTGCTACGGTCCGCACATGGGCGAACCCTGCGCCAGCTTCGACGGGAAACTGGAGGCGCTCGCGGCCGCCGCGGCCACGCTCCCCGACCGGCTGCCCCGCGCGAGCGACCCCATCAGCGCCCGCCGCATCGCGCACGGGCTGCACATCCTCCTCGCCAACCTCGCGAAGGGCCGCCAGGCGCTCGACATCGCCATCGGCGAAGGCCTGCATGCGCTCAGCCTCGGCGACCGGGCCCTGCAGCTGGGCTACGCCACCAGCAACGACTACGCGCGCGAGGAGCTGGGCATCAACGCCAGCACCGCCGACAAGCTGAAGCGGCTGGCGGGGCGGCTGCGCGACTTGCCGCTGATCCGCGAGACCGTGCGCCGCGGCGAGCTGTCCCTTCGCAAGGCCGAGATCCTCGCGCAGTTCGCGCGTCCGGGCGAGGAGGTCCGCCTGCTGCTGATGACAAATGGCGAAACCGTCCGGTCGCTCAGGGCCAGGCTGGCGGCGCCGTCCGATTCCGCCGACGACCGATGGCTCAACCTCGTAGCGCCGGTGCCGCCCGAGAAGCAGCGCGTGGTCCACAAAGCAATGAGGGTCGCGGGCAAGTTCCTCAGGGCCGGGGCCAGCAAGATGGAGCGCCTCGAGATCATGGGCCAGGAATTCCTCGGCTCGCACCCGGCGCCCGAAGACGACAAGGCCGACGACGTGTACTTTGCCGCCGGCGAGCTCGAGCCGGCCATGAAGGCGCTCGAGGAGCAAAACCACGGCTGGGTAGACCTCGCCAAGGGCGAGCCCGTGGACGCTCCCGAGCTGGGGCACGCGATCGATCCCGGGTACATCGATCGCTGGCTCCAGGCCCAGGTGCGCAAGCGCGAGCGTTGGGACGACGAGCTCGGGCGCGTCGCCCTCATCTTCAAGTCGAGCCGCGCCTGGGGGCCGCTGCGGTTCGCCAGCTTCGGCCACTACTGTGAGGAGGCGCTGGGCATGTCGGAGCGCGCGGTCGCCCAGCGCGTTTCACTGGAGCGGAGCCTGCAGCGGATGCCGCTGCTGCGCACGGCGCTCCAGGAGAAGCGCATCACGTACGAGAAGGCGCGCGTCCTGGCGCGACATGCGCAGCCGGCCTCGCTGCCGGGCTTGATCGACAAGGCCGCGAGCATGACCTGTGTCGCGCTGCGTCGTGACCTGGAGGCGAAGGAGGAGGCGCAGATGTGCGCGCGGAACACCATCAGCGTCTGGATGACCGTGCGCGTCGCCGAGGTCGTCAAGGCGGCATTCCGCGCGGCGCGAGCGCTCGCGAAGCGCTGGCTCGCGCCCGGCGAGTGCCTTTTCGCTCTCGCGAAACACTTCGTAAAGACTTGGGGAAGCACCGAGAAGGCGGCCCGTACGCTCCAGCAGAGGATCCTCGCCCGCGACAGGCACTTCTGCCAGGTCCCAGGCTGCAGCCGGCCGGCGGTACACGCGCACCACATCAAGTTCCTGTCACACGGAGGCAGCGACGACCCATGGAATCTGGTTTCGCTCTGCGCCGCACATCACCTGCGCGGCATCCACGGGGGGCTCTTGCGCGTCAGAGGAACGGCGCCGGACGGGCTGGTCTGGGAGTTTGGCTTGCTGCGCGGGTACGTGCCCTCGGCCGCAGCGTGAGCACCGCGCCTCGGAAGCCCTAGCGGTTGCGAGATTGGGACGAGCCTCTCGGATCTGTATCTTCCGCCCCGAGCTCCGCTCGGGGCGGTGTTCGCAACGGCACCCGGTACGTCAGCACATCGCTGGGGTGCTCCACCGCCGGCCCCGTGAGCAGCGCCGCCTTGTCGAACACCGCCAGCGGCCGCGAGAGCACCGCCGGCGCGTGCGTCCCGGTGTCCATCCGGATCGCGTCCTTCGGGCAGGCCTCCACGCAGAACCCGCAGACGATGCAGCGCAGCTCGTCGATCTCGAACCGCACCGGGTACTTCTCGATCGCCTGGTCCTCGTACTCGCCCGCCTCGATGTAGATGCACTGCGCGGGGCACGCCGTCGCGCACATGTAGCAGGCCACGCAGCGCGGCCTGCCATCGAGGCGCGGCACCAGCCGGTGCATCCCGCGGTACCCCTCCGGATACGGCTTGCGCTCCTCGGGGTAGTTGAGGGTCGTCACCATGTTCACGCCGGGGCCCTTGCGGTCGAGCATCTCCGGCGCGGGGTCGCGGAAGCCGAA
>JBGQLA010000408.1:0-4338 GCA_041499865.1 Deltaproteobacteria bacterium
CGCAGAGAACCGCGACATGCTCCTCTACATCGACAACCTCTTCCGCTTCACGCAGGCGGGCTCCGAGGTGTCGGCCCTCCTCGGCCGCATCCCGTCGGCCGTCGGTTACCAACCCACGCTCTCCACCGAGATGGGCGAGCTTCAGGAGCGGATCACTTCCACCAAGAAGGGCGCGATCACCTCGGTGCAGGCGATCTACGTGCCCGCCGACGACCTCACCGACCCCGCCCCCGCCACCGCCTTCGCGCACCTCGACGCGACCACGGTGCTTTCCCGCGCGCTGACCGAGATCGGCATCTACCCCGCCGTCGATCCGCTGGACTCGACCAGCCGCATCCTCGACCCGCAGATCGTCGGCGAGAAGCACTACAAGACCGCGCGCAGGGTGCAGGCCGTGCTGCAGCGCTACAAGGAGCTGCAGGACATCATCGCCATCCTCGGCATGGACGAGCTGTCCGACGAGGACAAGCTCACCGTCGCCCGCGCCCGCAAGGTGCAGCGCTTCCTCAGCCAGCCCTTCCACGTCGCCGAGCAGTTCACCGGCTTCAAGGGCAAGTACGTGAAGATCGAGGACACCATCCGCTCCTTCGAGGAGCTGCTCGACGGCAAACACGACAACCTGCCCGAGCAGGCCTTCTACATGGTGGGCAACATCGACGAGGCCGTAGAGAAGGCCAAGACGCTGGCGCGCTGACATGCCGCTCTCCATCGAGATCGTCACCCCCGAGCAGCGCGTGCTCACCACGCAATGCGACGAAGTGCGCCTGCCCGGAGCGGAGGGCGGGTTCGGGATCCGGCCGGGCCACACACCGCTGGTCGCGGCGCTGGCAGCCGGCGAGCTGATCTACGTTTCCTCGGGGACCGAGCACCGCCTGGCGGTGGGCGAAGGATTCGCGGAGGTGAGCAACGACGTGGTGCGCATCCTCGTCGAGGAGGCGGTCCGCGCCGACGAGATCGATCCCGCCCGCGCCGCTTCCGAGCTGAAGGAGCTCCAGGCGTCCCTGTCCTCGCGACGCCCGGAAGACCCGGCGTACGCGGCGGAGCGGGCGCGGGTGGAGCGCGCCGCCGCCCGCGCCTTCGTCGCCGGCCGCCGCTGACGGCAACGCCTCCGCGCAAGAAACGAAACCTGTATTGTGTCCCCGGATTTACTCGGCCGGGGGAACGGCGTCGTCAGCCAGCTCGTCGGTGTCGCCGAAGGCTTCGCGCACGAGCTGCGCGACCCGGGCATCGGGAAGCTCCTCGCTCTGCGGCGCACGGGGAAGCTCGATGCTCAGGGCGGCGCGGCACGACAGCTCCTCGAGGAGGAAGACGGCGCCGTTGCGCAGCTCCGCCTTGTCGCGCGCCAGATCGGGCTTCGAGCCGCAGGTGCAGACGGACTCGTCGAGATCGAGCAGGACGCCTTCTCCGAAGCGGGGGAGCTGGAGCTCGACGCGCCGGCCGCAGTGCGCGCACAGCCGCGCCAGCGGAGGAATGGGCAGCAGCACGCGCCCGGGCACGTCGATGGCGTAGAGCGTATAGTCGCGGAATCCTTCGGGATCCGGCTCTCCGTCGACCGCGTACGGGTCGCGGCGGCCCTCCTCGTCGGTCCACACCACCTGCGTGACCAGGCTCGACAGTCCCGCGCCCGCCAGCAGCGCGCCGGGGCTCGCCGCGGCCGGCAGGTCGAGCGCCTCGCCGCCGGCGCGCTCCAGGCTAACCTCCGACTCCGGATCGAGCACGAGGAGCTCGATCAGCCCACGCCAGAGGCGCGAAACCCCGGCCAGCGGCATGGCGCGCTGCACGTCGTCGGGCAGGATCCAGCGCCGGTGCACGAGATCCAGGGCGCTGTGGTCGCGCTGGGGGTCCACACGCTCGCGGGTGACCGGCATGGGCGCGGGACAGTAGCACGCTGGATTGCCGATGGCGGGTCGGGCAGGCCGCGGGCATACTGCGGCCCGGAGGTCCGCCAGCGATGCCCGAGGCGAAGAGCCGCCGCAGGAAGGTCACCCGCAAGGTCCGTCGTCCCGACAAGCCCCGTCCGGAGCCCACGGCCGCGCCTGAGCCCGGCGGAGACTGGGGGGAGCTCGCCGACCGCGCGGCGAAGCGGGTGCGCGAGTTCGCCGACAAGGCCATGCCGGCGGCCGAGAGGATGGCGGTGGACGTGTCCGAAGGCCTCGACGGGGCTTTCGGCAAGGTGTCCGCGCAGGCGCGCGATCTGATGGCCAAGGGCCAGCACACGCGCGTGCGGATCAAGTTCCGCGGCAAGCAGATCGCCGAGCTGCCCATCGCGGTCGTCGCCGCCGCCGAGGTGGCGAGCTTCTGGTGGTTCGGCCCGCTCCGCGTGGTGCTCGGCCACGTGGTGGGCAAGGCCATCCTGGACGTCGAGTTCGTCTCCAACGCCGACCATCACGTGGCCGAAGGCCGCAAGCTGCTCGGCGATGGCGAGCTGGAGAAGGCGGTCGCCGAGTTCGACAAGGCGCTGGCGATGGACCGGCGCCATGCGGGCGCGCTGCTGGGAAAGGGTATCGCGCTCAAGCTCAAAGGGGACAAGGCAGGCGCGCGCGAGTGCTTCCAGGCCGCCGAGGACGCCGACCCGCGCAGCGAAACGGGCCGCGAGGCCCGCCGCCACCTCGACAACCTCTGATCCGGCGCGACCGCCGGACCTACTTGTCCAGCCACTCCGCGACGCCGCCGTGGTTCGAGCAGGTGCCGGAGTGGTGCGCCGAGTAGGACGTCGTCCCGTCCTTGCAGCGCGCCATCGGCTTGCCGCTCTTCGCATCGCGGGTGGAGCTGCGCGGCGTGGTGGTCGGGCTGCGCCCCTGCGCCGTGTCGCTCTTCGTGCCAAAGAGTCCGCCGAGGATGCCGCCGGACTTGTCGGCCTTCTTCGAGTCCGCTCTTTTTCGGTCGCGGAGCTGTTCGCGCCCTTCTTGCTCTTCGCCGACTACTCCGACTTCGGATTGGTCGCCGCGACGCCGCCGTGATGCGAGCATGCTCCGCGGCCCGCCTTCGAGGTGGTCCCGTCGGTGCAGTTGACTTCCGCCGTCGCCTTCGCCTTCGCGGGCAGCGCCAGGGCCGCGGCCGCGAGGAGCGAGATTCCGATGTTCCGCAGGGTTGCCATGGGGAACAACCCAGGCAGCCACGGCGCGGAAGTCCGGCGCCGGCCTGGCGCCCGCCCCTACGCTGATCTGGCTGGAATCAGGACGCTTTCTTGCCCGCGTTTCCGATGGCCGGGAGTCTGCAAAACGGGTACAACACCGGGTCCTTCGTGAGAGGCAAGAGCATGGCAGAAGCAACCGGTCCCCAGCTCGTTCCCGTCGCCATCGAAGACGAGATGCGCCAGGCGTATCTCGACTACTCGATGTCGGTGATCGTCGGGCGCGCCCTCCCCGACGTCCGCGACGGGCTCAAGCCGGTCCATCGCCGGATCCTCTACGCGATGTTCGACCAGGGGATGCTGCACAACAAGCGCTACAGCAAGTGCGCCGGAACCGTCGGCGAGGTGCTGAAGAAGTACCACCCGCACGGCGACGCCGCGGTCTACGACGCGCTGGTCCGGCTGGCGCAGGAATGGAACCTGCGGCACCCGCTGATCGACGGGCAGGGCAACTTCGGGAGCATCGACGGCGACTCGGCGGCGGCGTACCGGTACACGGAAGCGCGCCTCACCCGCCTGGCCGAGATGATGCTGGCGGACATCGACAAGGACACCGTCGACTTCGGCCCCAACTTCGACGACGCCACGACCGAGCCGCTGGTCCTGCCCACGCGGTTCCCCAACCTCCTGGTCAACGGCAGCGCCGGCATCGCCGTAGGGATGGCGACGAACATCCCCCCGCACAACCTCGGCGAGGTGATCGAGAGCGTCGTCCACCTGATCGATCACCCCGAGGCGCCCCTCGGACAGCTGCTGGATCCGAAGCTCGGCGGCACGCTGCCCGGCGGAATACAGGGGCCCGACTTTCCCACTGGCGGCATCCTCATGGGCTTCGCCCCGATCCGTGCGCTCTACGAGAGCGGCCGGGCGATCCTGCGCATGCGCGCGAAGGTCGAGGTGGAGATCGACAAGCGCACCGAGCGCGAGCGCATCGTGGTCACCGAGGTGCCGTACCAGATCAACAAGGCCCGCGCGATCCAGGCGATCGCGGATCTGGTGAAGGACAAGAAGCTGGAAGGGATCAGCGACCTGCGCGACGAGTCCTCGCGGGAAGGCATCCGCGCGGTGGTGGAGACCCGGCGCGACGCGATCACTGGCGTGGTGCTCAACAACCTCTACCAGCACAGCTCGCTGTTCCAGGATTCCTTCGGCGCCACCATGCTCTCCATCGACCACGGGCAGCCGCGGACGCTGGCCCTGAAAGC
>JBGQLA010000409.1:0-4329 GCA_041499865.1 Deltaproteobacteria bacterium
CGAGCTGGCGCGTCTCGCCGCGGAGCGGGTGGTGCGCGATCTGGTCGAGCAGGTGCCGGTGCCCGAGTGACGCCGGCCTGGAAGCGCAGGCTCGCGTTCACCCGGATGGGGCGCTGGTACACGGGGCTCACCGTCGCCATCGGGCTGGCGGCGACGAACACCGGCAACAACCTGCTCTTCCTCGTCCTCGGGCTGCTGCTGTCCTCGATCATCGTCTCCGGGCTCCTCTCCGAGCAGAGCCTCAAGGGCGTGTCGGTGGAGCGGCGGCTGCCCTCGGTGGCGACCGCCGGGCAGCCGGCGCTCGTCGGGCTCCTGGCGCGGAACGGAAAGCGGCGCGCACCCTCCTTCTCCCTGGAGGTGCGCGAGGCGCGCGGCGACGTGGCCGGCCATGGTTTTCTCGTGCTGCTTCCCGCGCGGCAATCGGCGGAGGTGGCGTACCGGTTCGTCCCGCAGCGGCGCGGCGTGCACCGCTTCCGGCAGATCGAGTTGGCCACCCGTGCGCCCTTCGGCTTCTTCGAAAAATCGCGCCCGATGGACGCGGAGGCCGAGCTGGTGGTGTTTCCGCGCGAGGTAGCGCCCGCTCCGGTCGAGGCCCGGGCCCCGGGGCGCGAAGGCGATCGGCCGGAGGACCGCGCCGGCATCGGGCTGGAGGTGCACCTGCTGCGCGATCACCGTCCCGGGGAGGACGCCCGCAGCATCCACTGGAGGTCCAGCGCGCGGGCGGGGCGGCTGATCGGCATCGATCGCGAGCAGGAGCGGCGCAAGCGCGTCTGCGTGCTGCTCGATCAGCGCGGCCTTCGCGGCGAGCCGCTGGAGCGGGCCGTCGAGCAGGCGGCGGCGCTGGTGGTGCGCGAGATCGACTCGGGCGCCGAGGTCTCGCTGGCCCTTGCCGGTCAGTCTCTCGCCGCCGGCGCCGGCGACGGACAGCGGCACGCGGCCCTGCGCATGCTGGCGCTGGTGGAAGCCTGCCTGGGCGACGAAGCCCCGCCCGAGCCCGAAGCCGGGGCGTCGGTCCTCGAGGTGCGCGGGTGAGGGCGGCGGCGATTCGCGCCCCGACGTTGCTGCAGGCGCAGCGATGGGCGGGAACGGCGACGGCGGCGCTCGCGTTCGCCAGCTGCGCGGTTTCCGGCGAGCTGGGGCCGGCGATGCTGGCGCTCTTTCCTTTGGCGCTGATCATCTCGCTCGTCGGCGGAGACAAGCTCCGGGGGCGGTGGCAGTGGGCCTGGTCCACCCTGCTCGGCGGGGCCTTGCTGGTGTTCGCGGTCCAGGTGTTCGCCGGGCACGTCGACATCGTGCTCGCGGCCGCATGGTTCGTGGAGCTGCTCTGCATCCACCGCCTCTGGCAGCGCGGCACCGAGCGCGACGAGCTGCTGCTGCTCCTGCTCTCGCTGCTCCTGCTCTGCGCGGGCGCGGCCCTGGCGGCGGAGCTGACGTTCGGATTCGCCTTCCTCGGGTTTGCCGTGACCGGCACCTGGGCGCTGGCGCTCACGCACCTGCGCTTCGCCATCGAGGCGGGGCGGGGGGAGGCGGGGTCGGCGGCGCTGCTCAACTCGCGCCGGATCGCCACCCCCGCGCTGCTGGGCGGCCTGGCCCTGCTCTCGACCTTGGCCATCGCCGGCGCCGCGCTGGTGTTCTTCAGCTTTCCCCGGGTGACCATCGGCGGCTGGCGCCGCGCCTCCCGGCCCTCGCCGGTCGCGGGGCTGGGCGACCGCGTCGACCTCGCGCAGCACGGGACCATCGAGGACGATCCCCGGGTGGTGCTGCGCGTGCGGCTCGATCCGCCTCCCCGCGGAGATCCGGAGAGCCTGGCGATGCACTGGCGGGCCAGGGCGCTCTCCCACTGGACCGGCCAAGGCTGGCGCTCCGACGGAGGCGGGATCATCCCTGCGCGGCGGTTGCCCACCCGAACGCACCACGGCCATCCTCCCTCGCTGCTCACCGCGGACGTGGAGGTGGTCGGCGCGTTCAGCGACGGGGTGGTGCTCACGCCGCAGGGATGGCCGCTGAGCGTCGAGTTCCGCCGGCCCGGGTCCGCGCGGGCCGGCTCGCAGCGGCTGTACCGGAACGCCTCGGGAGATCTGTTCTACCAGCCGGTCGACGGCAACGACCTGCGCTACGTCGTGGTGGTCGACGGCGTGGAGCCGGATCTGCCCGCGATGCGCGGGCGGGGACGGCGCTATCCGCCGTGGCTGGCGCCCGATCTGGAGGTCCCGCAGGCGCTCAATCCGCGGGTGCGCGCGCTCGCGCAGCGGCTCGGCGCCGGCAAGGATCCGGCCGACGCTGCCGCCGCCATCGAGCACTGGCTGGCGACTGCCTTGAGGTACACGCGCGAGCTGCCCGAGGGAGAGTCGCGCGATCCGATCGCGGACTTCCTCTTCGTCCGGCGCGCCGGCCATTGCGAGCTGTTCTCCAGCGCGATGGTGGTGATGCTGCGCAGCCTGGGGATCCCGGCCCGCAACGTGACCGGCTACTTCGGCGGGCGGCGCACCGATGCCGGGTACTACGTGGTCCGCGCAGGGGACGCGCACAGCTGGGTGGAGGCCTGGTTCCCGGAGGTCGGCTTCGTCCGCTTCGATCCGACGCCGGCCTCGGCGCGCGGCAGCAGGCAGGAGGGGCTCTGGGCGCGGGCGGTGCTGCTCTGGGACGGGCTCCAGCAGCGCTGGCGCACCTTCGTGGTCGATTACGATCTGCTCTCGCAGGCGCAGGCGATCCGGCGGGCGGGCCAGATCCTCAACCAGGCAGGACGGAGGCTCGCCGGAACCGGCGGCTCGGGCCGGTTGCGGACCGCCGCCGTCGCGATGGCGGCGGCGCTGGCGGCTGCCGCCCTTCTCGCCGGGGTACGGCGCCTGCGGCCGCGCGCGGGACGCGGGCGCGGGCCGGCGCTGTCACCGGACCAATGCAGGGCGCTGCGCCTGTGGCGCGCGGCGCGCGGGCGGCTCCGGCGCGCCGGCTTCCAGGTTCCCCCCGGGACCACCGCCCGGGACCTGGCGCGGCGGTTTCCGGCGGTCGGGGAAACCGCCGATGCGTACGCCGCGGCGCGCTGGGGCGGGGCGGCGCTGACGCCGCGCCAGGCGCGCGCAGCGCTGCGGCGGCTGGACGAGACCCTGAAGCGGGTTGCACCGGATGGCGGGCCGTGACATCTGACCGGCCATGCCCGAGCTTCCGGAGGTCGAGATCGCGTCGCGGCAGCTGCGCCGCTGGCTGGGGGGCCGCCGCATCGTTTCGGCTCGCGCCGCGAAGTCGCGGGTCATCCGGGGCCAGACGCCCGCGCGGTTTGCCGGGCTCGCCGGGCACCGGCTGCTTGGGATCGAGCGTTTCGGGAAGTGGATGCTGCTCTCGTTCGACGGCGGCGAAGGGCTGATCTCGCACCTGGGGATGACGGGAAAGTGGGTGCCCCGGCGCGCCGGCGACCCGGCGCCGCCCTGGGTCCGCGCCTCGCTCGTGCTCGACGACGGGCACGCGCTGGACTATCGCGACATGCGGCTCTTCGGGCGGCTGATCCGGGGGAAGACGGAGGAGCTTCGCGCGTCGCCGGCGCTGCGCGCGCTGGGGCCGGATCCGCTCTCCGGGATCGACGTCGAACGCCTGCACGGCGCGCTGGTCCGCACCCGCAGGTCGATGAAGGAAGCGCTGATGGATCAGCGCACGCTGGCCGGCCTGGGAAACATCCAGGTCTCGGAGTCGCTGTACCGCGCGCGGATCGACCCCCGACGCCCGGCGATCTCCATGACCCGCGAGGAGACGGACCGCCTGGCCAGCGCCATCGGGGAGTCGTTGCGGACCACGCTGCGCGACGAGGACAGCTCCGAGCCGATCACGTACGTCGAGGAAGGCGGGGAGAACGTCTTCCTGGTCTACGATCGCGCCGGGCAGCCCTGCGCGACGTGCCACACGCCGATCGAGCGGATCGTGCAGGGAGGGAGGAGCACCTTCTTCTGCCCCTCCTGCCAGCCGCGCTGGAAGCGGCGGGCAGTCCCGCGGATCGGTCCTTCGCGCAGCCGGGCCCGAGCCTCCACGGCGCGCGCGGCGTCCCGTCAGGCGCCTGCCCGGCGGTTCACCGTGATCCAGGGCGGGCGGTCGCCGCGCCGCCCGGCGGCGGAGCAGGAGAAGCGGCGCCGCTGAGGGCCGCGAGGCGGCAGGGTTTGCCCGCACCCCCGCGCATCCCCAACTTGGAAGGGTGAGAGCGAGAGAGCGGCTCAGCCCCGAAGAGCAGGATGAACGCCGCGCCCACCGCGAGGCCCTGAGGATCCTGCAGGAGCGTGGGCTCGACCCCATGGTGGGCGGCGCCTACGCGCTGAAGACGCACACCGGGATCTGGCGGGACACCAA
>JBGQLA010000410.1:0-4321 GCA_041499865.1 Deltaproteobacteria bacterium
CAGGCTGGACGGACCCTCGTCCTGCCTGCGGCACGCCTCGTCGCGGCGGGCGAGGCGCGGCCTTTGACCTTGAGCGAGGTCGAGGCGCTGCTCGCCTCACCGGACCTGGTCGTCGACGGCTGTCGGCGGACAGCCCGCCGCGGACAACAATCCGTGCGGCTCTCGCGCCGCCCGGTGTTGTTTGCGCTGCTCTGCGGTCTGGCCCAGGCGTGGCCCGGCGAGGCGAAGCGCGACGAGCTGATCGAGCGCGCGTTCGGCGCTCGCCGGACGAACCCCTCTTACCGCGCGCGCCTGCGGGTCGAGATGGGACGACTGCGCCACGAGCTGCGGCGGCTCGCCGGGATCAAAGCGACCGCCGGCGGCTTCACGCTGGTGCCGCGAGGAGCGTGCACGGTCCGGCTGCTGGCGCCGCCGATCGAGAGCCCCGACGCCGCCGTCCTGGCCTTGCTCGCCGACGGCGAGGCCTGGTCGACGTCCGCGCTCGCCCTGGCCCTCGGGTCCAGCCAGCGGACGGTGCAACGCGCCCTGCAAACCCTGCAGGAGGCCGGTCAGGTGCGCGCGCTGGGCCGCGGCCGTTCCCGGCGCTGGCTCTCTGCGCCGGTGGCCGGATTCGCGACGACCTTGTTGCTCCCGGTCGCAGGCGGATTCGCGTAGGGAGAAGCGATGGGCAAGAAGAGCGAGCCAGCCGAGATCGTACGCGAGTACGGCCCCTTCCCCGGCGCACCGCACGTGCACGGCGTCAGCTTCGACGGCAGCCTGGTCTGGTTCGCCGGCGGCGAGAAGCTGCAGGCCTTCGAGCCGGCGAGCGGCAGGATCGTGCGCGCCCTGGACGTCGCCTGCGATGCCGGGACGGCCTTCGACGGCCGGCACCTCTTCCAGATCGCCGGCGACCGCATCCACAAGATCGATCCGGCGACCGGCGAGGTCCTCTCGAGTATCCCGGCCCCCGGCGGCGGGCGTGACTCGGGGCTGGCCTGGGCCGAGGGTACGCTCTGGGTGGGGCAATACCGCGACCGGAAGATCCACCAGATCGATCCCGACACCGGCGCGATCCTGCGCACGCTCGAGTCGAACCGCTTCGTCACCGGCGTCACCTGGGTGGACGGCGAGCTCTGGCATGGGACCTGGGAAGGCGAGAGCGAGATCCGCCAGATCGACCCCGAGACCGGCAAGGTGCTGACCCGCCTGACGATGCCCGAGGGCACCGAGGTGAGCGGACTGGAGTCGGACCAGCGCGACCTCTTCTACGCCGGCGGTGGCAAGAGCGGCCGGGTCCGCGCCGTGCGGAAGCCACGCCGCCGGTCGGGACACTAGGGCCGCGCACCGCGCCGACCCGCGCGAACTTCGGCTGCCCCGCCACGGCGCGACAAGAGCTGCGAAATAACGGCTGCCGGCGGGCGTTTGGTCCGCGGGGGGAGTCATGCCCGACGGCGAGAGCGTCGCGACCCCGCGGATGCGGCAGGCGGCGATCGTCACCATCGCCGGTGCCGTCATGGCCTGGGGCGTCCCGTTCGCCGAGTTTCGCATCCTGCCGAACCTCGTCGTCGCCGACAGCGCGGCGCAGACGGCGCGCAATCTGACTGCGCACCACGGCGCCTTCCTGGTCGCGATCTTCGCGTACTACCTCAATTTCATCGGCGACATCGTCGCCGCGTGGGGGCTTTATCTGTTGTTGCGGCCGGTGAACGCGTCGATCTCGATGTTCGCCGCCTGGGTGCGCGTCGCCTTCGCGGCGCTCGGCCTCGCGGCGGTCCTCAACCTGGTCACGGCGAACCGGCTGGTCACCCGGGCCTCCGATCTGGCCGCGCTCGGCCAGGCGCAGCTCGACGCGCAGGTGTTCGTCGCGATCGGGGCGTTTCGATCGCAGTTTTCCTTCAGCCTGATCCTGTTCGGCGTTCATCTCGTGCTGCTTGGGTGGCTCTTCTGGCGCTCGACGCACCTCCCCCGCTGGCTTGGAGTGATCCTCGCGGTCGACGGGCTCGGATGGATCCTGTTGATCTCCGGCCGCTACGTGGGTGTGAACCTCGAGTTTCTCTTCGTCACGTCGTTCGGCGAGCTGGTGCTGCTCGTCTGGCTGATCGGGTGGGGAACGCGACTGCGCGATGAGCCGCGCGCCTGAAAAACCGCTAGGCCTTCGCCTCTGCCGTCGCGCGCGGGAGACCCTTGAGCAGGAGCCAGAGTGCGGTTGCGACCTCGGCAAGAAGGCCGGGCACTCCCCACAATCTTCAATTCGTTGGTGCGCTGCGGAACCACGAACATCGCGACGGACGTGGCGAGGAACAAGGCGGAGGCGAAGATCCCAAAGCGAGCCAGCGCGCCCGGCAGGTAGCGCGACCGCAGGAACAAGAGGAAGAACAGCAGCGATCCCGCGGCTTGAAACATCCATGCGGTCGTGACGCCGGCCCCGGCCGCCCGCACGGTGACCGCCACGAGCGCGCGCAGCTGCTCGGTCGTGAAGAGACCCGGCGGCTCCGATGCCTGGTACAGGCGCGCCTGCGCGACGCGGAACATCAGGCTGGCCGCGCCCACGAAGGACGCGCCGAGCCGCAGGACCAGGGCGAGCTGCGCGAGACGTCTGTTGACGGGCTCGAACACGACGTACAGCGCGAAGGCGAGGATGCCGATGTCGATCCACGCCGCCCCGACGCTCGCCAGCGCGACGCGGTAGAGCAGTTCCGACTGCGCGGCCCAGCGCGCGGTTTCGGCGAAGCTCTCCCCTTGGCGGGCCATGATCGTCACGCTGTCGCCCGCGCCCTCCAGGACGTATTTCGCGAGAAACAGGATCCCCGCGAGCCGCGCATAGGTTCGTTGTTCCGGTGTGCTGTCCATTCGCGTCCTCCCTCGAGGACCATCCTGGCCAAGTGTCGGCTCGAACCACGTATGGACCCGGTCTCCCAGAAGCATTCCCCCGGGGCGCGCGTGAGGCTGGGTTGATCACGTCGCCTCTCGCTGTCCAGTGTGCTTGACCCGGCGCTTCGCGAATGGTCAGCCCGACGCGGCGGCGTCATCCCAGCCCGGCTGCGCGCGAGATCAGGAAGAACCCTGTCCCGACCCTTGCGACCCCAGTCGCCCGCGCGATGCGTTCACCGGCCGATGCGAGACGCTCCGCGGTGATCGCTGCCGTCACGACCGATCCTCACCTTGGCATGTCGGACCCACTTGCTACCGTCTCGTCGGGAGGAAGCTGGAGTGCGGGTCTCGACCATCGAGTGGGACGAGCACAATCGTGCTCACTTTCGCGAGCACAAGCGGTGTTCGGAACAGGATGCCGAGGACGTGCTGAGGTCGCGGTACTACCCCACTCGAGCGTTCGCGCAGCCGACGCAGCGAGGGGCAGAACGGAGATTCATGTTCCACGGCAGAACGCGCAGAAGCACTCCGTTGAAGGTCGTTGCTACACCCCGCGGCGGCGATGCTTGGCGCCCGATCACCTGCATGCCGCTATCTGGCAGGGACCTGGGCATCTATACTGCGTGGACGCAGACCGTGATGAAGCGAAGATGAGCCCGGATTCGTCAAACCCACGTCATGTGTGGCCCTGGGGCAAGCCGCTACCCCGCTTCGGGTCGCCTGAGGAAGAGCAGACGTTCTGGGCGACCCACGAAGTCGAGGGACCGCCCCAGGAGGTCGGTGACCTCGTCGTTTCCGACCAATCCCGCTGGATGCGACGTGCTCGCCCCGTCTCCTCTGCGGGATGGGCCGGACTTGGAGGCTTCATCGGAGCCGTGGTCGGTTCCTTCTTTGGTGCGGCCGGAGCCGCCATCGGGGGCGGCGTTGGCGCTGCCACGGCGGCCTACGTCCTTGCGGCACGGTCGAGGCAAGAGCAGCGATCTCCGTAGGTCCGAAGCCCATCGCATCGCCGGAATACGACACGGCCGTTCGCCGCGCCTGACACCCGGCGCGGATTGAACCCAGCGTATCGCGGCAGGACCCCCGAAGAGCACGTCAGCGGTCCCGGGATCACTCGGTCAACCGACCGATTTGCATCTCGCACCTGGCCGGTACAGTCGAATCGACGCGGGACTTTTCCCGCGGCGAATTCGAGGAGCTCATGTACCGAGTCGCTCGCCCTCCCTCGTCGAAGTTGATCGCACTGCTCCCGGCAGCCGAGCCCCCGCCCACATTCGAAGAGCTCGAGCGCAACCTGTCGCGCTCCTGCCTCCCGGTGACGCTGCGACAGAACGCGAGCGGGAGCCGCGCCCGCGCGCTGCTCCAGGAACGAAGCGCCACGCGCGCGTTCGACGTCGAGGTGAACGCGACAGACTCCGTGCCTCGCTTTCTCGACTTCGCACGCCTCCCCGGCGGCGCCTTCGACGCAGCG
>JBGQLA010000411.1:0-4301 GCA_041499865.1 Deltaproteobacteria bacterium
CGCAGCCCGGCGCCGCTGGCGGACAACTGGAAGAGCCAGCCCAGCCGGCGCGCCTGCAACGCGTGCCACGACAACATCAGCTTCGTGAGCCCGGCGCCGAACGGCCGCACGCTGCACACCGGCGGCGCAGTCGCGGACGACAACTGCCTGATCTGCCACGCGGTCGGCGGGACCGCAAAGGACATCCCCAGCGCCCACCTCACGGTGTCGGACCCCAACCCGCACAACATCTACGTCGATCAGACCGCGACTGGCACGTCGAACACGAATGCGGCGTTCGTCGCCGCGGCGGGCGCGGTCCCTCCCGGCGCCAAGGTCATCACCTACGAGGTGAGCAGCGTCTCGCTCGCGGGCAGCAACCCGCAGATCGTCTTCCGCCTCATGATGGCCGACCCGACGGCGAACCCGCCCGTCGCTGCCGCCCCCGTTATCTTCCAGACCTTCGGCGGCAGCGTGACAGAGCTCATCCCCAACCTCGTCGGCTCGCCCAGCGCGTACTTCGTCTACGCCGTGCCGCAGGACAACATCACGGCGCCGGCGGACTTCAACGTGTCGGCGAGCGGCTACATCCGCAACATCTGGAACGGCAGCGCGACCGGCGCCGGCGCGGGCACGCTCAGCGCCCCCGACGCGAGCGGCTACTACACGCTCAAGCTGACCGGAGTCACCATCCCGTCCAGCGCCAAGATGCTGACGGGCGGCATCGGCTACACGTACAGCCTGGGCTCGGCCCCGACCTTCAGCAACAACACGCAGCCGCTCACGCAGATCAACCTCCCCGCTTACCCCTACACGCCGAACGCGAGCGGCTTCAGCGGCAAGGGCGGCCTCATCGTCCCGGCGCCCGACGTCTGGAAGGTGGCCACCGGCTTCACCGCCCGCCGCACCGTCGTCGCCAACGCGAAGTGCGCCGGCTGCCACGTGGCCCTCGGCGTGGGGCCCGACTTCCATGCCGGCCAGCGCAACGACGCCCCAAGCTGCAACTTCTGCCACCGGCCGAACCAGACCAGCAGCGGCTGGTCGGCGAACCAGAAGGACTTCATCCACGGAATCCACGGCGCCGAAAAGCGCACCGTGCGGTTCAACTGGCACGCGCCATCGGCGACCAAGGGCTACTACCAGGTCACCTACCCGGCGGTGCTGAACAGGTGCGAGATGTGCCACCTGCCGGGCACGTACGACTTCAGCCTGGCGTCCACCACGTCCGCGCTGCCGAACATGCTCTACAGCACGGTCGGCCAGGGACGCTACAACAGCAACCCGGCGACCAACCCGACCGGCTACTTCAGCATCGCGCCATCCACGTACGTCACCTCGAACAACACCGTGGACTACGGATACGGGTTCTCCACCTCCAACGTGAGCGCCACGCTGCCCGACGGGATCAGCGGCACACAGGGAGCCACCAGCTGCACGCCTGCGGCCCCCTGCATCTGCAGCGCGACCAACCCGTGCAGCGTGGACGTGAGCGGACCCTACACGGTCAACAACGTCGCGGTGACGTTCACCCAGAAGATCGGCACCGTCACCACTACCTGCGACTCGTCGACGACGTGCACCTGCACGACCGCGCAGCCGTGCACCGGCGTGGTCGCGACCTGCACCCTGGCCGCCCCCTGCAATGCGCAGCCGACGACGCTGGTGAACTCTCCGATCGCCGCCGCCTGCTCCGCCTGCCACGACAGTTCGGCCGCGATCGACCACATGCAGACCAATGGCGCTTCGATCTGGGAGCGGCGCGACATCGCCTTCAGCAAGCCGCAGAAGGAGGAGTGCCTGATTTGCCACGGGCCGAATCGGGTCGCCGCGATCAGCCTGGTGCATCTCGACCGGACGCCTTGAGCCTCGCATGCGCGCGCTCCAGGGACTTATTGTCGTGGCGTTGGCCGCGTCTTCCTGCTCGAAGGCGCGTCCACAGCAGGGCGCATTGACCGAACCGGTCACCTGGGAAGACGACATCGCCCCGCTCTTTGCCGCGCAGTGCAGCTCGTGCCATTCCGGCGCGGCCGCGGCGGCGGGGTACCGGACCACCTCGTATCTCGAGGCGCTGGGTCCCACGAGCGCGCCGGTGGCGGCTGCGGGCGATGCGAGCTCGCTGCTCTTGCGCACCATCGACCCGGCTCAGGCCGACGCGGTGCACGCGCCCGTCGCCGGAGCGTTCGGTAAGGCGCGCGAGTGGGTGGTGGATGGGCGGCTGGCGTTCTTCCGCTCCGGCGTGCACGAGGGCGGAATCCTGAATCCTCACGATGCGGAGTTCCACGCCAACCTGCTTCGCGCCAGGAGCTGGAACTTCGCCACCTGCCAGAAGTGCCACGGCGAGAACCTCTCCGGCGGCACGGCGGGCGTGTCCTGCCAGCAGTGCCACTCGCTGCAGGTGGCCGCCGACGGCACCGCCTCCTGCTCGTCCTGCCACGGCAGCCCGCAATCGCCGGCGCCGCCGCACGACCTCTCGGGCAACGCGAATTCCTCCGCGCGGGGCGTCGGCGCCCACCAGGCCCACCTGTTCGGTCGGACCGTCATCTCCGCGCCGATCGCGTGCGGCGTCTGTCACCAGGTGCCGGCAGACCTCCACAGTCCGGGGCACCTCGATCATCTCCGCCCCGCCACCGTCACCTTCTCGGGACTCGCGCTCGCCGACGGCGCAACGCCCACCTGGAACGGTTCCTCTTGTTCCAACAGCTACTGCCACGGCGGCGGGGCAAAGCTCGCCACCGACACCGCCGCCAAGCTGCGCGCGCCGGTGTGGACGCTGGGAACCTCGCAGGCGTTCTGCGGGTCCTGCCATGGCGCGCCGCCCGGCAACGCCCAGCACGCCGGCATCGTCTTCCCCGACTGCGCTCGCTGTCATTCCACCACCGTGTCCAGCACCGGCGGCATCCTGGTCTCCGGACCTCCCGGAGCACGAACCAGCACCCACATCAACGGAGTGATCGATGTCACCCCGTAAGCTGCTGGTCCTCGCCCTGTTGGCGGCGGCCGCGGCGCGCGCCGACGGCAGCGCCACCACGCTGTTCGACTCCCACCCCTACACTCGCAACGGCGGATACCAGGAATCGCCCATCTACGAGAGCTTCGCGCTCAGCACCCGCGCCGACGGCACCGACTGGCTGCAGGACGTGCGCATCGTCGCCCGCGGCTGGGGCCGGCTCACGCTGGGGCCGCCCTTCGACGAGCACCGCACGGCAGGGGACCTCGACTCCTTCTTCTTCGAAGGGCGGCTCCTCAAGCGCCACCTGCTCCTCCGCGTCGGCCGGCAGCTCGCGGTCGGCGGCGCGTTGCGCTCGACGCAGCTCGACGGAATCGCGGCCGACGGCGTGATCGCCTACGGCTTCGGCGTCCAGGCCTGGGCGGGGGTACCGGTGCAGCCGCGCTTCTCGCAGGCGCGCGGTGACTTCCTCACCGGCGCGCGGGTGTTCTGGCGCAAGGCCTTCGATTCCGAAGTGGGCGCCTCCTACGTCTATGCCCTGCGGCGGGGCTACCTCGCGCGCAACGACGTGGCGCTGGACGGGAGCTGGACGCCGATCCGCCCGGTGACCGTGAGCGGGCTCGCGCAGTGGAGCCTGGAGGAAGCCCGGCTCGCCGAGGCGAAGCTGCAGGCGCTCTGGCAGGTGGACCGCAAGCTGCAGCTCGTGGCCGACGTCCAGCGCACCGCGCCGGACCTGTTCATCGACCGCAGCTCCATCTTCGCCGTCTTCTCCGAGGAGATCCGCAACGAGGCGGGCGGCGAGATCGTCTACCGCCTGCTGCAGCCGCTCTCGCTGGAGGCCGACTGGCACTGGATGCGGGTGGAAGGCGGCCACGGGCACCGCGGCGGAGCGCGCGCCACCTGGCGGACACCGTACGGCGGCTCCTACGGGGCGGAGTTCCGGCTGCTCACCGAGCCGGACAACGGGTACAAGCAGGGCCGGCTTTTCGGAATCCGCAAACTGCCGCGCAACGTGACGCTGACCCTCGATCTCGACGCATACTGGCTCGAGCGCGAGATCAATACCCAGAAGCGCTCGTTCGTGGGTACCCTGACCTGCGGCTGGGCTTTCCTGCCCAACTGGGAGGCGATGCTCGCCGGCTCCCTCGGAACCACCCCGTATTTCGAGCGGCGCACCGAGGTGATCGCGCGGCTCACGTACCGCTTCGGAATTCCCGCCGGCCTGCCCGGAGGCTTCCGATGAAGCGGACGGTCCTGCTCGCTGCCGGCGCCATCCTCGCTTGCGCCACCGCCGCCACGATCCTGGGGACCAACCCCTCCGGCGACGAGATCCTCTTCCCGCACGCGCGCCACAAGCAGGCGAACGTGGAGTGCA
>JBGQLA010000412.1:0-4280 GCA_041499865.1 Deltaproteobacteria bacterium
ATCCTGGATCCGCTCGCGCAGCCGATCGACCTCCGCCAGCAGCTCCTTGCGGGTGTCCTCGTCCTCGGCCTTGCGCAACTTCTCCGCCAGCCGGGAGAGCTCGCGGCGCGAGGCCGCCAGCTCCTTGCCCACCTCCTGCATGGCGTCGAGGCGGGCGCGGTCGAGGAGGTCCTCGAGGTAGAGGACGTCCTTCTCCTCCTCGCGAATCTCGTTGCGCAGCGCGGCCGTGAAGCCGCGCACCGCGCCGTCGCGCCCGGCCACCCCGCGCGAGAGCGGAGCGCGGGCGAGGCTTACGCGGTGAACGGCGGGACCCAGGCTGGTGGAGACGTAGCGGAGCGCCCTGCCCAGCGCCTTGGGCGAGAGCTTGTCCTTGAGCAGCTCGCTTCCGGCCGCGTACAGCTCCTGCGAGAGGACGCGCGCGTCGCGATCCTTCTGCGCCGTCTGCGCGTACCACGCCAAAAGCGCCTCCGCCTCGGCAGGAGCGGGCTTCTCGTCCAGCCGATCCCCGAGCAGCGCCACCAGCCGTTCCCAGAGCGCCTGCGCGCGGATCAGCGACTCGCGGCTGTGCTCCGCCGCGGAGAAGACCTTGATCGCCTGGCTGGCGGAGAGCCCGCGCTGCGCGCCGTCCACCGCGTCGTTGTCCTTCGCCTCCAGGTGGTAGCTGACGCGGTCGCCGGGGCGCAGCCGCAAAGGCGAGAGCTCCCAGGTGTACGCGCCGCGGAGGCGCTTGGCCGGGGCCGCGGGCGCCTGCAGCGTCACGCGCTCTTCTTTCGCGCCGGGGCGCTGCCAGACCAGGGTGACCTGCGTGAGCCCGTAGTCGTCAGCCGCGGACCAGGCGATGGGCACCTTGCCCTGCGGATCCACCTCCAGCACCGCCTGCCTGGGCGCGTCGATGCTGACTTGTGGCGCCTGGTCGGCGGCGATCTCGATCGGCCGCGAGGGACCCTGCGCGAGCGTCCGGCCGCGCGCGTCCGTGAAGCGCAGGCTCCACTGCCCCGGCTGGGTGAGCTGGAACGTTCCCGAGAGCTGCCGGTGTCCGGCGCCCGTCGCGTCGAGCTTCACCGCCGCCCCGTTCACCACCGCGAACGCCTGCGACAGGTCGCGGTCCGCGCGCGCCGCGAGGCGCACCTCGGTCCCGCGGGGAGCGCGCAGATCGCCCGCCGTCCCCTCCTCGGTGCGCGGCGGCAGCCCGGTGTACGCGGGGTAGAGGTAGGTGATCGAGAGATCGCCGGCGATGGGGGTCAGCTCCACCGGCGGCGCCCCGCTGTCGCCGCGCCACAGGCGGGCGATGCCGTGCGAGACGTAGCGTGGCGCGAACGAGGCGACCAGCATCCAGACCAGGCCGGTTGCGGCGAGGACGAGGAAAGGCCAGCGCAGCGACGACCCCGGCAGCGCCCGCGAGAGGTCGATCTTCCGGGCCGACGCGGCGGCGCGCAGGTGCAGCAGCGAGAGCAGCTCGGTGGAGACGGCGCCCGCGCCCTCCCGCGAGAGCTCCACGCTGCTGAGCAGCTCGGAGGGCCCGCCGATCAGCCGCGCCACCAGGCGGGGATCGCGCGCGTGGACCGCCGCGCGCTGCAGCGGCGAGCGGAGCGAGAACCAGACCACGCCCGCCGAGGCGAGCGCCGCGAGCCCCCCGGCGGCAATGCGCGCGAGCAGCGCGCCGTCCACGCTCGCGATCAACGCTCCCGCGAGGAGCGCCAGCGAAAGCCCGCCGAGGAACAGGGCCAGGGCGCGCGCCGCGGCCAAAGCCACCGCCCGCCTCCGCGCTCTCCCGATGACGGCGCCGATCTCCCGACGCGCCCGCTCGCCGTCCGCCGCGAGCTGCTCCCGCCGTGACCGCTGCGGGGGCTCGGCAAGTCCGCCGAGCGTGGGGATGTTCTGCTGAAGCTGCATCCGGAGAAGTCCCTTGTAGTCCGCGCGCGTCAGGACCGCATCATTACAGTCTAGACAAGGTTGCCCTTTCCAGGATTCCCGCCGAGGCCTCGGTTCCCTGTTCGTTCCTTTTTGGTAGGTTGCCGCACCACCCCGGAACCGCCGTGAATTTGCCCCACTCCAAGGCGTCCGAATGAACGAGGGTCCGAAGGAGGCGAACGACGACCGGGCGTTGGTCCGGGCGGCGCAGCGGGGTGACGGGCAGGCCTTTCGCAAGCTGGTGGAGCGCTACCAGCGGCGGGTGGTGCAGCTCGCCCTCGGAATGACCAAGGATCAGGACGAGGCCATGGACATCGCACAGGAAACATTCGTCAGGGTCCATCGGTACTTGCCCTCCTTCAAGGGCGATTCGTCGTTCTTCACCTGGACCTACCGCATCGCCATGAACCTGTGCCTCGATGCGCAGCGGCGCAGGGGCCGCGGAGAGCGGGTGGACCTCGACCAGGGCGACGAGGCGGAGATCGAGGCCGCGATGGATCCTCCGTCGGCGGCGCTCGCCGGCCCGCAGCGCCAGGCGCTGAACTCGGAACTGCGCGGCCGGATCGAGGAGGCGCTCTCGGAGCTCTCGGAGAACCACCGGGCGATCCTGATCCTGCGCGAGGTGGAGGGGCTAAGCTATGAAGAGCTGTCGAAGGTCCTCGGGATCCGCAAGGGGACGGTGATGAGCCGCCTGTTCCACGCCCGGCTGAAGATGCAGGGCAAGCTGCGCGAGTATCTCGGCGAGGACGCGCCCGGGCCGGCGGAGACGGAGGAGGGCGAATGAAGGGCTGTGAAGAGGTGGTGCCGCTGCTCGGACCGCTCGCGGACGGCGCCCTGTCGACCGACGATCGCACCTGGGTCGAGGATCACGTGCGCGGCTGCGCTTCCTGCCGCGATCGCGAGGCGCTGATCGTCGCGCAGGGGCAGGCGCTCCGGGATGCGCTCGCCGCCCGGGCGGCAAAGCTTCCGCTGGACGGACTTGCCGACCGGGTGCTCGCCCGGACCCGGGAGCAGCGCGCCGCTCCCTCGCCGATCCCGGTCTGGGGCCGCGAGATGTGGTGGGCGCACCGGGGCGCCTTCCTCTCCGCCGGCGGGTTGGCGGCCGCGGCCTGCATGGCGCTCGCCGTCTTCCTCTCCCCCTCCCGCGCCGACGACGAGCTGGCCCTGCTCGCCGACAACTCACCGCAGGTGGAGGAAGTGGAGTTCGGCACCCACGACGGCGCCGTCCTGCAGCTGCCGCAGCAGACGACGGTGATCTGGATGTCGGACGACCGGCGGATTCCGCAGTGACGGCTCTGCTGGTCTCGGCCGCGCTGCTGATCGCGCAGGCGGACGCCGGGGTGGCCGAGCGGCGGGTGAAGATCACCGTGCGCGCCATCGCCGCCTCGAACGATCCGGCGGAGCCGGCGGGGATGGATCCGAAGCTGCGGCCGATCGCGCCGCACATCGACGCCTTCGGGGAGCAGTTCCGCTTCCGCAGCTACCGGCTGATCGACGAGCACACCTTCGATCTCGACTGGAAGAACGCCGCGCAGGTGGAGCTGCCCGGGAGCCGGAGCCTCCAGGTCACGCCCCGGCAGCTCGACTCCGACGGGAAGATCAAGGTGCACCTCGAGCTGCTCGGCGAGCACCCGGCGCACTCGCGCAAGCTGCACACCGACTACGCCATCCAGCGCGGCGGGACCATTTTGGTGGGCGGGATCCGCGTCGATCCGCAGAACGAGAAGGCGGGCAAGCTGCTGATCGCGATCACCCAGGAAATGGAAAAGTAGCGTAAAGTCCCGCGCCTCTCTGGAGAAAGGTTCCTCGATGCGTCCTGTTTTTGCCCTCGCTCTGCTCGTCTCGCTCTCCGCTTCCGCGCAGGCCCTGAAGAGCGACGACGAGAAGTCGCTCTACGCCATCGGCTATCTGATGGGGAGCCGCAATCTCGCGCCGCTCTCGCTCAAGCCGCAGGAGTTGGAGATCGTCAAGCGCGGCATCTCGGACGGCACCACCGGGAAGAAGGCGGTGGTCGAGCCCGATCAGCAGATGGAGAAGATCAACGCGCTCGCGCAGGCGCGGTCCGCGGCCGGCGCGGACAAGGAGAAGGTGGCGGGGCGGACGTACGCGGACAAGGCGGCGAAGGAGCCGGGCGCGACGAAGCTGCCCAGCGGCCTGATCTACAAGACGCTCACGCCGGGGAACGGCCCGAGCCCGAGCGCCACCGACAAGGTGAAGGTCAACTACGAAGGCCGCCTCACCAACGGCACCGTGTTCGACTCCTCGTACAAGCGCGGCCAGCCCGCCGAGTTCCCGCTGAACCAGGTGATCAAGTGCTGGACCGAAGGGGTGCAGAAGATGAAGGTCGGGGAGAAGGCCCGCCTGGTCTG
>JBGQLA010000413.1:0-4275 GCA_041499865.1 Deltaproteobacteria bacterium
CCTGCAGCGAGAGGTTCGGGTCGAGGGGCGCCGCCGTGCCTCCGGCCTTGAGGATCCCGAAGTAGGCCATCGCCCATTCGGGGCGGTTCTCGGACAAGAGAAGCACCCGGTCGCCGGCGCCCACTCCGGCCGCCTGCAGCGCGCGCGCCGCGCGATCCGAGAAGCGGGCCAGCTCGTCGTACGTGACCCGATCGTCGCGCGTGCGCGCCAGCTCCGCCGCGCTGTCCTCGCCGGCATAGAACCGGAGCGCCACGCGCTGGCCGAACGCATGCTGGGAAGCCGCGAGCAGCGCCAGCAAGTCCTTGGGCTGCGCCACCTCGCGCTTGAGCGCCTTGGTCTCCTCCTCGAGGCCGGGGAACACCCACTCCTCGAGGCCGCGCATGTGCACTTCCATCCAGTACTGGCGCCAGTCGATCGCCTCCGGGTCCCAGGGGAGCTTCGCGCGGTCCGCCTCGGAGAGCTGGGCCCAGAGGGCGCGGGTCTGCTTGCACTGGAAGATGAAGCGCTCGCCGGCGACGAAGGGAAGGAACAGGTCCCAGATGGTCTCCAGCGCCGCCAGCTGGCGATCGACGCCCGCGAGCGCCTGGTCGGCGCGGGCCAGGAGCGCGCTGGTCCGCGGAGCGCCCCAGGATGCGCCGCGCTCGGCGATCAGCTTGCGCAGCCCCTTGGCGGCGGTGCGGAAGAGCGGGGTGCTGGAGGCGAAATAGAGCTCCTTCGAGGCCGGGTACGGCTCGAGGAAGGTGTCGATCCAGTTCTCGAACGCGGTCCGTTCGCCCTTCGCCAGGCCCTCGTCCATCTTCCGGCGCTTGTAGAGCGCGACCAGCTCGACGGAGCGGCGGACGTAGAACGGATTCACGTCGCCCGAGGCGAGCTGGAACACGCGCTGCTCCAGCCGCCCCGCGCAGGCGGCTCCGGCGACCCCGAGGATGCCGGCGGCGACCAGATCGACCGGGATCAGGTCGAGCACGAGCTTGTGCTCGGCGGGAAAGACGCGCTGGCCCTTGAGTCCCATGAACACCAGCGGCGCCGAGGTGGTGAACCCCTCGTTCCAGCCGGGGAAGGGGAAGCGGAGCGCGCTCTCCACGATCGCGGGCCGCACCAGCGCGTATTTGCAGCCGCTGGCCGCGATGGCCTGCTCGCCCATCGCCTTGGTGTACGTGTACGTGTTGGGCCAGCCCCAGGCTCGAGCGCGGTCCATGCCCGCCTGCACCAGCCGCTGCGAGAGCCAGAGCTTGCGCTCGCGCCCGGCGGCGAGGCGCAGCGCCTTCTCGTCGTCGGGATCGCGGCCTTCCTCGCGGAGCCGTTCCACCGCCGAAGCGCGGAATTGCGCGGCCAGCGCGGTGTCGTCGGCCTCGGCCCGCAGGCGCGCGACCAGCGCGGCCACGTCCTTCAGCTCCACGTCGACGGCGAACGGCACCCGCGCCCTCTCGTCGAGGTCGTGCGCCTTGGGATAGCTCCCGGTCAGCGGCTCGTCCTCGAAGACCGGCCCCCGCCGGGTGCCGGCGACGAAGCAGGTGGAGATGTGGATCAGGGTGGCGCCGGTCTTCTTGCACAGCGCGGCGGCGTTCCTCGCCCCTTCGGCGTTGACGTTCATCGCCAGCTCGAGGCTGGGATTGAACGTGACCAGGCCGGCGCAGTTCACCACGCAGGCGAGCTTGCCGGTGAGGGCGCGGACCTGCTCGTCGGAGAGCCCGAGCAGCGGGTCGGTGATGTCGCCGGAAAGGGCGACACATTTGTCGCGCAAGAACGCCTCGAACCCGTCGCCGTGACGCTCGCGCAGGGGCCGGAACGGGGGAGACGACGCCACTTTCCCGAAAAACCTGTCGTCCGCCGCGCCGCCCGCGCGCGGCCGCACCAGGACGTAGACCTTTCCCACCTCGGGATACCGATCGAGCAGCAGGGTGAGGGCGACCTTGCCGAGAAATCCCGTCACGCCGGTGACGAGGATCTCGCGCCCGCGGAAGGCGCTCTCGAGGTCGATGCTCAAGGCTCTTCCTTTGCCGCGATGCCCTGCTTCGAGGCCGGGGCGCCGCCGTGCTCGGGAAGCTGGCGCACGCCTTCGTGGCCCGCGAGGGTGACCTCCGTCATCACCATCGGGGGGTGGTGCATCAGGGTGATCTCCGCGGACCGGCCCTGCCGGCCGCGGGCCATGTCGATGGCTTCCGCGAGGGTGTCGGCGCGCTCCCAGCCCATCAGCTCGGGGACGTGGGTGTTCTCGGTCCCGACCGCGATGATCTGCCCCAGGTGCTGGCGGCCGTTCTCGCCCCAGTACCACATGTAGAAGGGGTGGGCCCCGTGGTACGCGTTGCCCTTGCGGTAGAGGTGCACGTACGACGGGTTTTGCGCGAATTCCCGTTCGTACTTCATGTGCAGGGTCATCGCGTCGGTCGTCTCCGGCAAGAGCCGGTGGAAGAACTCGATGTAGCTGGGGTGCTGGACGGGGTCGAACTCGTCCATGCAGGGGTGGGTGACGATCAGCGTCCCGCCCTTCTTCACCAGCGGCACGCCGCGGTTCATGTTGAAGAAGTAGCCGCAGGCCATCACCTGCACGAGCAGCGGGTTGAGGACCGAGTTCACGTTGTACGGGCTGATGTAGGGAATGCCCGCGACCAGGATGTCCGCCTGGCCGCGCACCTTGACGAAGAGCTGGCGGCGGCAGGCCTGGAGGATCTTCTCGTGCGCCAGCTCGGTGCGTCCGGCGGCGCAGGCGATCAGGCCGTAGGCGGCCGGCACCCTGTGGAAGATGTTCTGCCGCAGCCCGCGCGGGGTCCTCTGCAGCGTCCAGCGCAGTCCGGCGAGGGCGGCCCGGTCGACGTCGGTGAAGTCCTCTTCGCGCTTGCCGAGGAAGCCCATCGCGCCGTCGAACATCTTGTTGTTGAGCGCGGTCTCGATGTGGAAGACGTTCAGGTGCTGGTCGATCACCTTGCCGATGCGATCGACCGAGCTGTGCAGCTCGGAGTGCTTCGGCTCCATGTAGCTCTTCGAGCCGCGGATGGCCTGCGGGTTGTGGTGCGCCCGCAGCCCCAGGTAATCGGTCAATCCCGTGCCCACGGACTTGTGGCCGCCGTCCATGGGGACGAAGTTCACGTTCAGGTAGATGACCAGGTCCGCTTCCACCGCCCGGCGCGAGATGCGGACCTTCTCTCCCGTCTCGGTGGTGCCCAGCTCGACGATCGCGCCCGGCTCCTCGGCGTCGTGGTTCGTGTAGTGGTCCGGGTAGTAGGCGTTGAAGATCTTCGTCCCCACCATCCGCCGCATCTCCGCCTCGGTCATGCGGCGGTGGAGCGCGTTGGCGATCAAGAGGTGCACGTCGTCGACGCCGGAATCGCCGAGCAGCTGGAGGACGATCTCCAGCATGTGCTGCCGCACGTCCGGGGTGCGCATCGGCGGCAGCGGCAGCGAGATGTCGTCGATGGCGATGACCACGCGCATCCCCGGCCGCAGCTGCGCGTGCAGGGGATCGCAGCCCTCCGGATGGTTGATGGCCCAGCGGATCGCGGCGCGCCAGTTGGCCAGCTCCTCCACCGGCGGGTTGGGAAAGACCACGCGCGTTCCCACCGGGATTTCCTCGAGGAGGATCTCGGTATCGGAAAAGAGCATGCGCGGCGGCGATCGCTTTTCCTGGATGACGACCTGCGAATCCTCGTCGTAGCTTGCGCGCAGCCTGTCCAGGGAACGCATGGGAGGGCGGTTTTACCCGAAATACCCTCGCCGGTGCACGGCACGGGCCGTCAGGCCAGCTTCTTGCTGAACCTTGCCGAGGCGAGGACCACCAGCAGCGTGAGGATGCCTGCCAGCCAGGCGAGCTCGCCGGAAACGTCCGCAAGTCCGCTGCCTTTCAGGGTGATTCCCCGCACGATGCGGAGGAAGTGGGTCAGCGGAAGCGCCTGCGAAAGAAGTTGCGCAGCCCGGGGCATGGCTTCCCAGGGAAACATGAATCCGCTGAGCAGGATGTTGGGGAGCAGGAAGAAGAAGCTCATCTGCATGGCCTGCTGCTGCGTCTTCGCCAGCGTGGAGAAGAACAGGCCGACGGCGAGGTTCGCGGCGATGAACACGAACGCGAGCAGGTAGAGGAGCGTCACCGATCCGCGGAACGGCGCCCCGAAGATCGCCCGGCCGAGGATCAGGATCAGCGTCATCTGCACGTAGCCGATCGCCACGTACGGGAGGATCTTCGCCACCACCAGCTCGCCGCGGCCGAGCGGGGAGACGATCAGCTGCTCGAGCGTGCCTCGCTCCCTCTCGCGGGCGATGGCCATCGCGGTGAGCATCACC
>JBGQLA010000414.1:0-4245 GCA_041499865.1 Deltaproteobacteria bacterium
CATCATCTCGAAATGGTTCACCACCGCCAGCCCGTACGCCTGCACCGAAGGAGCGATCCGGGGCACCACCACGTCCGTCCTCGCCAGCGGCTTGCGCCCGTAGTACGCCCCCGCCCCGTCGCCGAGGTGCATCTCGACGCGAACCGGGTCGAGCACGCGCACGCGCGCCCCGCGCAGCCGGGCCGCCTGCGCCAGCCGGCGGGTGGTGTAGATGCCGGCCTTGCGGGAGAGGATGGTCAGGTGCAAGCCGCCGAGTTGTGGCGCGCACTGCGCGGCCGGTCAAGGGTGGGTTATCCTCGCGGCGTGTACACGGTGATCCCCTGGTTCGCCGCCCGGCGCGCGCGCAAGTCGCTGGGGCAGCTCCTGCAGGCCAGCCTCACCGACGGGCCGACGCTGCTCGCCATCCTCGGCGACAAGTACACGAACCAGGACCGGGTGCGGCCCTTCGCTCCGCTGGCGGAGCGGTTTCGCGGCCGCCTGCACGTGATCCTGGCCGCGGAGTGGGAGCCGGAGGACCGGGAGCGGCAGGGCGAAGCGGCGTTGCGCGAGCTCGGCGTCGCGCCGGAAGCGCGGCGCCGCCTGCTGCGCGACCAGGGGCGCGCCCGCGTCGCGGTGTTGTTGAGGCAGAAGCAGCCGGTGGCGCTGGTCGAGCTCTTCTTCGAGGAGCGCGCCTTCGTCGGACTCGACGGCCAGCCGGATCCCCGCGCGGCGGAGATCGCCGCCCGTGAAGACGAGGTCGCGCGACGCATCGACGAGGCGCTGGTGCGGCTCCCTCCGCCGGCGCCGCCAGCGCCCCGAACGCTGCAGCCCGGCGAGCACGATTTCTCTCCCCAAGGGCTGTGCCGGTTCTGTGGCCAGGGCCGCGCAACCCTGCAGGCGTGCTCCGGCACGCGGCGCGACGACGATCCGCGCCGCGACCGCTTCGAGCTGATCGAGCTGGACTGATGGGCGCCCTCCTCGCACTGCTGCTCGCCGCCATGCCCGTCGTCCCGGTCTCCCGCGCGCCGGGGTTGGTGGCGCGGGCCGCGGGCAAGCCGGCGCGCCCCGTGGTGCTCCATTTCTGGGCGACCTGGTGCGGCGCCTGCCGCGAGGAGTTCCCCGCCCTCCGTCCGCAACTGCGGAAGCTGCCTTCGCAGGGCGTCGCGGTGCTGCTGGTGAGCATCGACCGGCCCAGCGACCGCAAGAAGGCGGAGCGGATGCTGGCGGAGTACAAGCTCTCCGACGCGCGCGCCGTCCTCCTCGACGCGCCGCAGCCGGATCCGGTGGCGAGCGCCTTGGGGGAGCGGGCCTGGGACGGCACCCTTCCGGCCACGTTCGTCTTCGACGCCAAAGGCAAGCTGCGCAAGAGCTTCATCGGGCGCGCCAATCCCCAGGCGCTGCGCGAGGCCGTGCGCGCAGTCAGGCGCTGAGCGCCTGGGCCAGGACCGGCGCGACCGAGACCACTTCTACGAAGTCGCCGGCGAGCGACGCGCCGCGCGGGTGCGAGTCGGTGATCACGAGCTTCTCCAGCGCCCCGCTGCCGCGCAGCCGGTCGAGAGCGTCGCCGGGAAGGACGCCGTGGGTGGCGACCGCGGCGATCGCCGACGCGCCCGCCTCGCGGTACGCGCGGGCCGCGGCGATCAGCGAGCCGCCGCTGCGCACCAGGTCGTCGTAGATCACCACCCGCTTCTGCGCCACCTGGGCGGAGACCGCGGTCACCTCGGTGCCCTGCTCGAGCCGCCGCTTGAAGACGAAGGCCGCCGGGATCCCGAGGTCGTTGGCGAAGCGCTCCACCCACTTGGCGCGCCCCGCGTCCGTGCACGCCACCACCTCCGCGCCGAGCCGCTGCAGGGCGGGGAGGACCACCGCGCGCGCGGAGAGATGCACCGGTCGCAGCGCGCCCTCGAAGTAGAAGGGGATGCCCTCGGTGTGCAGATCGAGGAGGAGCACGCGGCTTCCCGAGCCCGGGACGGGAATGCTGGAGAGGAGGCGCGCGCGCGTCTTGGCGGTGACGATCTCGTTCGGCCGCGTTCCCCGCTCCATGGTCCCGTAGCCGAAATACGGGATCACCAGGGTCAGGCTGCGCGCGCCCGCTTCCACCACCCCGCAGGCGAGGTCGTAGATCTCGAGCGTGTCCGCCTCCCCGATCGTGCCGCCCAGCACCGCCGCGTCCACCCCGGCGGGATCGCTGGAGAGGCGCAGGTACCGCTCGCCGTCCGGGAACAGGCGCGTCTCCACCTCGCCGATCGGCCGCTTCGCCAGCGCGGCCACGCGCGCGCCGAGCGGGGCGTAGGCGCGGGTGGTGAAGATCATGCCCGCCGAGCCTCGAGGATCATCCGCAGCCGGCGCTCGTGCAGCCTGGGATCGAGCCCCACCGGGTACTGGTGCGGGTTGACGAACCGCTTGATCCCCGGATGCAGGTGTCCGATCTGGGCCTGCGTGCGCTCCCGCGAGGCGGCGAGCGGCGGCGGCGTGTAGACCACCTTTCCGCCGCGCACCACCGGGACGAGCAGGTCCTCGTGGGGGACGCCCTCCGGGACGGTCTTGCGGCGGGTGATGTCGAGCATGTCGATCAGCGTGCGCGACGGCTCGCCGTCCTCGACGTCGTAGATCAGATCGCCGGCGAACTCGCCGCCGGCGGTGAACCTGCGCGTCTGGAGAATCCCGGGGACCGAGATCTTCGAGCTCTGCTCGGAGAGCTTGATCCGGCGCTTCCAGGGGCCGCCCTTCTCGCGCATGGCGGTCAGCTTGTAGACCCCGCCGAGCGCCGCGTCGTCGGCGCCGGTCACCAGCCGGGTGCCCACGCCCCAGGCGCCGATCTTCGCTCCCTGCTGCTTGAGGCTGGCGATCACGTTCTCGTCCAGCTCGTTGCTGGCGTAGATCACCGTCTTCGTGAAACCCGCCGCGTCGAGCAGCTTGCGCGCCTCGACGGAGAGCCAGGCCAGGTCGCCGGAGTCGAGCCGGATCCCGGAAAGGTCGCGCCCCTGGGTGCGCAGCCACTTCCCGGTCTCGATCGCATTGCGCACGCCCTGGAGCGAATCGTAGGTGTCGACCAGCAGCACCACGTTGTGGGGCATGGCGCGGGCGTACGCGTCGAACGCCTCGCGCTCGGAGTCGAAGAGCATCACCCAGGAATGGGCATGCGTGCCGCGCACCGGGATGCCCAGCAACTTCCCCGCCAGCACGTCGGAAGTCGCCGCGCACCCGCCGACGTACGCCGCGCGGGCGGCGCTCACCGCCCCGTCCACTCCCTGGGCGCGGCGAAGGCCGAACTCCAGCACCGGCTCCCCTTGCGCTGCGATGCACACCCGCGCCGCCTTGGTGGCGATCAGCGTCTGGAAGTTGATCAGATCGAGCAGCGGCGTCTCCAGCAGCATGCAGGGCACGATCGCGCCGCTGACGCGCAGGAGCGGCTCCTGGGGGAACACCACCGTCCCTTCGGGCACCGCGTCCACGTCCAGCCTCAGCTCCAGCCGGCGCAGGTGCTCTAGGAAGCCGGCCTCGAACATCGGCTCGCCCGAGTCCGCGCGCAGCTCGGCGAGGTAGCGCAGATCGTCCGCGCTGAAGCGCATCTCGCGCAGGTACTCGAGCGCCGTGGCGAGGCCCGCGGCGACGGTGAAACCCGACCCGAACGGCGCCCGCCGGAAGAGGAGGTGGAACACCGCCTCGCGATCCTCGATGCCGGTCTTCCATGCGGCGGCGGCCATGCTCAGCTGGTAGAGGTCGGTGAGCAGGGTGAGCGACTGCCCGTAGAGACCGCCCAGCATCGATCAGCGTCTCCACGCCAAAGCCTGCGCGGCGCTCGGGTTGATCACCACCTCGCCGCCGTCGCTGTCGAGGGCGACGCGGTCTCCCTGGGAGACGGACTCGAAGATGTCCCGCACCCCCCAGACCACCGGCATCCCCAGCGCGGTGAGGAGGTCGCCGCCGGTCGAGTCCTGCCGCGGCGTGGCGCAGACGGCGCCCGTCGCGCCCGCCGCCCAGGTCCGCAGCGCTGCCGGGCCGGGGAGGTGCACGGAGACGACCAGCTCTCCCCGGCGCACCCGCTGCGGCTCTACGCCGGAGAGGCGGCGGGCGACGCCGCCGAGAAAAGCTTCGATGTCCACCCCGCGCCGGGCGGCGGGTCCGTGCTGCGCCAGCGAGCGCGCCACTTCGCCGGCGATGCGCTCCAGGGCGAGCGAGGGCGGGACGTACCTGGCGACGTGCTCCTGGGCCCGCTCCTCCAGCCGCACGTCGGCGAGCGTGGTGCAGATCTCCTCCAGCTCG
>JBGQLA010000415.1:0-4197 GCA_041499865.1 Deltaproteobacteria bacterium
AGCTTCGTCTCCCTCGGCATCGCCGCGCTGTTCTTCTGGCACGCTTTCATCAACATGGGGATGGTCACCGGCCTGCTCCCGGTGGTCGGGGTGCCGCTGCCGTTGTTCAGCTACGGCGGCAGCAGCGTGGTGGCGGACATGCTGGGGATCGGGATCCTCCTGAACGTGTCGTTACGACGCTTCATGTTCTGACGCCGATTGATTCGGGCACTCCTCGAATCTGAACTCGTTCCGGAACGGGCCGCAGTGCGTCAAGGCGGTGCGTCGGGCGCGCGCGAGGCGGGGGTTCGCCACCGATCGATGATCCACAGCCCGGCGGGGAGGGCGGTGAAGTCGGCGAGGAGGGCGAGGACGAAGGCGCCGCTGGTCACCAGGCCGAACTGGCGGAGGGGCGGGAAGGTGGAGAAGGCCAGGGCGAGGAAGCCGGCGGCGTTGATGAAAGTGGCGAAGACGATGGCGCGGCCGGAGACGCGGAGGGCGTGGCGGAGGGCTTCGGCCAGCGGGGCGCCGTCGCGCTCGTGGAGGTGATGGAAGAAGTGGATCTGATCGGTCTCGGTGGTTCCGAGGATGGTGGTGGCGATCAGGATCGTCGCGACGTTCAGGGACCCGCCCAGCAGCCGCATCACCAGGAACGTGGCGAGGATGGCGAAGAGGGAGGGGATCATCGCCAGCAGCCGGGCCGTGGCGCTGCGGAAGATGAAGAGGAAGACGACGAAGATGAGCAGGGCGGTGATGGCGAAGCTCTGCGCCAGCGTGGGAACCAGGTTCGCGCCCACCTTCACGTGCAGCACCGACTCCCCGACCACGCGCATCTCCGCCCCCTGGAGCGATGCCGCGCCGAGCCCCTGAAAGGCCCGCGCGACGTTCGCGGAGAGAGCCGCGTATCCCGGGGCGTCACCCTGCCGGAAGAGCACGGTGAGGTTCAGGTCCCGCAGCTGGTTGACGTCGATGTAGCCGCGCGTGCCGGGCTCAGAGAGCAGGAGCTGCTCGAGATCGGCCGTCGCGCGCGCAAACTGCGCCGGATCGTCCGGAAGCCGTTCGCCCTGCCCGGAGAAGTAGCGCCGCAGGCGCAGGAACGTGGTCGGGCCGATCACCGCCGTGACGCCCGGGATCGACTCGATCCCGGACTGGAACCTGTCCACGGCCCGCAGCACCTCGGAATCCGTCGCCTCCGCGCGCGGCAGATGGATCCACACGTGCGCGACGTTCAGGTCCACCACGTTCTCGCGGAACCAGACCAGGTCGCTCCGCAGCGGCAGCGAGGGATCGATGTACGAGAGCGTGTCGGTGCCCACCGCCATCGCGGGCAGGCGCCCGGGGATCCCGAACAGCGCCACCGCTCCGGCCACGCAGAGCAGCAGGACGGAGCCGACGAACCCGCGCCGGTGGCGGAAGGTGAACTCCGGCAGCGCGCGCACGAGCCGCTCGTACACACCGCCGCCGGCGACGCGGGCGGTCCCCGTCGGCGTGCGCAGCACGAGCTGCAGGGCGGGATAGAGGGTGAAGGCGACGACCCAGGAGATGGCCAGGCCCACCGCGGTCCACAGCCCCATCTCGCGGATCGGCACCACCTTCGACACCGACAGCGCCGCGAACCCCAGCACCGCCGCGAACGTCGAGGCCGTCACCGGCAGGAGCTTGTTGCGGAGCGCAACGAGCTGGTGCTCGCGGACCGGCGCTTCGGGAGGGCGGTCGATGAAGCGCGAGTGCAGATAGACCAGCGTCGCGAGCGTGGTGACGAGGACCGTCAGCGGCACCAGCACGGAGACGATGGTGAAGGTGAAGCCGAGCAGGCCTCCGGCGGCGACGCCGAGCGCCACCGCGGCCCCCAGCGCCAGCACGAAGGCGATCAGGGTCCGCACCGAGCGGTAGAGCAACAGCGCGGTGCCCACCACGAGAATGCCGAAGAGGGGGAAGTACCGGACCGAGGCAGCGCCGGACTGGCGCTCGATCCAGGACTGCACGTAGGGCTCGCCCACCTTGCGCACCGGGCCCGATCCGGCGCGATCCAGCGCCGCGTCGATCGCTCTCAACGCCGCGTCGCGCTCCGCTCCGCCGTGCACGTCGAGGTCCGCCACCACCGAGAGGAACCGCTCGCCGACGAGCCCCTGCTTGCGGAAGAACGTCGTCCCGGTGGCGAGCGCCCGCAGCTCTTCCGGGCTGGCGCCGGGGCGGGCCCGGCGGACCGCGTCGAGCACCGAGAACGCGCCGGCGTGGGGCACGCCCCGAAGCTCCCGCGCCGCCGCATCCACGCGCGAGAGGTTCGCGGGCGCCCAGGGATCGTCGGACTCGAACACCAGCAGCACCGACGGCGCGTCCGGGAAGATCCGCTGGAACGCGCGGGTGGCGGCGAAATCGGGATCGCTCGGCGCGATCAGCCGGTCGAGGCCGCCCTCGGACGGGATGCGGGCGGCGCGGAGCGCGGCCAGCGGGACCAGCGCGGCGTAGGCGACGAGGATGGGAACGCGCAGGGAGACGATGCCCGAGAGGATTCGCGTGGGAAGATCCTTCACGCTGGCAGGGTAGCGCGCTTTTCGCGTAGAAGGCGGCATGCTCGCGCTGGCGGCGGCAACCACCCTGGTCGTCTGCGCCCCCGGATATCCGGGCAACGCGGCGGAAGCGAAGCCCGCGATGGAGGCGCTCGCGGCTGCCGTCGCGCGGACGGCGCACCTGCCGGAGGGGTCCTTCGCCGCGGCGTACGAGGAGACCGAAGCGGTCGGGCTGCGCCGGCTCGCCGACATGGATGCGGCCCTCCTCCTCGCGCCGCTGCCGTTCTATCTCGCGCACGAGCAGGAGCTTCGCCTGGTGGCGCGTCTTTCGGCCATGCCCCAGGGCGGCGAGGCGCTGGAGCGCTGGACCCTGGTGGCCGGGAAGGATCATCCCTCGTCGCTCGACGGGTACACGGTGCTCTCCAGCGCCGGGTACGCGAAGCGCTTCGTGCGCGCCGCGGTGCCGAAGCTGCCGGCGAACGTCACCATCGAGCCCGCCACCGCGGTGCTCTCCGCGCTGCGCAGGGCCGCGAACGGCGAGAAGGTGGCGGTGCTCTTGGACGGCGCGCAGGCCGCAGCGATGGGCACGCTCCCGTTCGCGGCGTCGCTCGCGGTGGTGGAGACGTCGCCGGCGATGCCGGCGGCCGTGCTGGCGACGGTGGCGAAGCGGCTCGACGAGCGGCGCTGGAAGGAGCTGGAGGGCGCGTTCTTGCGGCTCGCCGAGGATCGCTCCGCCCGCAACGCCCTCGACGGCGTGCGCATGGCGGGTTTCGTCCCGCTCGACGAGCAGGCACTGGCGGCCGCGCGCGCCGCATACCGGCGTGCGCGGTGAAGCTCGCCGCCGGGCTCCTGCTCTGCGCCGGCTGCGCGCAGGCGCTGCACCAGACGCCGTCGATCGAATCGATCGCCCGGGCTTCGGAGGCGGGCGCGCCGGAGCTGCTGGCGCAAGCCGAGGCAGCCTGGGCCCGCCGCGGCGAGCCCGGGCAGGCTGCGGCCGCCGAGGAGCTGTATCTGCAGGCCGCGCGCGCCGATCCCCGCCGCCCGGAGACGTTCGCCGGCGCCATCCGCGCCAAGGCCTTCCGCATCGGGCGGGAAAAGGACGGCGCCGAGCGGACCCGGCTCGCGGAGAGCGCGGTCGCCCTCGGCCAGCTCTGCGAGGAGAACGCGCCCTCGGCTGCCCCCTGCGACTACTGGCTCGCCGCGGCCCTGGGCCTGCAGGCGCGCGAGCGGCCCGCCACGGGCAAGGACGGCATCGCGCGCATGAACGATCTCCTCCGCCGCGCGGTGAAGACAGATCCCGGGGTCGACCACGGCGGCCCGCACCGGCTGCTCGCGATCCTGCGCCTCCGCGCGCCGTCCTGGCCTCTCGGTCCGGGCGATACGGAGGCGGCGTTGCCCGAAGCGGAAGCGGCGGTGCGGGCGGCGCCGGACTTTCCGCCGAACCAGCTCGCGCTGGGCGAGGCGCTGGCGAAGAATGGACGCGACGCCGAGTCTCGCGCCGCCTACTCGCGCGCGCTGGAGCTCGCCACCACCGCGGGGGGCCGCGGCGACCCGGACGCGCCCGGCTGGGCCGACGACGCGCGGGCCGCTCTGCGGTGATGACGCAGGTAGACCAGCAGCGCGAGGGTGACGATCGCGTAGGCGATCCCCAGCAGCACGTCGATCAGGTAGTGGTGCTGCAGGTACACCGCGCTCAGGCAGATGAGCA
>JBGQLA010000416.1:0-4169 GCA_041499865.1 Deltaproteobacteria bacterium
CATCCCGCTCTTCAGCGAGATCTATCCGGGCGACTGGAAGTTCCGGGTGGCGGGAATCATCGAAGGCACCGACGACCAGAGCGTCGCCAACGTGATGTACTTTCATTGGGCGCGCTTGAACGAGGCCCAGCCGGCGACGCGGAAGGACCTGGTCGGCCTGTTCACCGCGACGGTCGCCAACGCCAGCGACTCGCCGCGGGTCATCCGGGACATCGACGCCCTCTTCGCCAACAGCGACAACGAGACCCACACCGAGACCGAGAAGGCATTCCGGCTCTCGTTCGTCACCGGTTCGGGCGCCATCCTCTCCGCGCTGGAAGCGGTCAGCGGCGTGATCCTGATCATCATGGCGCTGATCCTCGGGAACACCCTGGCAATGGGTCTGCGCGAGCGCACGCCGGAGGTAGGCGCGATGCGGGCCATCGGCTTTCTCCCCAGGCACGTGCGCAACCTCGCCCTGGGCGAGGGTGCGCTGCTCGGAGGCATCGGGGGGTTGCTCGGCGTGCTAGTGGCACGGCCAATCCTGAGCGGGTTCGGACGCGCAATGGCGCAGTTCGGCTTCTTGAGCAACGTGAGCTTCAAGCTCTCCACCGGCATCGCGACGGTGGTGGTGGCGGCGGCCATCGGCGCGGCCGCGAGCGCATTTCCCGCGGTGCACGCCGCCAGGCTGGCCATCGTCGACGCGCTGCGGAGACAGGAATGATCCCGCTCTCCTACAATCTCCGCTCCATCCTGCGGCGCCGGTTCTCCGCTTTCGCTACGGCCTTCGGTCTGGGACTGGTGGTGTTCGTCTTCGCGGCGGTGCTGATGCTCGCGCGCGGAGTGGAGGAGACGCTCAAGTCCACCGGCGTGCGCGAGAACGCCATCCTGCTGCGCAAGGGCTCCACCTCCGAATTGACCAGCTTCCTGCCGCGCGAGGCCGCGAAGACGTTTGCCGCCGACCCCGCCGTCGCCGTGGAAGGCGGCAGGCAGGTTGCCTCGCCGGAGCTGTTCGTCATCTTCCAGCTGGAGCGCATCGACAAGAGTGGCACGGCAAACGTCGGCATCCGGGGCGTGACGAAGGATGGCTGGGACCTGCTCCGCTCCAAGGGCGTCAAGCTTGCCGAGGGCAGGCCGCCGCAGTGGGCGACGAGCGAGATCATGATCGGCCGCGCCGCTCGCAGGCGATACCTGGGCGCCGAGATCGGACAGAGCATCACCATCGCGCGCCGCCAGTGGCAGGTGGTGGGTGTCTTCGACGCCGGGGGCGCCGCATTCGAGAGCGAGATCTGGGCGGACGCCGACCAGATCGCGGACGCCGCGCACCGGACCGGGTACTCGACGATGACGGTCCGCCTGAAGAATCCTGGCGAGTTCGAGAGCCTGCGCGCCACCGTGGACGCCGACCCACGCTGGAACCTGGAGGCGAAGCGCGAAGACCGTTTCTACGAGGAGGCCTCGGGTCAGCTGGCCGGTTTCATCCGGGTGCTGGGCACGGTCATCGCCGTCTTCTTCTCCTTCGGCGCCACGCTCGGGGCGATGATCACCATGTACGCGCAGGTGGCCTCGCGCGTGCGGGAGGTGGGCACGCTGCGCGCGCTGGGATTCAGGCGGCGGTCGGTGCTGGGAAGCTTCCTGCTGGAGAGCCTGATCCTCTCGCTCCTGGGGGCGGTGGCGGGATGCGTGTTTGCGTCGTTCCTGGCCGCGACCAGCTTCACCACCACCAACTGGTCGTCGTTCACCGAGATCAAGTTCCGCTTCCATTTCTCGCCGGATATCGCCGCCAAGGCCACCGCCTTCGCGGTATTGATGGGCCTGCTGGGCGGGTTGCTGCCGGCGGCGCGAGCGGCGCGGCTGCAGATCGCGGAGGCGGTCAAGGGATGAGGTCGCGCGCCGACGCGCTTTCGCTCCTCCACGAGTTCACCCGGTCGGATGCGCTGCGCAAGCACGCGCGCGGGGTGGAAGAGGCGATGCGCGCGTATGCCCGCTGGTTCGGGGTGGCCGATCCCGCGGAGATCGAGACGTGGGGGATCGTCGGCCTGTTGCACGACTTCGATTACGAGCAGAACCCCACCGAGGAGACGCACCTGCACGTGGGGACCCGGGTGCTGCGCGAGCGCGGCTGGCCCGACGAGGTGATCGACGCCGTCGCCTCGCACGCGGACTACATGAAGATCCCGCGCGACACCCCGCTGAAGAGGGCGATCTACGCCTGCGACGAAGCGGTGGGATTCATCGGCGCCTGCGCGAAAGTGCGGCCCACGAAGAAGATCGCCGACCTGCCGCCGGAATCGGTGGTGAAGAAGCTGAAGGACAAGGCCTTTGCCCGCAGCGTCGATCGCGGGTACGTGTACGGCGGCGCGGACGCCCTCGGGCGTCCCCTGGTCGAGCACATCGCCTTCCTGATCGACGCGCTCAAGCCCATCGCGGACGAGATCGGCCTCTAGGAGTCGATGCGGGGGAGAAACGGAATAGTTTCCACGCGCCGCTTCATCCTCGCTGGTACGCCGCGCACTCCGGCGCGGTCGACAGGCGAGGTTTGAAAATGGTACCGGTGTTCCTGCGCGCCCTGGGAGGCAAGTCATGAACCAGCATTCGGGGACATGCTTTTGCGGGAAGGTTACGTTCACCGTCTCTGGCGAGCCCAAGGCGATGGGCTACTGCCATTGCGGCGATTGCCGCTCCTGGGCAGCGGCGCCCGTCAACGCCTTCACCCTCTGGCCGCCGGAGTCGGTGAAGATCACCCGCGGGGCGGATCAGGTCGCGGTCTTCAACAAGAGCGAGAAGAGCTTCCGCAAGTTCTGCAAGGCGTGCGGCGGGCATCTGATGACGCTGCATCCGCACTGGAACCTGATCGACGTGTATGCCGCGACGATCCCGGATTTCCCGTTCAAGGCCGGCGTGCACGTGCACTACCGGGAAACGGTGATGCCGATGAAGGACGGGCTTCCCAAGATGCGGGAGCTGCCGAAGGAGATGGGCGGCTCCGGGACGGTGTTGCCGGAGTAGAAGTTCCCCGAGGGGCCGCGCCTGGGCGACACTCAGCGGCCCTTCGCCCTCTCGCCGTGCAAGGTCATGCAGGTCGACGCCGCGCGCGCGACCAGCGATCCTTCCGGATCGGTGTCGTCGCATTCCACCCTCCCGACCGTGCGCCCCGCCTTCGCCTTTCCCTTTTCCAGCAGGGTGGTCATCACGCAGAGATGGCCCGCGCCCGATCCGGATTCGCGCCCATCGCAACCCGATTGAGCGGGGAATAGTAGCGACGGCTCGTGTCATCCCCGGTGGTACGCCGCGCAACCTGGCGCGGCACCGGAGGTGAGGACTTGAACACGCGCAACCTGCTCACGGCATCCTTCCTGCTCATCGCGCTGCTGACCGAAGGAGTCATCGCTCTCTCGTTGCTGACGGAAGGAGGCACCGCTCTTTTCTCGCGCGGCGAGAGAAACGCCGTCACCGTCCTCGCGCGCGGTCCTGCCGGGCTGCGGATCGAGGGCAGAGGGTCGCAAGTCTCGATCGAGAAAGACGCTTCGGCGCTGACGTTCAAGGTGCCCCTGGCGCCGCTCGACACCGGCATCGGTCTGCGGGACCTCCAGTTCCGCGAGATGCTGGAGGCAGGGAAGTACCCCGACGCGGTCCTGCGGGTCTCGCGCGCCGCGTTGACGTTTCCGCGGGACCGCCAGCCCGCGGAGGGCACGGTGGACGGCGACCTGACCCTGCACGGGCAATCGCGCCCGGTGAAAGTGCATTACCGCGCCGAACGGGCACGGGGCGACGTCACCAGGGTGCGGGGCTCGCTGCAGCTCGACATCCGCGATTTCGACCTCAAGGCGCCCTCGGTTCTGGGAATGACCGTGGCGCCTAGAGTCGAGGTCAACGTCGAGCTGTCGGTGAAAGGCGCATGAGGTGGCACCCTCCGGCGTTCTCGCGGCGGCCGGGCTTGCGCCGGCCGCCGCGGGCGCAGATCCGCCGGCGGTTCGCCACGGAGTCACTGATGGCTGCCATCTGGATTCCTGATTGTCCATCCGGCCGGTTCGCTCATCCATCCTTCACCTCCCGGAGGTCACGTGAAGGCAGAACCGAGGCGCGCAAGCTTCCAGGCATCGACCTTGCCCCATCTCAACCGGCTCGTCGCACTGGCGTCCCGCTGGGGCGATGGCGACGAGGCCGAGGATTACGTGCAGGAAACTTAC